>NZ_CAMKXG010000115.1 GCF_946477055.1 Lonsdalea britannica | reverse complement strand
CCAGCGTCAGACGCCCCGCCAGCAGATCGCCCACCAGCGCGTCGAGCAGCTCAATCGGCGCCGTTTCGTTGCCATGCACGCCCGCAGAGAGCGCCACCGCACGGCGATAACCCGCGCGCGGAGTCAGTTCCAGCACGCCTTCGTCCAGCCAGCGCCAGTGCAGTTCGGCGGTCTCGCCTGAGGTTGTCGGCGGTAACTCGCCGCGCAGCGTCAGCGCTAAAAAATCGTTCATACGCAGCGCCCCTTACCGTTGGAATTCATAGACGGCGCCCAGACCGAGGATTGACGTCAACGCGTCCAGCGCCTCACGCCCTTCCCGCAGCAGCTGCGGATCGGCCAGATCGCCCGCGCTCAGCCGATCGCGATAGTAACGGTCGACCCACTGATTCAGCGTGTCAAACAGGGCATCGGTCATCATCACCTGCGGATTAACCGCACGGCGCTCTTCCTCGGTCAGCGCCACGCGCAGGCGCAGACACGCCGGACCGCCGCCGTTACGCATGCTTTCGCGCAGGTCGAACACCTTGATGTCGTCGATGGGGCCGCCGGAGGCCACCATTTCACTCAGATAGCCCCACACGCCGCTGTGGCTGCGCGACTCTTCCGGCACCACAATCGTCATGCGGCCGTTTTCACGGGTCAGGATTTGGCTGTTGAACAGGTAGGTCGCCACCGCGTCTTCCACCGACACCCGGTTTTCGGGCACTTCGATCGACACCAAATCCTGCTCAATACGCGCCATCTTGCGGCGGATATCGTCCAGCGCCTGCGCCTGATGCAGAAACGCTTGCTGATGATGGAACAGCACCTGCTGGTTGCTGACGGCGATCACGTCGTTGTGGAACACGCCTTTGTCGATCACCGCCGGGTTCTGCTGCACGAACGCCGTGTACTGCGGGTCAAGCTGATGCAGACGCGCGACGGCTTCACTGGCCTCGCGGGTCTGACGCGCCGGATAGCGCTGCGGTCCCGGCTCTGTGCCGTAGTGATGCTGCCCATAGACGAACACCTGCACGCCGCGGCGGGCATAGTCGCCGCCCAAGCGGTTGTGGTTAGCCGCGCCTTCGTCGCCCAGCAGCGCCACCTGAGGCAGCGCGTCGTGATGCACGAAGTGCGCATCGTCGCGAAAAATGGCCCGCAGGATGGCGGACGTGGTCGGCGCTTCAATCGCCCGGTGGAATTTGTTGTTCAGGTTAGCGGCGGTGAAATGTACGCGGCCATCCGCGCTGTCCGCTGAGGGCGATACCGTGGCGGCGTTCGCCGTCCACATGGAAGAGGCGGAGCTGAGCGAGGACAGCAGACGCGGCGCCTCGCGCATGGCCTGCGCCAGTACGTTTTCGTCGCTGCCGTTGAAGCCGACGCGGCGCAACGTCGGGATATGCGGCCGTACCTGCGGCGGCAATACCGCCTGCGGATAGCCGAGATCCGACAGCGTTTTCATCTTCAGCAGCCCCTGTTTGGCCGCCAGCTTCGGGTTAGAGAGGCTATTTTGATGCAGAGTCGAGGCCTCGTTGCCGAATGACAGCCCCGCATAGTGGTGCGTCAGCCCCACCAACCCATCGAAATTGATTTCATATCCACGCATGTTGACTCCGGAAAACAGAAAGTGGCGGTGCGGTCCCGCCCCTGCTCATGATGAGCCGGGAGCGGATCGGCCGATTAGGCATCAGACTCATCAAACGAGACGCCCGGCGACAGTGCCGTGGGCAGAGACAGCGTTTCGCTTTCCAGCGAGGCCATCGGCCACGCGCAGTAGTCTGCGGCGTAAAACGCGCTGGCGCGGTGGTTGCCCGATGCGCCGACGCCGCCGAATGGCGCGGCGCTGGAGGCACCGGTCAACGGTTTGTTCCAGTTGACGATGCCCGCTCGCGCTTCCAGCAGCAGACGGTCGAACAACGCGCGGCGCGTCGACACCAGCCCCGTCGCCAGCCCGTAACGCGTGGCATTGGCGATACGCAGAGCCTCATCGAAATCGTCGTAGCGAATGACGCAGACCAGCGGTCCGAACAGCTCTTCATCCGGAATATCGTTAACCTCGGTGATATCCAGAATGCCCGGCGTCAGCAGCGCGTTATCCGTTTCCGGGCGAGTCATCGGCAGCAGCGCGTCGGCGCCCGCGGCCAGCAGGGTCTGTTGGGCCGACATCAGGGCATCTGCCGCCGCGGCGGAAATCACGCCGCCCATAAACGGCTGCGGCTCCGCATCCCAGCGTCCGATGCGCAATGACCGTGCGACGGCAATAAAGCGTTGCAGAAACGCATCGCCTTCGGCTCCGCGTTTGACCAGCAGACGACGCGCACAGGTACAGCGCTGTCCGGCGGAGACAAAAGCGGACTGGATCGCGAGATTCACCGCCGCGTCGCGATCCGCAAAATCTTCGACAATCAGGGCATTGTTGCCGCCCATTTCCAGCGCAATGATTTTCTCTGGCTGACCCGCCAGCTGGCGGTGCAGTAGATAACCGGTGTGAGCGCTGCCCGTGAACAACAGTCCGTCCGTCTGCGGATGACCGGCCAGTGCTTCACCGGTGGCGCGGCCGCCCTGCACCAGATTGAGAACGCCCGCCGGCAGACCGGCTTCGTGCCACAGTTTGACGGTTTCTTCCGCCGTCTGCGGCGTCAGCTCGCTGGGCTTGAACACCACGCAGTTGCCCGCCAGCAGCGCCGGAACGATATGTCCGTTCGGCAAGTGGCCGGGGAAGTTATAAGGGCCAAAAACTGCCAGCACGCCGTGCGGACGATGGCGCAGCGATGCCGCGCCGTCCGCCATCGGGGTGACGCTTTCGCCGGTACGCTGTTCATAGGCCCGCTGCGAGATGGCTACCTTGCCGATCATCGCCTGAACTTCGGTGAGGGTTTCCCAGCGCGGCTTGCTCGTTTCACGGCTGATGACCGCCGCCAGTTCCGGCTTATGCGCTTCCAGCAGCTGAGCAAAGCGCTGCACGATCTCGGTC
Organism: Lonsdalea britannica; assembly: GCF_946477055.1. Classification (GTDB taxonomy): domain Bacteria; phylum Pseudomonadota; class Gammaproteobacteria; order Enterobacterales; family Enterobacteriaceae; genus Lonsdalea; species Lonsdalea britannica_A. The sequence continues at coordinate 7,637 of NZ_CAMKXG010000115.1, read as the reverse complement.
CGCTGAGCCAGCGTTAGCCGGGCCCAGGCCGGAAAGGCCGCACGTGCCGCAGCGCAGGCATCGTCGACATCCGCCGCGTCGGCGGCAGCCCCTTGCCAGAGCGACTGACCATCGAGCGGATCGGTTTTCTCGAATGACGCGCCGCGCCCTTGACGCCAGGCGCCGTTGATAAACAGTGCAGGATGCGACATCAGTGTTTCTCCTCAACGTTAAGCGGTATGACGCGGGCCAGTTCGCCATTTTTAAGACACAGGGCATCGGCCGTTGCGGCATCCAGTTTCAGCGTGTCCTGAGTCAGGTCGGCCAGAACTCGCATGGCGCGGTAGTGACGATAATTGTCGTTAGCCACCAGACATATCGTCGCATCGCCGTCTACCGCGCGATCGTCGACGACCACAGCCTTCAGCTGGCTGTCTTTCACCGCACGCAACTCGTCGATGTTCGCTTCGAGAGTCGATCCCCCGTCAAAAATGTCGACATAGCCGCGATAGCACAGCCCTTCGGCTTCCAGCAGTCGGCGCGCAGGCGCAGTATGCGGATGCACGCGGCCGATAGCGTCGCGGGCGGCTTTATCCAGAAAGTCCACGTACAGCGGATGTTTCGGCATCAGCTCGGCGATGAACTCTTTTTGACCGATGCCGCTGAGATAGTCGGCCTGAGCAAAATCAATAGAGAAGAAGTGGCTGCCGACCCCTTCCCAGAACGGCGAGCGGCCGTTTTCATCGGAGTAGCCGCGCATTTCGGCGATGACCCGATCGGAGAAATGTTCGCGAAACGCGGCCATAAACAGGAAGCGCATTTTGGACAGCAGCTTACCGTTCTGGCTGTGGCGATAGTCCGGGTCCAAAAACAGCGTACACAGCTCGCTGCAGCCGGTATGGTCGTGGCTCAATGACAACGTCGGCATCGCCTTGTAGACATTCAGCGCTTTGGAAGCATGGACCAGCGTGCCGAGGCGGAAGTTGTACCAAGGCTCCGTCAGCCCGACCGCGACTTCCAGCGCGCTGACGCCCACCACCCGGCCGCAGGAAACGTCTTCCAGAACAAACAGGTATCCCTGCTCGCTTTTAGGCAGCTCGCCCTGCCAGGTTTTCTGCGCCCGCGAAATACGGGCGGATAAAATCTCTTCGTTGTGCGGCAACGTGGTCAGCCCGATACCGGACTTTTGCGCCAGCGCCATCAGGTCCGGCAGGTCGCGGTGCGCGACGGGGCGAATCATCATCATTGTCATATCAACCTCTCGTTCTCTTCCTTGCGCCGAATTCATCCCCGAAAACGTGCGATGGCGCGCTCAAAGCGCTGTAATCCTTCCTCGATATCACGTTCCGGAATGACCAGAGACGGCGCAAAACGCACCACGTCCGGACCGGCGATCAGCGCAATCAGCCCTTCTTCCGCCGCCAGCTGGGTCAGTGCTTTCGCTTTACCCGCGTAATCGGCATTGAGCTGGCATCCCAACAGCAGACCGCGTCCGCGGATGTCCGCGAAGATGCCGTGCTGAGCGTTGATCTGCCGCAGACGTTCAACGAAAAGCGTGTGGCGACGCTGGACGCCTTCCAACACGTCCGGCGTATTGATGGTGCGGAACACGGCGCTGGCCACGGCCGTCGCCAGCGGGTTTCCGCCGTAGGTGGTGCCGTGCGTGCCGACGGACAGCGTGGCGGCCAGCGCATCGGTCGTCAGCATGGCGGCGATCGGGAAACCACCGCCCAGCGCCTTGGCAGTGGTCAGCACGTCCGGCACGACCTCATACTGCATGTAGGCATACAGCGAGCCGGTACGGCCAACGCCCGTCTGCACCTCGTCGAAAATCAGCAGCGCGCCGTGGCGATCGCACAGCTCGCGCAGACCGCGCAGGAACGCCGGGTCAGCAGGAATAATGCCGCCCTCGCCCTGAATCGGCTCGACGATAACGGCGCAGGTCTGCGCATCGATACCCACTTCCGCCGCCGCCAGATCGTTGAACGGCAGATGTTCAATCGCGCCCGGCAACGGTGCAAAATCTTTCGAGTATTTGGGCTGTCCGCCCGCGCTGACAGTAAACAGCGTGCGGCCGTGGAAGGCATTGTTGAAGGCGATGATGCGGTTTTTATCCGGCGCACCTTGGTCGTGCGCATGTTTGCGCGCCAGCTTTAATGCCGCCTCGTTGGCTTCCGCGCCGGAGTTACAAAAGAACACTTTGTCAGCAAACGTCGCGTCGATAAGCTGCCCCGCCAATTGCAGCACCGGCTCATGGGTATAGCCATTACCGATGTGCCATAGCTTGGACGCCTGCTTCGTCAGCGCGTCTACCGCGACCGGGTGACAGTGGCCCAAGGCATTGACGGCAATGCCGCCAGCAAAATCGACATACTCTTTGCCCTGGTTATCCCACAGACGCGAGCCTTCCCCTCGCTCCAGAATGAACTCGGCAGGGGCATACACCGGCACCATACGTTCATTAAAATCCTGACGAGTTATTTTTGCTGAATGTTCCATAGTGGCCTCATCTCGGTCGGCGGCTCGCCGACATTGGCTCTCATCAACCGTTTCGATCTCAAAGAGCGTGAAAGAGAAAATAATGATGAAAGCACGCGCTTTCTCATTACCTGAATTCGGTAGGAAACAAATGAAAAAAATATTATTTTTCAAATAAATGCATGAAGATTAGTTCCGCGGCGCGATGGTTATCGCTTTAAATCAACCGCGGTACAGATATCAATGATAGGAGGTAGAGCAGGCATCGTGCCAGAAATGAATAAATGATGAATAAGTGTATTTTTTTTCCTAAAAACAAGCGATTACAAATGCATAATTATGCACTCATCTTGAATTCAAACCTAAAGTAAAAAAGAATTCTTTGTAAAACTCCCCTTTGGCAGAAATTTTATTCAAAAAAAGGGAAAAGAAATTTTTTTAATTTGACGCCAAATTATCTCGGCCTCTCTGCACTAACAGTGAGCAAAAAAACCGATCGCCCAAGGCGAGGTGCACCATAATAGGTCACTAATTGCACCAATTTGAGGCGCAAAATCCCTATAGTGAGATCGGACTCACCGCCTTTGTGCGATAAAGACAAAAAGAGAGATAGAGATTGAGAGCGAAAGGTCGACCGGCTCTCTCCAGCGTCAGGATGAAAGCGGCAGGAATGGACTGGATGGAAAGAGGGACTACGATGGGGGCAAGTCAGGCATGCGGCCGCGCGTTCTGACACGAGACGCGCAGCCTGAATTACAAGCATTAATGGCTCGGTATGAAGCGCTCCAGCTGTCGCCGCAGCCGCTGATTTTCCTGGTTGAGGCGCTCCATTTTATCCAACAGCGTCAGCGTCATGGCGATGCCCGGCCAGTCAATATCCAGCTCGTAGCGCAAACGTCGCGCTCGCTGTAGCTGGCTCACTGCACAGGCATCAAAGCGCCACTGCAGGTGGGTCTCCTCCTGAGGTGCGATAACCCCCAGCGCAACCACTTCGCTGAGTTCATCTTTGGAGAGCCCGACGATCTGGCACACCTCAATCACGGTAAAGGTGACGTCGATATCATCCATAGCATTACTCCCATACTGTCCGAGGATTAAAGGCCGCCTTCTCAGCCAACGAGGTCCAAATCGCCGCTGTAGATTCATCCGGTTTTGGCGGCATCACAACTTTCAGCACGGCATAAAGGTCGCCCGCGCCTTTTTTGCTGACCAGACCTTTCCCTTTGATACGCAGGCGCTGGCCGGTCTGACTGCCCGCCGGGACGGTCAGGGTAATGCGCCCCGAGAGCGTCGGCATTTCGATGTTGGCGCCCAACGCCGCTTCCCAGGGCGCCAGCGGTACGACAATTTGCAGATTTTGGCCGTCGATATCGAACAGCGGATGCGGCGCCAGCCGAATAATCAGGTAGAGATCGCCGTTCGCCCCGCCGTTAATCCCCGCAACACCCTGATGTTTGAGGCGAATACGCTCACCGTCGCCCACGCCCGCCGGAATTTTCACGTTCAATTTTTTCGTGACTTCATCCACCACACGACCAAACGGGTCGTGAACCGGCAGCTGATAGGAGATGGTGCGGCTTTGCTCTTTCAGCGTTTCTTCCAGGAATAACGGCAGCTCCATTTCGACATCCTGCCCGCGTTGGCCATGAGATGAACGACCGGCTGAACGCGGCTGCGCCTGATGACCGAAAACGGATTCAAAAAAGTCAGAGAAGTCGCCGCTGTTGTGCCATTCCTGGCCGCCTGCACCTGCGGAGCGAGATTGAGAAAAGTGCGAGTCGTTGAAGTGGGGATCGTTACGGTGCAGTCTGATTTGATCGTATTCCGCGCGGCGTTCGCTGTCTTTAAGGACTTCGTAGGCTTCCGCTACGCTCTTGAACTTTTCCGCCGCATCCGGCTCGGTGCTGACGTCGGGATGATACTTCCGCGCCAGTTTCCGGTACGCCGCTTTTATGGCCTTGATATCGGCTGAGGGCTCAACCCCCAGCAAGGCATAATAATCTTTGAATTCCATCCGCCCACATCCTCATTTTGCCATGCATAAATAGAGGATAGTCCTAACGGCGGCTGAATAAACGGTTTTCATTGCGTTTGTTAATCAGCCGCCAGAGAGGCAATTAGGCGGAGGGGCGATCTTTTTTCGAGGGCATCATGCGCAGCATCGTGTTGTCGCGCATGAAGTAGTAGTGGAACAGCGCCGCCGCCGCGTGCAGCCCGATCAGCCAGTAGCCGAGAGGCGCCAGCGTCTCGTGCAGCTGAATCAGCGACACAGCCAGATCCGGGTTAGGCGTAGCGGCGACCGGCATACCAATGCCGAACAGCGCCCAGTCCTGTCCACGCAAATAACGAGAGCTAACGGCCAGCACCGGCAGTGCGACGAACAGCGCGTAAATCAGAATGTGGGTCAGGGTCGCCAGAAAAGTCTGCCACTTCGGAGCGGGCGGAACGATCGGCGGAGAGGCGTATTTGATACGAAAGTAAATGCGCGCCACCATCAGCGCCAGCACGGTGACGCCACAGCTGAAATGCGTCGCCATCACCAGTTGACGCGTCAACGTCCCTCTCGGTGCCAGTCCCCGCAGCTCAACGGTGGCATAGGTAACGATAAGAAGAAGAAAGACGGCCCAGTGCAATGCAATTTGCACATTCGAAAAACGCCCTTGGTTCTGCATGACGACATCCTTTTGACGGTGATTTACCCACACCTTAACCGATGTTTTTCCCAATCGATCGTAAATTTTACATTTATTTTAACTCGTCGAGCGCTTCACGCCAGTCTCCCTGCGGATATGAAAAACCCACGTCCCTGAGAGACTCAGACTTTATGGGCTGACTGGTTAGCAGGCTAGGTCCGGTATGAAGTAGAAAAGGGAGTGAGTGTTGTTCATTGAGGACCACGGAGTCTCTGTTGAATGATTTTGGCGTGTCCCTCAAGATTTAATAACGAGGGCCGCCATATAAAGCCCGACGCCATATGCCAGGTGTGTGAGCACACTTAACAGCCGAGCCTGCCATGGGTGGGGCGTGCGGGACGCCGCTATGCCAAAACCGAGTGCGGGCTGCAACATCATGAACGGTGCAACTAAAGTGAACAGGCCAGTCAGTAGCGCCGTGCTGAAAGAGGGTTCATAGGACCAGATCGGCCCCTTGAGCAAAAGCGGTATAAAGGCAAAAAGAATCCCGGTCAAATAATGAAGTCCCCACCCCGCCAAACGTTCTCTACGCACAGAGGCCGTTGAAACGATCGTGTTATGCCAGAACTTGCCTCTGGGCATCCATAACACCCAGCGTCCCACCAGTGCATAATTTAAAGATGGCACGCCAATGATGTGCTTCTGGAATAGTGACCATAAATCCATGACCAACGTTGCGCCAATACCGGTCATGACGGTTTGAACAGCAATAACTCTATCCATTTCCTGCGTCCTCATTTTTGGGGAGTGTTAAGCTAGTCAAGAGTGTGCAACTTAAAGTCAGGTTTAAGTCAATGAGAGATGAACTGGATATAAGAGAAGTTGCCGATCTTTCCGGCGTTCCACCTTCAACATTGCGGTTTTACGAGAAGAAAGGATTAATCAAACCTATCGGCCGTAACGGCCTGAGAAGGCAGTATCACGATAACGTGCTGAATAAACTACAGTTGATCGCACTAGGACAAGCTGCCGGATTGACCCTGGATGAAATGGCAATCATGCTCAATACGGAAGGTCGAACAGTTATCGATCGTGAGCGCCTATACCATCGCGCCAAGGAAATTGACGCCACTGTTCGCCGGTTGCGGCGGTTAAGTCAGGGGTTAAAGCATGTTGCCCGGTGTACAGAACAGGAGCATACCCACTGTAGTGAGTTCAAAAATGTCGTTGCGAGAGGGCTGCGGCTCATCCGATAGTGTCTTCTCTGGCTTAATCCCGGCTTGCCTGCCATCCTCATGGTGGGCAAGAGTCAGCGTCATTGATGTCCTCGATAAAGCCAACACGGGTAGAAAACCACTGAAAGTGGGACTTTTTCGGTAATCGGCGAGTGGATATGAACCGTTCACCTACCTACCCCGCCTTAATTCTCTTTTCTATCTTGAGAGAAATACACCGAATCTGTCGTAGGTCATGCCTGGCCCTTAGCGGTTAATTTTTTGGTAAAGGCTCATTACATTCTGCCGATTAATTATTCAATTAAAAAAACCGTAGAGGGCATTATGGGTTCAATCACTGGGGTTATAGAGGGCGAGGCAAAAGCATATTTTGCCAACAGCGCATCAACATCAACATCAACATCAACAAGTGTCGCTACTGAAACCATTACCGGAAAAGCGTTACCCGCCAGCGAGGTGGTGATATCCAACGAGGCGAGAGAGCGGCTGGTACAAGCCGTGGCTGAACCCGTCACCTCGGAGCAACAGAATACAAATTACGCGGAATTGTTGGCCAGTAAGTTCTCCAATCAGGGGCCGTCCGTGAACCTCGGATACGAGCTATTCAATGATCCCAATACCAGCTGGGATGCCGGCACCTTCATCCCGATCCTAAAAATGACAGCTGATAATACGCAGTCCGCGATGGATGACTTTGCCAACGCACTGCACGATGTGCTGGCTGATGGTCAGGTAGGACGTAATCAGTACGATAATTCGGACACCTCGGAAGCGATGGCGCTGACCTTAACGCAGGCCAAGCTCCATAAACTCATCGATAAATATGTGTCAGCGGATAACCAGACACAGGCAAACGACATCGTTGATGGGGTGATCAGCGGCAAAGTTGCCGCCCGTGAACAGCAAACGCTGCAAAGTGCTCAGGATATGTTAGATATCGCTACCCGTTACGGGACTGACAAGATACAGGCCGGTGCACGTGACTATCTTGAGCAGGTAAAAAGCGGTACTGCGCGGCCGCAGGTGGAGCTAGCCGGGATGATGGAGGCGATGAAATCCGGCAATGACATGGACTCAGTATTCAGCACATTTGCTGATTTGATTCTTGCGACGCCTAACCCAGGCAACGCTGCGCAAACGTCCATCAATGCAGCTATGAAGCAGTTGGATGTGTACAAACAGCAGTGGCAAGCATTCAGCGAAAAATATGCGTCTTAGATCTTTAGTCTCTCCATCATGTTATCAGCCGCAACGTAACAACCGGGAAACGCCCCGTTCAAAGACGACGTGAACTGAACCATTGATCCAAGCA
>NZ_CAMKXG010000114.1 GCF_946477055.1 Lonsdalea britannica | reverse complement strand
ATCCAGCAAGCCGTGGTCGTCGCGCAGGCGGCGACCGCTCAGGAGAAACGGCTGGTCGCTTACTACCTTGTGGATCATCGCACGAAGGCGCCAGACATCGACGCGCTGCGTGAACAGCTGCTGGCGCGGTTGCCTGAATACATGGTGCCGACGGCCTGGGTCGCGCTGGAAAACCTGCCGCTGACGGCGAATGGCAAAGTGGACCGGCTTGCGCTGCCTGCACCGGATGAAAGCGCGTTTGCGAGGCAGCATTATGAGGCGCCGCAGGGCAGGGAAGAGCAGGCATTGGCCGCCCTGTGGCAAGCGTTGCTGGGCGTGGAGAAGGTGGGGCGTCGGGATCACTTCTTCCTGCTGGGCGGGCACTCGCTGCTGGCGGTGCAGTTGATCTCACGTATACGCAGCGATATGCAGCGAGAACTGGACCTGAAAACGCTGTTCATGCATCCCACGCTGTGTGAGATGGCGGCGGCGCTAGGCGACAGGAAAGTGCAGCCTCTCCCGGCGATTTCTTGCCAGACGGCGGCTGAACCTCCGCTGTCGCTGGCGCAGCAACGCCTGTGGTTGTTGGTGCAGATGGATCCGGCAGCAAACGCGGCCTATATGATCACCGGCGGCATCCGGCTACAGGGACATCTGAACCCGGCCGCCCTGCAACAGGCGTTGGATCGCATCGTGATGCGTCATGCGGCGCTGCGTACGCACATCGTTCAGAGAGACGGTGTTGATGTGCAGGCGATCGGACCGGTGGAGAGCGGTTTTCCCCTACAGCGGCTTGAGATGAGCGACAGCCAGGACCGACCGGAACCGTTCATGCCGTCCATGTCTATCACGGCCGGTCCGCTTGCGCAGGGGCAACTGGTCTGTCTTTCCCCGCGTGAACACTGGCTGAGGTTAGCGCTGCACCACATCATCGCTGACGGCTGGTCAGTCGGTATTCTGATCCACGAGCTCTGTACCTTGTACCGTGCATTGAGTCAGGGGCAACCCGATCCGCTGCCGCCGCTGCCCGTGCAGTACGGCGACTATGCCGCCTGGCAGCGACGCCACTTGCAGGGGGCGAGGATGCAAACGCAGCAACGTTACTGGGTCGAGCAGCTGCGCGGCGCGCCTGACACTTTGATGCTGCCGACGGACCGGCCTCGTCCACCGGTGCAGAGCTTTGCCGGGGCGTATAAAACCCTGACGCTGGACGCCAATTTGACTCAGGCGTTGAAGACGTTAAGTCAGCGGCACGGATGCACGCTGTACATGACGTTATTAGCCGGTTGGTCAGCGTTAATGAGCCGCCTTTCAGGTCAAGATGACATCGTGATCGGTTCTCCGATCGCGGGGCGCGATCGACAGGAAATCGAACCGCTGATCGGGATGTTCGTCAACACGCTCGCGCTGCGAGTCGCCTTGACGCCTGAGATGAATACGGCGGCGCTGCTGGCGCAGGTCAGGAGCACGACGCTGGCGGCGCAAAGCCAGGCGGATATCCCATTCGAGCAGGTAGTCGAAGCGGTCGCGCCGGTGCGCACCTTGTCTCACAGTCCGATCTTCCAGGTGATGTTGGCGCTGCACAATCTGCCGGAGATGACGCTGGAGCTACCGGGGCTGCGGCTGTCGCCGTTGCCTAACGAGACGGCGACCTGCCAGTTCGATCTGAATCTGGAATTACGTGAGACGAACGGGCGGCTGGAAGGGACGCTGTATTACGCTACCGCGCTGTTTGATGAGGATACCGCGCAACGTTATCTGGACTACTGGCAGCGGCTGCTTAGAGGGATGGCGGCATCGCCGATGCAGCCGGTCACGACGCTGCCGCTGGTTTCTGCCGCCGAGCGGCAGCGGGTGCTGACGGCGTTCAATGCCACGGAGTCCGACTATCCAGCCGACCATTGTTTGCATGAACTCTTCGAGACGCAGGCGCGTCGGCAGCCGAGGGCGACGGCGCTCATCTGCGGCGAGCGGGGATGGTGCTATGGAGAGTTGAACGAGCGGGCCAACCGGCTGGCGCACTGGCTGATGGAGCAGGGCGTGCGTCCGGACAATCGCGTGGCGATCTGCGTCGCGCGGGGAGCCGACATGGTCGTGGAGCTGCTCGGCATTCTGAAGGCCGGCGGCGCTTATGTCCCGCTCGATCCTCTTTATCCCACCGAGCGTTTGGCTCATATGATCGCCGACTGCGAGCCGCTGGCGGTGCTGTGCGACGACACAGGGCGCTCTGCGCTGTCATCCTGTTCCGCGCTGCCGCCGTTGGTCGATCTGAGTGCAGATGAACCCGCGTGGGCCGCGTCGGCGTGCGGTAATCCGGATCCGCGCGCGATCGGACTGTCCCCGCGTCATTTGGCCTACGTCATCTATACCTCCGGCTCGACCGGTCGCCCCAAAGGGGTGGCGATGCCGCACGCTGCGCTGGTCAATATGATCCATTGGCAGAACCAGCGCCCCGTCGGCGTCACGTTGCAGTTCGCTTCTTTCGGTTTCGATGTCGCGAGCCAGGAGATCCTCAGCGCGTTGACGGGCGGAGGGCGGTTGGTCGTCGTCCCGGACGACGTGCGGCTCGATATGCCGCGGCTGGCGGATCTGCTGGAGCAGCATCGCGTCGAGCGGGCCTTCATTCCCCCTTCAGTCCTGCCTGCGCTGGCGCAGATGTATCGCACTTCGGGGCGCGTGCCGCCGTCGATGGACATTATCGCCAGCGGCGAGGCGCTGCGCCTCGGTCCGGATGTGCGCGCGCTGTTCCAACGGTCGTCGAATGTCTGCCTGCACAATCAGTACGGCCCGGCGGAAACGCACGTGACGAGCGAATTCGTCTGTCCGGCGACCTTCTCACATGGCGTGTCCCAGCCGCCTATCGGACGCCCCATCGCCAATAGCCGACTCTATATTCTGGATGAAAAAGGAGAGCCTGTGCCTGTCGGCGTTGCCGGGGAGATCTACATCGGCGGCATCGGCGTGGCGAGAGGCTATCTCAACCAACCGGCGCTGACCGCTGAGCGGTTTATGAAAGATCCGTTCTCCACCTCTGCGGATGCCCGCATGTACAAAACCGGCGATCGGGGGCGCTGGCGCAAGGACGGCATTCTCGACTATCTGGGTCGCAACGACGATCAGGTCAAGATCCGCGGGTTCCGCATCGAGCCGGGCGAGGTGGAAGCCTGCCTGAGTGGATGTCCGGGCGTTGAGGCGGCGGCGGTGGTTCCGCGCGAAGGTAGCGGGGAAAAACGGCTGGTGGCTTACTACCGGGGAAGCGCGGATATCGAGTCCATGCGCGCTCATCTTGTGGCGCAATTGCCCGCGTATATGGTGCCTGCGGCCTGGGTGGCGATGGCGGAGTTTCCGCTGTCGCCGAACGGCAAAGTGAACCGCCATGCCCTGCCAGAGCCCGACGACGATGCCTTCGCCCGTGCGGCGTTCGAAGCGCCGCAGGATGATACCGAGTTAACCGTGGCGGCAATCTGGCGGGCGTTGCTGGGCGTCGATCGCATTGGTCGTCACGACAACTTTTTCGAACTGGGCGGGCACTCGCTGCTGGCGGTACAGCTGGTCTCTCGACTCCGGCTTGAGCTGGATGTCGACGTGCCGTTAGCCGAAGTGTTCGCCCATCCGAGTCTAAGCGCGCTCAGCGAGCGGATTCTGGACCTGAGTATCGAACAGTTTGATATTGCTGAGCTGCTGGACATGGCGGCCTCTATGGAAGGAGAAGAATAATGCAGAATACGGAAGACACCCCCTCAACGGTCCAGCCCCTGTCGCGAGAGCAGAAAGCTAAACTGCTGGCGCTGGCGAAAGCCAAAGGGATGCGGCCGAAGACCGCAGGCAAACGACAGTCCATCCCTCCTGCGCCGCGCGTGGAGGGCGGGATGCCGCTGGCACCCGTCCAGCGCGGGCTATGGTTTCTGTCGCAAATGGAGTCGCAAGCGCCGGAACGCTATCTTCTGGGGATGGCCTACCGCCTCAGTGGTCGGCTTGATCTTGCCGCTCTGCGGGCGGCGCTGGACCGTATCGTCGCCCGTCATGAGGCGTTACGGACGCGGGTGGTGAATGCGGCGGGCACGCCGCGTCAGCACATCGGCGCTGCCGACATCGGATTCTCTCTGGAAATACGGACGTTATCGAATGCGTCGGAACCGCTACCGCCTTTCGCGTTTCGGCCGGAGCCGGAGCAAGGACCGCTGGTCGGCGGGCAGCTGGTGTGTCTGGGAGAAAACGAGCACCTGCTGCGCATTGCGTTGCATCACCTGATTGCCGACGGATGGTCGCTCGGGATTTTCCTGCGGGAGTTGAACGCCCTCTATACGGCTTTCAGCCAGGGGCTGCCTGACCCTTTGTCGCCGCTGCCGATTCAATACGCCGACTATGCCGCGTGGCAGCAGGCGCAGCTGAGCGGCGAGACGCTGGAGGTTCAGCGGAACTACTGGCGGACGCAGCTTCGGGGGGCGCCGACGTGTCTGGCGTTGCCGGGCGATCGCCCGCGTCCGCGGATGCAGGATGTCGACGGAGCCTGTGCGTCGGTCACGCTGGAGGCGACGTTGGTGAACGCGCTGAAAGCGCTGGCGCAGCGCCACGGTTGTACGCTGTTCATGGCCTTGCTGGCTGGGTGGGCGGCGTTAATGAGTCGTCTGTCCGCACAGGACGACATCGTCATCGGCGTACCAACGGCCGGGCGTCACCGCAGCGAGGTCGAATCGCTGATCGGCATGTTCGTCAACACGCAGGCGCTGAGAGTCGATCTCTCGGCGCCGTTAAACACGCCCGCGCTGTTGACGCAGGTTCGGGACACGGCGCTGGCGGCGCAGCGTCACGCCGATATCCCTTTCGAACAGGTGGTGGAAGCGGTCGCGCCGACCCGCAGTCTGTCCCACAGCCCGGTGTTTCAGGTGATGCTGTCGCTGCAAAATACGCCTCAGCAGCCATTCACGTTACCCGACCTCGTGGTTTCGCCGTTGGAAGGCGAAGTCACGATGGCGCAGGTCGATCTGAATTTGACGCTGACGGAAACCGAAGGGCGGTGCGAGGGGACGCTGTGCTATGCGACGGCGTTGTTTGATGCAGGCACCGTACGGCGTTATCTGAGCTACTGGGTAAGGATGCTACGCGGCATGGTGGCGCAGCCTGACCGTGCGGTGACCTCATTGCCGTTACTGTCCGCCGATGAGCGGCAGCAGCAGCTGGACGAGGTTAATGCGACGCAGGCGGATTATCCCCGCGACGCCTGCGTACATGAGTTGGTTGAGTCTCAGGCTGCCGCGCAGCCAGATGCCATTGCCGTGGTATTCGGCGAGCAGACGCTGAGCTACGGTGAACTCAATAGAAGGGCTAACCAACTGGCGCACTGGCTCGTCGAGCACGGGGCCGGTCCGGAGGCCCGCGTCGTCGTGGCGCTGCCGCGCGGTCCCGCGTTGATCGCCGCGCTGCTGGCGGTGCTCAAGTCGGGAGCCGCCTATGTACCGTTGGACCCGGCGCAGCCGCAGGCGCGACTCAGCGCGCTACTGCATGACTGCGCGCCTGTGGTGGTGATCGCCTCGCGGACCACTCGCGGAGTGTTGGGCGATCTGCCTGACTCCGCCACGCTACTGACCTGTGACGATGACACTGGCCCATGGACGCGGTGTTCCGAGGCCAATCTGGCCCCGCAGGATCGCGGGGTGACGGCGCGTCATCCGGCTTACCTCATTTACACCTCCGGCTCGACCGGTCGCCCCAAAGGCGTGACGGTGCCGCACCGGGCCGTCGTGAATTTTCTGCACTGTCAGCGGCGTCAGCATCAGGCTTCGTCGCAGACCCGACTGCTGGCGGTCACCACCGTCTCCTTTGATATTCATGTTCTGGAGATTTACCTGCCGTTGATCGCGGGCGGTCAGCTGCATCTGGCGAGCGACGAGCTGCGCCGGGACGGCGAGCGGCTGGGACATTATCTGAACGCAGAGGCGATCTCGGTATTTCAAGCTACGCCCGCAACGTGGAAGCTGCTGCTGGCGGCCGGTTGGCAAGGTGCCTCCGGCTTGACGGGATTGATCGGCGGTGAAGCGTTTTCGCCGACGTTGGCGGCCGCGTTGCTGCCGCGCGTCGATGCACTGTGGAACATGTATGGTCCGACGGAGACCACCGTCTGGTCGACCACGTGGCGTATTGGCGCTGAGGATGCGTCGATACCGATTGGTCACCCCATCGCGAATACGCGGATTTATCTGCTGGATGCGGAAGGGGAGCCGGTGCCGCCCGGCGTACCGGGGGAGATTTATATCGGCGGCGATGGCGTCAGTCTGGGCTATTTCCAGCGCCCCGATCTGACGGCGGAACGCTTCCTGCCCGATCCTTTTTGCGGCGATGGCGATGCCCGCATGTATCAAACCGGCGATCGGGGACGCTGGCGCTCCGACGGCGCGCTTGAATATCTGGGGCGTAACGATTTTCAGGTCAAAATCCGGGGTTTTCGCATCGAGCTGGGCGAGATCGAGTCGGCGCTGCTGGCCTGCGAGGGCGTTCGCGAGGCGGTGGTGACGGCGGTCAGCGGAGACCGCGAGGAAGCGCGACTGGTCGCGTACTACGTGGCCGAGGGCGATACCGTACTCACCGGTGAGGAACTGCGCACGACGTTGATCGCGCGTCTGCCCGACTACATGGTGCCTGCCGCCTGGGTCGCGTTGGAGAGTGTGCCGTTGACGCCGAACGGCAAGGTCGATCGCAAGGCGTTGCCCGCCCCGGATGCGTCAGCCTATGCGCAGCAGCCCTACGAAGCGCCGCAGGGGGAGACGGAAGCGGCGCTGGCGGCAATCTGGCAGTCGCTGCTCGGCGTGCAGAAGGTGAGTCGTCACGACAACTTCTTTGCGCTGGGCGGGCACTCCCTGCTGGCGATGCAGCTGGTGGCCCAAGTGCAGGAGGCGTTGCGTCGGGCGCTGCCGCTGGCGACGTTGTTCGCCCATCCGACGATCGGCGAGTTGGCCGCGGTGTTGGATGCCGCATCGCAGGAAACGCTGGCCGACATTCCCGCCTTGAAAGAGGGCGAAGACGCGCCGCTGTCGTTGGCGCAGCGTCGAATCTGGGTGTTGAGTCAGATGGATGCGGCGGCGGGGGCGGCCTATGTTCTGTCGGGCGGCGTGAAGCTCGAGGGGAAACTGGATATAGCGGCGCTCCGGCAGGCGCTGGATCGCGTCTATGCGCGGCACGCCGTATTACGTACGCATATCGAGGTACGCAACGGTCATCCGGCGCAGGTGATCGAGACGGAGACGCGCGGTTTTCCGCTCAGTGTCATCGACATTGACGACCCGCGCGATGCACCGAGCTTCTTGCCGACGTTCGATCTGACGGCAGGACCGCTGGCGCTGGCGCAGCTGGTCACGGTGTCTGAAGGAGAGCACTGGCTAAGGCTGGCGCTGCACCACATCATCGCCGACGGGTGGTCTATCGGCGTGCTGATGGAGGAGATCGGCGCGCTGTATGCCGCGTTTCATCAGCAAAAAGACGATCCTTTGCCCGCGCTGCCGATCCAGTACGGGGATTTCGCGGCCTGGCAGCGGCAGTCTCTCTGTGGCGACCGGATGCAGGCGCAGCAGCGCTATTGGACCGAACAGCTGCACGGCGTGCCTGAATGTCTGACGCTGCCGACCGATCGTCCCAGACCGCAGCAGCAGGATTATCGTGGCGGCCGGGTAATGGTGTTGCTGGACGCCGAACTGACGGCGTCGCTGAAAGCGCTGAGCCAGCGTGGGAATGCCACGCTGTATATGACGCTGATGGCGGGGTGGGCGGCGTTGATGAGCCGACTGTCGGGTCAGGAGGATGTGGTGATCGGTTCACCTAACGCAGGCCGCCATCGCCGCGAGGTCGAGCCGCTGATCGGCATGTTCGTCAACACGCAGGCGCTGCGCGTCGACCTGTCGGCGCAACCGGACGCCATCACGCTGCTGGAACAGGTGAAAGCCACCTCGCAAGCGGCGCAGACGCACGCCGACATTCCGTTCGAACAGGTCGTAGAGACGCTGGCGCCGTCCCGTAGCCTGTCCCACAGCCCAATTTTTCAGGTCATGATGACGCTACAGAATATGCCGGAAGCCACGCTGACGCTGCCGGGTGTGGCGGTGACGCCGCTGCAAGACGAGGCGACAGTCTCTCCATTCGATCTCAGTCTGGTCCTGACCGAGCAAGGCGAAGCGCTCAGCGGAGGGCTGTATTTTGCCCGCGCGCTGTTCGATGAAAGCACGGTACGCCGTTATCTCGGCTACTGGCAGCGGCTGCTTAGCGGCATGGTGGCGTCGCCGACGACGCCGGTAACCGCGTTGCCGCTGCTGTCCGAGGAAGAGCGCCGTCAGGTGCTGTGCGACTTCAACGCCACGCGCGCCGACTATCCCACCGGGTGCTGCCTGCAGACTCTGTTCGAAGCGCAGGCGGCCCGTCAACCGGACGCGCAGGCGGTGCTTTGCGGCGGCCTGAGCCTGCGTTACGGCGAATTGAACGCGCAGGCGAATCAGCTGGCGCACTGGCTTAACGCTCAGGGCGTCGGACCGGGTGACCGGGTGGTGATCGCGCTGGATCGCGGTTGCGATCTGATCGTCGCGCTGCTGGCGGCGCTGAAGTCCGGGGCCGCTTATGTGCCGCTGGACCCGGCGCTGCCGACGGAACGACTGAGTTATATTCTTGAAGACAGCGCACCGCAGGTGCTGGTGACCGGTCGCGATGTCCGCGATCGTTTAGGGGCGCTGCCGTCCGCCGTGACGCTGGTTGTGCTGGAAGGGGAACATCGACCTTGGGCGCAGTCGCCGCAGGACGATCTGCCGACGCAAACGCTGGGGCTGACGCCTCATCATCCGGCTTATCTTATCTATACCTCCGGCTCGACCGGCCAGCCGAAAGGCGTGATGGTTGAACATCGGCATGTGGTCAATCTGGTTCACTGGCACCAGACCGCGTTCGATCTACGGGTGCAAGACCTGTCGTCCAGCGTGGCGGGACTGGGATTTGACGCCGCGGCCTGGGAGATCTGGCCGCCGCTGTCGATCGGAGCCCGGTTGGTGATGCCGACGCCGGAGATCTCACGCGATCCGCAGCGGCTGCTGACGTGGTGGGCGGCACAGCCGCTGGACATCAGCTTTTTGCCGACGCCCATCGCTGAGTTAGCCTTCGCGCGAGAGATGGCGCCGCCCGCGCTGAGGACGCTGCTGGTCGGCGGCGACAGGCTTAAACGCCGCCCGCCTGCCGGATCGCGCTTTACCTTGTTCAACAACTACGGCCCGACGGAAAACACGGTCGTCGCCACTTCTGGGATCATTCGCAAAGACGAGACGGCGCTGCATATTGGGCGGCCTATCGCCAATACCCGTGTGTATATTCTGGACGGTCAGGGGGAGCCGGTGCCGCCGGGAGTGTGCGGCGAACTGTTTATCGGCGGCGCGCAGGTTGCTCGCGGGTACGTCAATCGTCCGGATTTGACCGACGAACGCTTCCTGCCCGATCCGTTTGCGCAGGAGGCGGAAGCCCGGATGTACCGAACCGGGGATCTGGGCCGCTGGCGGAGCGACGGGACGATCGACTACCTAGGACGCAATGACTTCCAGCTGAAGATCCGCGGTTTTCGCGTGGAGCTGGGGGAGATTGAATCGGCGCTGCTGGCCTGCGAAGGGATCCGCGAAGCGGTGGTCGACGCGGTGATCCTGACGGGACAGACGCAGGAAAAACGGTTGGTTGCCTACTACACCAGCGACGATCCGCAGGGGATCTGCGCGGATAGTCTGCGTGAACGGCTCAGCGCCCGACTGCCGTCGTACATGTTGCCGGTGGCCTGGATGGCGCTGGCGGAGATGCCGCTTACCGCGAACGGCAAGGTCGATCGCAAAGCGTTGCCGATCCCGGATCAGGCCGCGTTTGCGCATCAGCCCTATGCCGCGCCGCAGGGCGAACGGGAGACCACGTTGGCGGCGCTCTGGCAGTCGCTTCTGGGCGTGGAAAAGGTGAGCCGATACGACGACTTCTTCGCGCTGGGCGGACACTCTTTGCTGGCCGTGCAGCTGATTTCACGACTACGTGATGAGCTGGGGCGCGAGCTGTCTCTGGCGACGCTGTTTGCGCGTCCTGCGTTGCACGCGGTCGCCGCGGTGCTGGACGCGGCGACGCAGAGCGATCTGGCGCCGATTATTCCGCGCAGGACGCAAGATGCGCCGCCGCTGTCTTTGGCTCAACGGCGAATCTGGTTCCTGACGCAGCGGGATGCCAACGCCAGCGCGGCCTATGTCATTGCCGGAGGGATTAAACTGGCGGGGACGCTCGATGTCTTGGCGCTACAGCGCGCGCTCGATCGTATCGTCGCCCGCCATGCGGCGTTGCGAACTCACATCGAGTGCCGCGATGGCGAGCCGGTACAGGTGGTGGAACCGGAAGATCGGGGATTCCCGTTGCAGATAACGACGGCGAGCGAACCGTACGATGAGGGTGCGTCATGGACGCCGGAATTCGATCTGACGGCCGGTCCTCTGGCGCAGGGGCAGCTGATTCGGCTATCCGCACGGGAGCATTGGCTGCGTCTGGCGCTGCACCATATCATCGCCGACGGCTGGTCGCTGGGCGTGATGATGAATGAACTGCGCACGCTGTATTCCGCCTTCGTACAGGACCACCCCCTGTCTCTTATACACATCTCCGAGCCCACGAGACTAAGGCGAATCTCGT
>NZ_CAMKXG010000113.1 GCF_946477055.1 Lonsdalea britannica | reverse complement strand
GTACGTCGCCCTGCGCCGCCGCTTTAGCGAATTCGGCGCGAGCATGCACAAGATCCCCCGACTGCTGGTAGTAAAGACCCAGCTCATACTGCGCTTTTAGGAAACCTTTAGACGAGGCGATCTGGAAGTACTTCACTTTCTGGTCCGCATTCGGCGACAAAACGCCAAGCTGGTAGTTGGCTTCCGCCGAGCCGCCCGCCGCCGCCTTTTGCAGCAACGTTTCGCCCCGCGCTTTATCAAGCGGCAATTTATCGCCGGTCAAATACGCCATGCCCAGCCACAGCTGAGCCTGCGGTTCGCCGCCCTCCGCGGACTTGCGATACCACTCGATCGACTCCTGGCCTTGCGTGTGTTGCGCCATCCAGCACTGCGCCTGTGGCTGTCCTGCCTGCGCCGCCTTGTAATACCCGCGTTCGGCCATATCGCTACGCTGCGTCACGCCCTGCCCTTTCTCATAGCGTTGCGCCAGCTGATACTGCGCGTCTCGGTTGCCCTGTTCGGCCGAACGTTCGAACCAGCGGATCGCCTCTTTGGCGGAGTCCGGATGCGCCGCGTACCACTCCGCCATCTCAAGCTGAGCGCCCGCATGACGCTTACCGGCGGCCGCTTCAAACTCGTCCATACACTCCGGCGCCAGCTTGTTTTGATGCCGTAATTTGCACTGCATCCCCAGACGATAGTTGGCTTCGCTATTGCCGAAATACGCCGATTTGTGCCACCAGCGTTCGGCCAACGGCATGTTTTTGGGTTCGCCCAGTCCTTGCTGATACCAGTCGGCAACCTGTAGCGCCGCCGTCCCGCGCAGGTCGCTGCTCGCGCTCAGTCTCCCCTCCTGCTCCGCCGCTTTCTGCATCCAGCGCATCGCGGCCGGATAATCCGGTTTGGCGGCCAGTCGTCTCGCCAGCTGATATTGCGCCGTCCCGTTGCCCTCGGAGGCGACGCGCGTCAGGTCTTGCTCGGACAGCGACGACACCGGGGTGCCGCACGCCGTAAGACACCCTGCCGTCAGGAGTAGAACCGCTGTTTTACGCATCATCATTTCGCTTTTACCGTCAATAGATCGCCGCGCCCGGCGTCCGCCACACGGTACGCAAGAGACGCGGCCTCAATGCCTGTGGGCCGTCAGCTGCCCGTATTTTTCTGCTTGAGTTTGAAGAGTCGGATACTCAGCGCATCCAGCTCATTTTCCATCCGCTCCAGTTCGCCGGGATTGACCGTGCCTCGTTCCGCTTTCTGGGTTTCCAGCTGTTTCAGCCTCAGGGTGAACGGCGTGCCGGAGAGCAGGTTTTTTTGGATCTCGTAAAATTGGGATTTCAGGTAGGAGATGCTGACCGTTTTACGCTGTTGCTCCAGTTCCTGCAGCTGCTTCAGCATGCCGTCCACGCGAGCCTGAGCATCCAGATAGGCGGGTGACGACACCGGGACATCCTGACGCTGCGTCAGCGACTCTTGCCACTGACGCCCCATCTCTTTGACGGCCAGCGAGTCGGGATAAAGCATCTGCAGCGAGTTCTTCAGGTTCTCGCCGTACTGATAGACCGAGAGCGGCGAGGCGTGTTTGATCTGATCCAGCTGCGCCTGATAGCGCGCGATCACACGGCCTTCCATCCCCTGCAGCGTCTGCTCGCCCAGCGAGATACGCACCTGGCGGATATCGTTGTAATCGAGGATGTTCGGCAACGCCTGAGCAGGCTGCATCAGCAGCTCGACCGCGGCGTTTTTACGCTCCTGCATCACGTGCCAGCCGAAGACCGCTGCGACGGGCAGCGCGCAGCTCAGCAGCCCGCAGGCAAACCAGAACCACGCCGGTTTATGCTTGCGGCGCGCCTCGATCTTCAGCACGGTTGGTTTGACCTCGCCTTTTTCTCTGCCGACCAGAATGCTGCCGGTCGGCAGCGCCTGCTGATCGCCCGCGCTCGTCGAGGCAGCGCCGTCCGACTTGAAATACACCATCGGCGGGATCTGCATGTCCTGCTTTCTGATCTCCTGATCGTCGGAGACGATCACGATCTCCGTCTCATCGAACAGATGGGTATAGCCTTCGATAAAGTGAACCAGATTTTCGATACGAGGCACGCGGCTCAGGCCGACGTTGTGCAGCTTCTCGCTGATCAGCTGTAGCGAACGTTCGCAGCGATAAATCAACCGACGATCTTCCTGACTGATGGCATAACCCCGGATCACATCGCTGACGCGGGCGATAAACCAGTCGATCATTTCGATACGCGCGCGATCCTGATGCGCCGGCGGCCAGAAGTTGTCCCACTGGGTCACGATCAAGTTGGCGAGAAACTCGCAGCCTTCGGTAAAGCCATTCAGCCCCTGTAACCGTGACCGCGCGAGGACGAAATACACGGCGGTCTGCAAATCCACGCCGTGCTTCTCAAAAATGATGCCCGCCATTCGATGGATTAATGCCCAGTCGACTTCCGGCCGGGAGGCGTGGCTCAGCTTGTTGATTTCAATGCGTAAAGTTTCGTATTCGGGCAGCATTCGCGGATCGCGACCGACCGTCAAAGCCTGCTGTGCGTCTTGCATAGTGATGAAATCCATTTAACGGGGGCGCAAGCGCCCCCTCGAACATTAATACAGTGATTCAGGCAGTTGGAACTGGCTGAACAGACCACCGGCGAACGGGTTGTGGCTGGCGTCGGTGTAAACGCGATAGGACATCGATCCCTGATCGACGGCGAACTGCACGTCGAACGTGTTCTCGTTGACCTGCCTCAACTCACCGATATTGATCAGGCGGAACATCGCCCACGGCCCGATGTAGCCCAGGCTACGCGGCGAACGTTCGCGATTGTCCGGCACCAGCGTGATTTTGCTTTCCGCACCGTCGCGCATGTTGTTCGGCCAGACCAGCGGCGTTTTCTGACGACGGCCGTGGGAGTACTCCAACAGCTGTCCGTCGAGATTCAGCACGCTGCGCCGTTTGTTCGCAGTCAGCTCGATAGGCTCCAGCACGAAGTGTATTTCCAGCCCGCCCTGCGCATTGAACAGTGTTTTGCGGATGCGATCGGCGCGATCCAACTGCTTGACCAGCTCGGTCTGCAAGGTCGTGCTCACGTCGCCGCTTCCCTGACCTTCGTTCAGAATGGACTTCAGGTTGGCCTGATAGAAGCTGTCCAGCGTGCCGCCGGGAGCAAAGAAGCGCTCCATTTCCGACAGCGCCACGTCCTTGTCGGACTCAGGATTGAACGGATAGCGATCCGCCAGCTGATCGTTGAACGGCGCCACCACTTTGTCCTGCCATTCCTGATTCAGCGAAGACATCGCCAGATCCAGCACCAGGTGTGAACTCTGCTCGGCGATCTGCCCAACCCAGCGATCCAGCGGCGTCGGCAGGCTGCGCGCGTACTGTTGCAGTGCGAAGGCCGGATCGGCGAAGCGGTTGGTCTGACGCAGCTGCATCGCCTTGAGCGCCGCCTGACCCGGATCGCCCGCGTTCACGATCTGCTCCAGACTGTGGTAGAACTCCGTCAGCTTCTGATTCACTTCCTGGATCAAGGCGACCTGATCGCCGCGACCGCTCAGCGTCGAGTTGGTGGTCATAAACGTACGGCTAATACGCGCATTCATGACCTGCGCCGGATCGTGGTCGTTATCCGACAGTTTTCGGGCGCGGGTGTTGTCATTCAATGCCGCGATCACGCGTTGGAAAGGCTGATCGTTACCGGTGATGGCCGTTAGCACGTCCAGCGCCTGTTCCGGCGTTTCCAGCGGCTGCACGTCCAGACCCGCCAGCACTTTCTGCCACTGGTTGACGTAGTCGGTGATATAGCGATCGTTGACCTGACGCTGGATCTCTCTTCGGTCTTCATCGCTCAGATAGACTTTCTCACGCTGGCCCAGTACCCACGCATCCAGCGCGGCCAGATCGAACAGCGTCTTATCCTGTTTGACGAAGTATTCGCTGAAGCCCGCATTGGTCAGCAACCGCGGCACCGTGCCCGCTTTGTCGTTGCGCAGCGTGAAGACGGTATCGAACACCGGTCCGACTTCATCGCGCATCATCATATCCGGCGGCAACACATCTGCCGATTTGGTCACCAGACTCTGGTAGATGCGTTGGAACATGGGCAGTTTACTCAGCTCACGCTGCGCGTCGGCGATGGGCATCCGGAACGGTTCGAAAGCGGCAATCGCCTGCGCGTCTTTCTGCTGACGGGCCTGATGCCAGTCGGTGTGCTCCAGCGCATAGTCCAGGTGCTGCATCAGATGTTCCTGCACCTTGCCCTGACCGGGGAACGCCCGCTGCCAACGCTGTCCCATGTACTGCTCGACCACCGATTTGTTGCGACCAGATGCATCGTCGACCATCCGCATGATGCGCAGGATCGCCAGCTTCTGTTCGCTGCCTTTAGGAGCCTGATTGAGATCGTCCTGCAATCCCTGCATCACCGCCGGCAGGAAACGCTGGCTCAGCAGTTGCAGATAGGTGCCTTCCACAAAAGGACCGATCTTATCGCCCTGATATAGCCCCATTTCCGACAGCACCGGCGTTTTCTCGCGATAGTCGCCGAACGACAGCGTCGCCTCGCGGATCAGGTTAAGGCGCGGCAGCTGTCCGTAGCCGAAGCCTTGGTTCTGCTGTCCCGCCAGCTCGGTGGTATCCGTAAACGCCTGCGCCTTGTTCAGTACATTGCGCCCAGCCTCTTCGTTCAGCCGATAGTAGTGATGCCAGCCGATCACCAGCAGCGCGGCAAGCACGCCCATGCACCCCATGCCGATGCCGATACGGCGGCGGCGATAAAGGCTGTGCAGACGGTTTTCCCCGGCCAGATGCGCTTCGGGGAAGATGACGCCGGAGAACAGGCGTTTCACGAAGAAGGTGTTGGATTCGCCTTTCAGAGCCGAATTGACCGGCTCCGGCAGCTGATAACGGAAGGTCGCCGCCTGCGCGAAGGCATCGAACGGCACGCCCTGCTGATAAACGGAACACGCGTAAACGCCGCGCACCAACAGCGGTTTGTACTCTTCCGGCGTAATCGCGTCGGCAAGGATCTCTTCGACGTAGTCTTTCAACCCGGCCAGCTGACGCGTGAAGCTGAACAGCGCGCTGCGTTGTTCGCTGGTGAGATTGGAGAGCATGTTGTCAGGCAGATTGTCGTTCAGCGCGGACACCCATTTGTCCCAGAACGCATCCAGCTCTTCCTGCCAGCCTTTACCGGCGCTGCCTTTCAGATCGAAGGTCACCCCGAGGATGGACTGACGCGTTTCCTTATCCAGCTGACGGTAGGCGATGTCGAAGCCGCGCAGCATATCCAGCTTGGTGAGCGCGACATAGATCGGCAGCCGGGTGTTCAGCGTGGTGGCGATCTCCTGAATGCGTCCGCGGATCAGCTGCGCGAAGGCTTTACGTTCCGGCACGCTGGCATGCGATAGCCAGGCCAGATCCAGCGTCAGCACCAGACCGTTCAGCGGCTGACGCTTACGATTTTGGCTTAGCCACTGCAGCAAATGCGTCCACAGACGTTCATGTTTGCGTTCTACCGGCGCCAGATCGGGATTCGACGGCGCCATCATCTGGCCGTCGGGATCGAAGATAATCGCGTTTTCGCCTACCCAGCAGTCCACTTCCTGACCTGCGGCGAAGTCTCGCAGTTCGGCATCCAGATGCGGGTTGAGCTTGTTCGCCTCGTTAGCGCGGTGGATCAGGCTGCTTTTACCGCTGCCCGGCAGACCGATCGTCAGGTACCACGGCATCTTGTAGAGAATGCCCGCCCCCAGATGTGCGCGCAGCGCCAGCAGCCAGCGATCCAGAAACGCCTGCTGTTTGTCGACGAAGATCTGTTGAGGATCGTGTTCGGCGATCTTCTGCTTTTGCTGTTCAGCCCGGATATGGCGTACACGACGCCACAGCCGCCAGGCGCTGATGCTGAAACCCAGCCAGAGCCACAGCAGCGTGAAGACGATACGTGACCAGATCGTATCCAGCGGCCGCGTGTCGAATACATGCAGTCTCGGGCCAAGCCACCAGGCCAGCGCCAACACGACAATCCAGAGCACGATCCCCAGCATGACCCAGGAGAGCTTTAGCTTCGGCAGCTGTTGCCGCAAAAAGGTAATGATTGTTTTAAACATAAGTGACCATTCACTCCGAATGTCTTATTTTGACCACGAGGTTGCAAAGCGCTCAAGGCGGCTAACCAGTCCCGGCTCCCACTGCGACAGTCCCAATCGCTGGGTTTCTTGCCACAAAGCGTGGTAATGCTGTGTTGCTAACGTCTTCATTCCTTCCTCCGCCAGCAGATCCGCTAAGATCAGCTGGGCGTAAAAACGGCCTCGGGGCTCTTTTATCTTGGCCATTTTCTTATCCAGCAACGTCATGGCGGCGTTCAACCCTTTCTCCGCCCGACATTTCGCCGCTTCGCCCGCCAGATCGTCGGACTGCCCGGACGACGACTCGCCGTTCGTCTGTCCGGCATCCACCCATTCCCGGCAGGCGTCGGTCAGGAACGGCGTTCCATCGTTGAACGTGAGTTCGCGCAGGGTCGGCAGACGCGTCAGAAAGGCGTGCAGCTCATCGGCGATGGCCGAGGCCGCCGCTTGACAGCCCAACTGAGCGGCGATCTGCGCCGACAACATGTGCCCTTCAAACCAGTACGGCGCCAAGACCAGACTCTGTTCAACGCGCGCCCACAGCGCTTTGTCCGCCTGCCCCATCGCCGCCTTGTAGTCGTCCACCATATCCGCCGACATGGGGGCCAATTGCGTGGCGTTGCCTTTCGACGTCAACGGCGGCGTGGTGATGCCGGACCAGATGGCGTGACGGCGCAGACGGTATCCCACCGGGGTATCCGCCTGCTGTTCCACCAACAGTTCCGCCACCTTGAGCTGCGTTTGCCGCCAGGCGCGATCGTCCGAGTGGTTGATGTCCACCGACGGCTTCGGCTCCGCCTGACCGGACGACGACGACGCCACACTGGCGGTCGCCTGCGCGCGCGGCGGCGGCTCATTCGCCTTGACCTGCTCAGCGCGACGGCTCTGAGTGCGGCGCAGACTGACCGTCAAATCGTCAAACAGCGTGTTGTCCGGCGCGACGGCGGACCAACGCTGAGCGAACTGTTCCGACAGCGTCAATAGCTGGCCTAACTCGGCCACCGAGGCATTTTCGGCGACGCGCGGCAGCACGCTGTCGAAACGCTTGGCGACCTGCGTCATCAACCGCGTTTTCTGCAACGTGTTCTGCGGCCAAGCCGTGGTCCAGTAAACGTTCACCCAGTCGTCCAGCAGCATCAATGCGGTCGCGAACGGCGTCGCTTTCGCCGGATGCTGTAAACAGCGCAGCAGCTGGACGAGGACACGCATGTCTTTAGTCCGCGTCTCCAGCAACGTGAGGCACTGCTCCGCCACTGCGTTAAGATCCACCTGGCTGTGGGCCAGCGAGCCCAATTTCACCATCTCGGTTTCGACGTCTTCCCAGAGAGGATCATCCGCCGGAACCGCGCCGCTGACCCGGTCTACCGGCAGGGGCGTCAGCAGCCGCTGACACGAGGGATAAGAGTGGATTGCCATGACCTGTTCTCCTACCACCGACATTGCTGACGCAGCGGCTTGAGGGCGTCGCCCAGACCGGAGAGATCGACCTGCACCGTTCTGCCGCGATCATCCGACAACAGCAGCTCGCGATGGCCGATCCAGCGTTTAAGCTCTTCGATGGCAGGCAGACCGCGACCAAACTCCAGCAGCATCCCGCGATTGCGGACGAACCAGTTGTCCGCCGTCGGTTCGCCATCGATGCGCGCCTGAATTTGCTCTCCCGGCCACGCGTTATCCAGCTGCAAGCGCAAGTGGGTAATGGCGCTGGAACAGGAGATGGTCAACGTGCCGCCCTCAACGGCGCGGCGCGTTAGCGTCTGACTGTCCGAGGCCTCGTCACGATTCAGAACAAACCCGTTACGCCCGAGATCGGCGTGAGTCGCAACGAGATCGGGCCAATTCGCCGCGTGTGCGGACGCGCCGGAAGACGGGGCCGACGTTCTGCCGATGGCGTCGTAGCAGGCCAACCGCACCTGCGGCACGGTTTCCTGACTACACTGCTGCAACAGCCGCTCCCAGTGGGGATCGGGCGCGCTCGTCGCCGACACCAGCAGCGGCAACAGGGATAAAATACTCATCAATTCACCTCCAGCTTCTGGCACTTGTGGTCCAACGTCCGCTTGGGAATGTTGAGACTTTCCGCCACCAGTAAGCGATTTCCCTGAAAATGGCGCATACGCTCGGCGATCACCGCCGCTTCATACTGCTGCGTAGCCAGACGCAAATCCCGGATATGGTTGTAGCCGTCTTCCAACACGATGGGTTCGTTGTCGAGGCCCGTCTTCAGCTCCAGGGGCAACGCGTCCAGCGTGATCTCCTGTCCCGCCGGAGTATTGGCGCAGGCGACTTCCAGCAGGTTCTTGAGTTCGCGAACGTTGCCGGGGAAGTCGTAATCGATCAGGTGCTTGAGAACGGTGCGCGGCAGCGCGCCGTACGTTTTGCCTTCCTGACGACCAAACAGTGCGATGAAGTGTTCGCAGAGCAGCGCGATGTCATCCGGCCGTTCCCGCAACGGAGAAACCTGGATCGCGCACTGGCAGAGGCGATGATACAGATCCTGCCGAAAGCGCCCTTCGCTGACGTACTGCTCCAGCGGCTGATGCGTCGCCGCGATGATGCGAAAGTCGGAGTGGCACTCTTTATCGCCGCCCAGCGGCCGGAAGGCGTGCGTTTCCAGCACGCGCAGCAGCTTGGCCTGCATGATCATCGGCATATCGCCGACCTCATCCAGGAACAGCGTCCCGCCGTTGGCCTGCGCCACCAGCCCGTCTTTATTGCTCTGCGCGCCGGAAAAAGCCCCTTTTTGATAGCCGAACAGCTCGCTTTCAATCAGGTTTTCGGGGATCGCGGCGCAGTTGATAGCGATAAACGGTTTGTCGGCGCGAACCGAACACTGATGCAGCAGACGCGCCACCACATCTTTGCCCGCGCCGGTTTCGCCCTGAATCAGCACCGACAGATGGTGATGCGCGGCCTGAGCAATCTGCTGATGCAGGCGTCGGATCGCCGTCGACTGACCAATGAGCGAGGCTTCCAGCAGTTTCTCTTGCTGGCGCTGGAGCGCGCCTTCCCCTTTGATCTGACGCAGTGAGTCGCGCAGCACGGTCTGCTCGCGGCGGCTGCGGCCCAAATCCCGCAACAAGGCAAGCTGATGCGTGAAAATGCGCGCCAGCAGCGGCAGCTCATCTTTCTCATGCCACTCCTGCAGCCTGAAGCCGCTGTCGAACAGCGCCAGAACGCCGACCGATTTGCCGTTCTCGCCGTTGACCGGCAAGGCGTGCAGACCACACTGCGCCCCGACGTCCGCCAGCAGTCCGCGAAATGCGGCGTGCTCGACGCGCGCGCCGCCGTACAGGGAGTCCCAGGTTCTCACCTGATTTTTGTGCAGCACGTAAGCCAGGGGATGGCTGAAGTCATCGACATCCAGCGTCAACGACACCGGTTTGCCGTGAATCCATCCCTCGCAGGTTAACTGCCGCCCGCTGATATCCACCAATCCCAGAAGAGCGCCGCTCGGCTGCCAGTGATCCCGCAGGGTATCCAGCAACCAGTCGCAGAGTTCGGCCTCATCGCGAGGCCGGGTCAACGAAAGCGCGAATTCGAGGGCTTGCTGCATAATCAGCCCTCCACCTCTGAAACAAACTGGCCGTCGTTTACGCTGAAGCGAATGCGCGCAATGGCATCGCCTGCGGAGATACGTTGCAGCAGCTGCAACGACACCGGCGGCAGCAGGTGACCGTCGATCACGGACTCCAGCATGCGCGCGCCGTTTTCGCTGCGGTTAGCCAACCGCAAGATCTCTACCGGCACGTCGTCGTCGATCACCACGTCGGCGTCGAAGCGCGCTTTCAGCAGATTGACCAGACGCGACAGCTTGCCGTGGACGATATCGACCAGCGTATCCTGCGCCAGCGGCAGGTAAGGGATAACTTCCATACGCGCCAGCAGCGCCGGTTTGAAGAAGCCCGCCAGTTCGGGATAGAGCGCATCCAGCAGGTCATCCTGCCGATCGGCGTAATCCACGATGGTCTGGAAGCCCAGGTTGGACGTCAGGAAGAAGACGACGTTCTTACAGTCGATCAGGCGACCTTCGCCATCCGCCAGCTCCCCTTTGTCGAAGGCCTGATAGAACAGGTTCAACACGTCAGGATGCGCTTTTTCGACTTCATCCAGCAGCACGACCGAGTACGGTTTCTGGCGGATGGCTTCCGTCAGAATGCCGCCTTCGCCGAAGCCGACGTAGCCCGGAGGCGAGCCGATCAGGCGAGACACGGTGTGTTTCTCCTGATATTCCGACATGTTGATGGTGGTCAGATAGTTGCGCCCGCCGAACATGAGGTCGGCGATCTGCAAGACGGTTTCGGTCTTGCCGACGCCGCTCGGTCCGACCAGCAGGAACGCGCCCAGCGGACGGCCGGGACGACGCAAATCCGCACGGGCGGTCAGCAGATGTTTGTGCAGCTGGGCAATGGCCAGATCCTGCCCTTTGATGTTCGCGCCGAGGTGCGTCGGCAGCTGGGTGACGACATCCAGTTCCCCCTGTGAAATACGGTTCAGCGGCACGCCGGTCCACTCGGCGATCACGGCGGCGACCTGTGATTTATC
>NZ_CAMKXG010000112.1 GCF_946477055.1 Lonsdalea britannica | reverse complement strand
TTTTGTCGTTCAGAGGAGAAAGGTGGGATATTAGCTCAAGACTCGACGCGAGTTTGCAACCTAGTGACACGCCCATTCAGTCATGTATGCGCGATCCCTTTCCAGACGCGTTGAGCCGTAATAACTAACGCGTCTGAAGATCTCGCCACACGTTGGAGACAGACGAAAAAAAACCGCTCAGCCAAGCCGAGCGGTTTTTCAGACACTAACACAACAAGCGTATTTTTCACGGCGCCCCAGCGCCGTACAGACGGTTATGCCGACTGCGTTCTGATCAGGTAATCAAACGCGCTCAGCGAGGCTTTCGCCCCTTCGCCGGTGGCAATGATGATCTGCTTGTACGGCACCGTGGTGCAGTCGCCCGCCGCGAAGACACCTTTAACGCTGGTTTCGCATTTCGCGTCGATCTCGATTTCACCAATGCGGTTTCTCGCGACCGTCCCTTCCAGCCATTGGGTGTTCGGCAGCAGACCGATCTGAACGAAGATCCCTTCCAGAGCCAGCTCGTGTTCAGTTTCGCTAACGCGATCCTTATACGACAGTCCGGTCACTTTCTGGCCGTCACCTTTCACTTCCGTCGTCTGCGCGTTAACAATGATATCAACGTTCGGCAGGCTACGGACTTTATCCTGCAGCACGGAGTCTGCTTTCAGTTCAGGCGCGAATTCCAGCAGCGTCACATGTTTCACGACGCCTGCCAGGTCGATGGCCGCTTCGACGCCGGAGTTGCCGCCGCCGATGACCGCCACGTGCTTGCCTTTAAACAGCGGGCCGTCACAGTGCGGGCAGTAGGTCACACCACGGGTGCGATACTGATCTTCGCCCGGCACATTCATGTTTCTCCAGCGAGCGCCGGTAGAGATGATGATGGTGCGAGACTTCAGTACCGCGCCGGAGGCGGTTTCAATCTGATGCGGCATGCCGGGCTCAGCACCGGGGATCAGCGCCGTAGCGGTCTGCGCGTCGATCACATCGACATCGTAGTCATCGACGTGGCTTTTCAGCGCGGTCGCCAGTTTGGCGCCTTCAGTTTTCGGCACGGAGATGTAGTTTTCAATGTCTACGGTATCCAAGATCTGGCCGCCGAAACGTTCGCCCATCAGACCGGTGCGGATCCCTTTACGCGCAGAGTAGACGGCAGACGCCGCTCCGGCAGGACCGCTACCGATGATCAGCACGTCGTAGACCGAACGCTGATTCAGCTGTTCAACCTGCTTGGCGCTGGCGCCGGTATCGATCTTGTTGACGATTTCGCTCAGGGTCATACGACCCTGGCTGAAGTGTTCGCCGTTCAGGAACACGGTCGGAACGCCCATGACGTTACGGCTTTCGATTTCGTCCTGGAATACGCCGCCATCGATCGCGCTGTGGGTGATGTTCGGGTTCAACACTGACATCAGGTTCAGCGCCTGAACGACGTCGGGGCAGTTGTGGCACGACAGCGAGTAGTAAGTTTCGAAATGGAACTCGCCATCCAGACCACGAATTTGATCCAGTAATTCCTGGGATTCTTTAGACGGGTGCCCGCCCACCTGCAGCAAGGCCAGCACCAACGAGGTAAATTCGTGTCCCATCGGTACGCCGGCAAAACGCGGACCGCTCTGGGAACCCGGATTGGTAATAAGGAAAGAAGGTTTGCGCACTGGCAGGTCGTTGTTTTCGGTGAAACTGACCTGTGCGGATAATCCGGCGATCTCAGTCAGCAACTCTCTAACTTCAGAAGATTTTGCTGAGTCATCCAGCGTCGCGACTAACTCAACAGGTTTGGTTAATTTTTCCAGGTAGGCTTTCAACTGGACTTTCATTGTATTGTCGAGCATTGATTATCCCTCAGTGCGAAAAAAATCGGGTGCTGAGCACCCGATAAAAACATCAATAGAGTATTAGCGAGAGCAGGCTTAGATTTTGCCGACCAGGTCCAGAGACGGAGCCAGAGTCGCTTCACCTTCTTTCCATTTGGCAGGGCAAACTTCACCCGGGTGAGCGGCAACGTACTGTGCGGCTTTCACTTTGCGCAGCAGGTCGGATGCGTCACGGCCGATGCCTTCAGCGGTGATCTCAACTGCCTGGATGATGCCCTGAGGATCGACGATGAAGGTACCACGGTCTGCCAGGCCTTCAGCTTCACGCAGGTTTTCGAAGTTACGGGTCAGCTGGCCAGTCGGGTCGCCGATCATGGTGTATTTGATCTTGCCGATGGTTTCTGAGCTGCCGTGCCACGCTTTGTGCGTGAAGTGAGTATCGGTAGACACAGAGTAGATTTCTACGCCACGCTCCTGGAATTCGTCGTAGTAATCAGCCACGTCGCCCAGTTCGGTCGGGCAGACAAACGTAAAGTCAGCCGGGTAAAAGAAGAACACACTCCACTTACCTTCAATGTCTTTTTCAGTAACTTCGATGAACTCACCGTTTTTGAAAGCCGTGTTTTTGAATGGTTTAACTTTGGTGTTAATTACTGACATCACTTTATCCTCATGCGTGTTGGTATGGGGCTAAAGTACAGAAGTGCGCCGTGACGGGCTAATGCGTTGTCGTTATCGAATCAATAAGCGATACCTTGCATGATAACGATGCGTCGTGATGAGAAATGGGCTGAGGGGAGCAGGATACCGTGCCGAACCGCGGCACAGAGCCGCTTCGGCACGGTATTCATTATTAGGAATGTCCTCGCAGGACCGGGCGTGTCGCTTATGATTTCGCCAGTTCAGTGGTGCGTTTGACCGCCGCCAGCACGCTACGCTGCAGCCCGGCGGCAAAGTCGCTATTGTTCAACTCGTACAGACCATGCATACCAACACCCGCCGGCGAGTTATTGATGTCCAGCAGCTGGCGCGGATGTTTGCCGCTGATATTGAGCATCGCTACCGCGCCGACCAGATTTTCATAGGCGACCTGCGTCGCCTGTTGGCGTGGCAACCCGGCCAAGACACCGGCATCGACCAGCGACTCGATGAAATAATAGACGTAGTTAGGACCCGCGACGCCGAAGCCGGTAAAAATATCCAGAAGCCGCTCTTCCAGCAGCATCACTTTGCCAAAGCTTTCGAGGAATTCGCAGAGCGGCGCCTCTTCGACCTGCGAATTCAGCACCGCGCCGCTGTAACCGTAGCCGGTATCCGTCAGCGTATTCGGGATCACGCGCGCAATGGGGCGTGTTTCGCCAAGCTGTTCGGTCAGGGTCGCCAGCGTGACGCCAGCGATGATGGACACCACTGTCGCCTCGGGTGCCGCGTGCTGACAGATGCGAGCAGACACCGCTGCAATATCATCCTGCGGGCGAACGCCCACCACTATATAGTCGGCTGCAGCCAGCGCGGCATCCCCACTCAGGGTCGATGTCAGCTGGTAACGTTCCGTGAGCGTGGCGATCCGTGAGGCGTCGATATCCTCCAGCGTCACGGCATCACGCGCCAGCTTGCCGCTGTTCAGCGCCGCCCGAATAATGGCTTCCGCCATTTGCCCTGCCCCGATAAAGTGAATTTGACTCATGATTTTCCCCTGAAAATGACATAACAGATTCTGTGTGATGAACAGGCGCGTAGCCCAAAGCGGCCCCCATTCCCTTTTTACCCGACCGCAGACATCGCACGTCAACATCCGCCAACGTCGTCTAATGGCCCAGAACGTAGCCCATTCAAACGGTCTTTCGGTCATCAAGTGAAGCGGTGCTTTGTTTTGCGCGGTATCACTGTTTGGCGCGCGCCGCGTTCTCAGCAAAGAGGCATGCCCGTCGTCAACGACGTGGGCACCAATAAGCTAAACGAAAGCATCAATTTTTCTTTTGTGGCTATTTCATGGCCGCGATAGTTCTGCGAGGGAATAAAGCAAGACCGCTTATCTTTGTATATTTTGGCGCATCACCCTTAAAGTCGCTTTATTCGGGATGTTCCCGCAGAGATTATTTAAAATGATCTAATTTTCCGAAATAAATACGCGCCAGTCCTTCTTTCGTTACCGCGATAGCGTGATCGGCACTGAGCGAAACATGTTTTTCCATTAGCGCCGCGTTCAATATCACGCTGACGCAACGCATCGATAATACCGATATGTTCATCGTAGGCATTATTACGACGGCTGGGCGTTTCCAGATCGATTCGGCGGAAAAAGCGGATCAGGGAGTTCAAACTTTCGAGCGTTTCGTACAGTCGACTGTTACGCGTGATGCGGGCAATAGCCAGATGAAAAGCCTCATCGTCCTCGGCCACTTTCGTCCAATCGGAGATGGTTTCCGGGTCGGGAAGCGCCCGGCAACTCTCTTCCCAAATCGCCGCCGTTTGTTCTATCTCTTCCTCGCTAGCCCGCTGGCAAGCCAGTCGGAATGCGGCCTGTTCAACAATCGCGCGCATTTCATAGAGGTCGTGTACGCCTTCGGGCGTAATGTCGCGAGAGTAAAAACCTCGGTTGGGAACGAAGCTCATAAAGCCATCCTGCGCCAAGCGATTCAGCGCCTCCCGGACCGGTGTGCGGGATACGCCCAGACGTGCGGCCAGCTCAACTTCGTTAATTCTTTCGCCCGGTTTAAAGTGATAATCGATCGCCAGCGCTTTCACCGCTTCATACACTTTTTCCACGCTGTCCGCACTGCGCACTGTTTTCGAACTCACCGGCACGTTATTTCCTCTCGACAGCCGACACGGGGTTGGCACGGGATTTTAATGATTCATTGCCGTATTCGGGGGGATGAGCGCCCTATTAAGTACGGCGTAAATGAGCTTAATTAAATTGATAACATGCCTGAATTCATAACACAACGACGATGTGCATACACTTCTATCCACACCTAAAACCAAGAATGAAAATACAATCCCAACCTTGTTAATAACGAGAAAAAGAAAATAAGGCGATAATGATAAAACAATGAAATCTTGCACAACGGTGAATCTACATGCACCAACCTGAAGCAATTTCGTACAAAACAGTGGTTTTATTCCATCTATTTATTATCTATTCGTATTCCGTATAAATAATAAAAGTCGCGTTTTCAATGGTTGAACTTATAACGTGACTCCTTGTTATTACTATAAATATTAGTTAACCGACAGAAAAAATGGCCTCCCACTTTCCCGCTAAAGAACGTTTTTTGACCGGGGTGGCATAGCAATTGCTGCAACGTTTCTGGCAAAGTGTATTCACTTCATCATTCACTTTGTCATTCACTTGGTGAAGCCCCGGATTGCGGGGTGTTCCGCCCTGACGGTGGCAGTCTCGAATATTAATAACAACGCCAGGGATGAAGCCCACAACAGCTCCGCCTTATTGATGATTCCGACCAGGAGAAACAGGTATGACCGTGCATTTTCGTCAGGCTTTCTTAGCTTCAGCGCTGCTCGGCGGCGCACTCTTCGGCGCAACCCTGCCCGCACAGGCGGATGTGAACGTCGGCGCTATTCTGCCGCTGACCGGCGTCAGCGCCACCATCGGCGAAGACATGCGTCGGGGAATCGAATTAGCCGTGGATCAAGTCAACGCGAACGGCGGCGTTAACGGTCAGAAACTGGCCGTGATTATTGAAGATTCCGCGGGTAGTCCGGTCACCGCGCTTGATGCCGTACGCAAACTGACGCAGGTCAACAACGTGCCGCTGGTCGCCGGGGAGTTCTCGTCCAGCGTGACCATCCCCGTCGGGCAATATCTGGTGAAAAATCAGCGCGTTCATATCAACATCACCTCCTCAAGCACCGATATGCGCAACGTGGGTAAATACTCCTATAGCGTGATCGGCCTGGCCGACCTGGCGACGCGATTCTCCGCCAAAGACGTATATGAAATGGGCTACCGCAAAGTGGCGTTTGTCGCCCCCAACGGCGCCTACGGCCAGAGCATGCTGGATCAGTTCAATAAAGATTTTCAGGCGCTGGGCGGCAAAGTCGTCGCCAAAATGCTCTACACCGGCGGCCAGTCGTCCTACCGCCGCGAGCTGAGCCAGCTCTCCCGCGTCAAGCCTGACGCCTACGTCTACACCACCTACGGTCAGGATGCGGTGGTGCTAAACCGCGAATCCTATGAGCTGGGTCTGAACAAAACGCTGTGGTACGGCATGTATCTGACCATGAGCACCGCCAACACACCGGCAGAGTACATCGAAGGTCGTGTGGGGATGGAAGTCGCCGGTACTGGCGATCAGGGACAAGGTTACATTGACCGGTTTAAACAGCGTTATGGCACCGCTCCGCAGTCCGCCTACAGCAGCTATGCCTACGACAGCATCACGCTGGCCGCCGCCGCGATCAACAAAGCGGGCAACGCCGACCCGGCGGCACTGCAGGCAGCCATGCAGAGCATCGCGCCGCATTTTGACGGCGTAACCGGACCATTGAATCTCGGCGCCGATAATCAGCGCCAAACGCAGCCGTATAAGAAAGTCAAAGTCGTCAACGGTATTCAGGAACTGCGCTAAGCGGTAGTGGGCGTTCGCGCCCCGGTTCCCTTTCAGGAAGAGTCTATGCTTCAGTTCATTCTCGATACCTTGCTCCGCACTGCGGACCTTGCGCCCATCGCGCTCGGTCTCAGTCTGGTCTACGGACTGGTACGATTCGCCAATGTGGCGCACGTGCAATATGCGATGGTGGGTTCCTTCATGACGGCCGCGCTGCTGCGGATCGGCTGTCCGTTCCTGCTGGCTATCCTGCTCGCCAGCGTACTGACCGGTGCGATGGCGACGCTGCTGCACCATGGGATCTTTCGTCGCCTGGCGCAGTCCGGTCCGGCAAGCGCCATGATCGGATCGCTGGCTGTGTCGATGATCCTGATCGCCCTGATTCTGGGGATCGCCGGATCGTCGCCCGTCAGCTACAACCTCCCGCTCAGTCCGACGCTCTCGCTGGCTGATAGCTTCGTCTCCCGTAACCAGCTGTGGACGCTCGGCGTCACAATGGTGTTGCTGGTCGCCTTCGGCGCGCTGCTGTTTTATACCTCGCTCGGACGCTCCATTCGGGCTCTGGCGAGCAACCGCGATCTGGCCGCCGCATCGGGCCTGAACGCCGATGCGCTGGTGCATACCGTCAATTTCATCGCCGGTACGCTGGCAGGACTCGGCGGCTCCATGCTGGCGCTTAACTCCAGTGCCTATGTTAATCAGGGCAGCGATCTGCTGCTGCCGATTCTGGCCGCCGCCATTCTGGGCGGGCTGGGTAATCCGCTAGGCGCCGTCTTCGGCGCGCTGCTGATTGCGGCTACCGAAACGCTGGTCACTAACCTCGACTTCGGCTGGCTATTCGGCAGTGAACTGGTGTTCATCCCCGTCACCTACATCAATGCGGCGTCGTTCGTCATTCTGCTGCTGGCGCTGCTGCTGCGTCCTTACGGCCTGTTTAACCGGGAGGTGCGCCGTGTCTGATTTCCTGCTCCACCTTATTAGCATCACCGGCATCTACGCCCTGATTGCGCTCGCGCTGAACATTCAGGCGGGCTACGCCGGACTGTTGAATTTCGGCCATATCGCCTTTGTCGGTATCGGCGCTTACTCCGCCGGAATTGGCGCCCGACTGGGGCTTTCCTTTGTCGAAGCCAGCGCGTTCGGCATGGCGCTTTCCATGCTCATCGGCGCAGGCATGTCGGTGCTGGGTCGCCAGCTGGCGGCGGATTACTGGGGGATTGCCACACTGGCCGTCGCCGAGATCATTCGCACGATCGCGATCAATGAAGACCAGCTGACCGGCGGCGCGCAAGGGCTGGGCAACATCGTCCCGCTGTGGTCCACCGGCTCCACGCAGGGAGACGGGCTGGTTTTCGCCGTGGTGATCCTGTTAGCCGTCGCGCTGGTGGCGCTGCTCTCGCATCGGCTGGGTAAAAGCCGCTTCGGGCGGGCGCTACGCCTGATGCGCGAACAGCCTCAGCTGGCGACATGCATGGGCTATCACCTGCAATGGCTGAAATGCCGCACGCTGATGTGCAGCGCGGCGATCGCCACCGCCGCGGGGATCCTGATGGCCTATTACACCAGCTACGTCAGCCCCGATTACCTTCTGCCCTCCGAAACCTTCCTGATCTGGAGCATGGTGATGATCGGCGGTATCGGCAATGTCGCGGGCGTGCTCTTGGGCGTTCTGGTCGTCGAATGCCTGTATACCTTCATTCCTTTCGCCAAAGACCTGTTCAATATCGGTTCCGATATCACCGGCGCGCTGCGTCTGGGCACGGTCGGCGTTATTCTGCTGGCCTGCCTGTTGTGGCGTTCCGGCGGATTGCTGCCTGAAAAATTAAGGAAGATGCCGTCATGACGCCACTGATGCAGATCGAGAATGTCAGCAAAGCCTTCGGCGGTAACCGCGTACTGAAGGACGTCAACGTCACACTGCATCGAGGAGAGATCCTCGGTCTGCTGGGACCCAATGGGTCAGGAAAAAGTACGCTGCTGAATGCGATTTCAGGATTCACCCCGATAGATGGCGGCGCCATTCGCGTCGCTGGCCAACGTATCGATAAGTTGCCGACGCATCGCATCATTCAGTCCGGTGTTGCACGCACTTTCCAGCTCCCCGCTATGCCGCAAAAAATGACGGTGATGGAAGTGGTGATGACGGCGGGCACGCGGCATCACGGTTTCTGGAGCAGTCTGCTGTCGCTACCGGCGACTCGACGCGCCGAACAGGCAGACCGCGCCAAAGCGCAGGCGTTGATTGACGCACTGTTGCTTAATCCCGTGCGCGACCTGCCCGCCGCAGCGCTGTCCGGCGGTCAAAAAAAGCTGCTGGGCATCGCCTGTGCGCTGATGGGCGATCCGCAGATTCTGATGCTGGACGAGCCGATGGCCGGCGTTCACCCCAACCTGCGACGGGATATTGTGGAAACGCTACTGCGTTTGAATCGCGAGGGGCTGTCGCTGGTGATTATCGAACATGATATGCACTTCATTCGCGAGCTGTGCCAGCGCTGTATCGTACTGGATCGCGGGCACATCGTCGCCAGTTGCCATCCAGATGAGTTGGCGAATAATCAGCTGGTGCTGGACGCTTATCTAGGCCGCAGCGCCCAGACTCAACAGGAGGCCGTATGATTACGTTGCACGACGTCGTGGCTGGCTATACCCCCGGCATCGATATCCTTCAGGGCATCTCCCTGCAGGTGGATAACGCGGAAATTGTCACGCTGCTCGGCCCCAACGGCTGTGGTAAGTCAACCTTGTTGAAATGCATCGCGGGCTACCTGACGCCACGCGGCGGGCAGATTCTGTTGGACGATCGCGACGTGGGCAGAATCCCGATCCATCGCAAAGTTCGTGAGTGCTCACTTGGCTTTGTGCCCCAGACGGACAACGTCTTCAACAACCTGACTATCAAAGAAAATTTGCAAACCGGCGGTCAGTTTCTGCCGGACAGACAGCGCCGACAGCGAATGGAAGAGCTGTGCGAACGCTATCCGCTGCTGCGCAAGAAATGGCGCGCAACGGCATCGGCGCTTTCCGGCGGGGAGCGTCAGATATTGGCGCTGACTCGCGCCCTGATGCCCCGGCCCGCAACCCTGCTGCTGGACGAGCCTTCCGCCGGGC
Source organism: Lonsdalea britannica (assembly GCF_946477055.1). Classification (GTDB taxonomy): domain Bacteria; phylum Pseudomonadota; class Gammaproteobacteria; order Enterobacterales; family Enterobacteriaceae; genus Lonsdalea; species Lonsdalea britannica_A. The sequence continues at coordinate 1,391 of NZ_CAMKXG010000112.1, read as the reverse complement.
TCTCGCCCAAAATGCTGACGGATGTCTTCGACGCTATTCAGGCGATTCGTCGGGAAGAGAACGTGGCGATATTGATGGTGGAACAGAATGCCATGGAAGCCCTGCATATCTCAGACCGGGCCTATGTGCTGGCGTTGGGAAAAGTCGCACTGACAGGCAACGCCAGCGAGCTGCTCAACGATCCACGTATGCGAGAGCTGTATTTGGGCGGACGCGCCGCGTAACGTTCCTGAAACAGGCTGATGATGTAAGGCTCATAAAGTAAGTGAGCATTCACTAAAAAAACAGGCGGAACCGAAGTTCCGCCTGTTTTGCATCTATTTTTCGAATAACGGCTTTCGCGAGGTCATTCCGCCTCTGGCGAATTGAAAGCCTGAAGCAACGCGTCGTAGTCCTCACTGCGCGGCGCGTCACGCAGCGGACGAGCCCGCGCGACGACAATCTCCTCTGACTCGGAATTCGCCTGCAACAATGCCATCGTCTCATTGATAAACGCGTCCAACGGCATTGCCCGCGGATCGTGCCCTTGCTCACCCTGCAAACCTGTCTGCACCCAAGGCGGTATCACCTCTATGACCTGCACCGCGCTATCGCGCAGCTGAAAACGCAGCGATTGCGTATAAGAGTGCAGCGCGGCTTTACTCGCGCAGTACGTTGGCGTGGCCGCCTGCGGCAGAAACGCCAGTTCGGACGTCACGTTAAGGATCGCCGCACGGGGTTGCTGGAGCAGATGCGGCAACAAGGCGGTGGTCAGATAAATCGGCCCCAACAGATTGGTGGAAACCGTCTCCTGCACCGTCTGCCAGTCACGTTCGGTCACGTTTTCCTGCCGCTGGATTCCTGCGTTATTGATCACGCCATTCAACGTGGGAAAACGCGCCGTCAGCTGCTGGACGAAAGCCGCCACGCCGTCCGGAGAACGCTGGTCAAGCGCGAGATACGCCATGCCCGGATGGGCAGAGGCGACCTCGCGCAGACGGGAGACGTCGCGCCCGGCAATGACGATCTGGTTGCCCGCGCGATGAAAGGCTTCCGCCAGTCCGCGACCTATCCCAGAGCCACCGCCAGTGATCAGCAACGTGTTCCCCGTCATCTTCATCGTCGACTTCCTTCGAGCGTGCCGTTATCCATTATTGGTGATAAATAAACGTGATCACATCCTGCTCTCGCAGCTGATACGTCCCGCTAAAGCGCCGCCCCCTCGGGAAGTCGGGCGACAGGTCGCACAACAGTTCCAGAGTGAAGGTGTGCCGGACGTTATCCAGCGTCACAAGTTTGACATCCAGAAAATCAAAATAGTGTTTCACCTGCGGATACAGCGCCTTGTACAAACTCTCCTTGGCGGAGAACGCCAGCGTCAGCAACGTCGAGAAACGACCGGGGAACGTCTC
>NZ_CAMKXG010000111.1 GCF_946477055.1 Lonsdalea britannica | reverse complement strand
GCCCCCACGTCGTCAAACGCGCTGTTCAGCATGCGGATAATATCCGCCGACTCGTTACTGACGATGGTTTGTTGCTGCGTGTCCCACAACACCGGCACGGTCACGCGGCCGCTGTAGTCTGGTTTGGCGTGCAGGTATAGCTGATAAAGGTAGCTGTGTTGATAGAGTCTGTCGCCGGTGGTTGCCGGGAAATCGGTCGCGAACGTCCAGCCGTGTTCCAGCATCAGAGGATGCACCACCGAGACGCCGATGTGCGTTTCTAATCCCTTCAGTTTGCGTAGCAGCAGAGCTCGGTGCGCCCACGGACAGGCAAGCGAAACGTACAGGTGATAGCGCCCAGGCTCTGCGCGGAATCCGCCTTCGCCGCTGGGGCCGGGGCGGCCATCAGGCGTCACCCAATGGCGGAATGAGGTTTGCGGGCGCTGAAAATGTCCGCCCGTCGACGAGGTGTCATACCAGATGTCGTGCCATTGCCCTTCAACTAATTGTCCCATCGTGCTCTCCTCCCCAAAGTGGTATCGCGCTGAACGCCAGGTTATATCGGCTATTTCTTGAGTTCCACCCGCCTGCGCGGAGCGGTTTGATGGCCGTGTCGTTGAGCTTCCACACGGCCGGTTGGAATCAGTACAGCATGCCTGTATCGGGTATTACCACTGCTTATTCAGCAGGCGGTCGAGGCTGAAAGCGCCGGGACCGGTCACGAACAGCAGCAGATAACCGCCGGTGATGGACAGGTTTTTCATAAACATCAGCTCATTACCTGCCTGTGCAAAGTCGTGGTGGAAAATAAGCGCGGTAAGCAGCGTAAATATCGCTGTCGAAATCGCGACGGTGCGAGTGAGGAAACCAAAGAGAATGGCCAGCCCGCCCCCCAGCTCCAGAAGAATCGTCAGGGGCAGCAATGCGCCAGGGACACCCATCGCCTGCATATATTGCTGGGTGCCGGCATAGGCGTCGCCCAGCTTGCCGTAACCGGCGTAAATGAACAGTATTGGCATCAGGATACGGGCAACTAATATCAGGACATTGTCTGATTTTTTCATCAACTCTCTCTCCGGTCGGCATCGTGCGATTCAGCACGCTCATGATGATTAACTATCAATAATTAATCGAATTTTTAGCCGTGTGTGACGGTTGAGGATGATATTAGAGGGGGAGGGGAAAGTAAGACAGCAAGTAAAATTGTCTTTTTTGTTCAATTAAATTGATTTCAAGGTGAAGGCATAAAAAAGCCATACCTGAGAGGGTATGGCTACGTCTTTATGAGCTAGGGGCGTGGGAGAATGTTACGGACCAGCTTTATCGCGCCCCAAACGCCTGCGGCCTTACGGGCGACCTTCAGCAGACGGCCGGGGCGTCGGAGACTGACGACGGCGACAAGCCCAGCGCCAGCCATCAGATAATGACGCATGCCGACGAGTTTTTGCCAATAGCGATCGCACGGTTCAGTCGCTTCAAGCCACTGCCTTTTTTCCGAGACCAGTTCAATGCGTTGCTGGTGGATGAGGCTCACCAGTCGCGCTTTTTCCTGTGCCAGATACCGTTTACGGCTCACTTCAGCTTTTCCTCCAGCAGCGCCCGATCGTTAGCCAGCTCTTTGCGGGTCTCTTTCAGCAGCGTGGTGCGACGTGCGCGCAACAGTGCCCAGAGACCACCGATAACCGCCAGTCCCAGCAGGATGCCGGTTATCCAGCAGAGCCCTAGCAGGCGATACTCAGGTTCCAGGCTCCAAATCACCAGTGCAATCAGACACATCAGACCAAAAGTGGTGAATATCAGGGTTAGCCCTACCAAAAGCAGCAGCTGGACCAGATTACTCTTCTCTTGTTCAAGCTCGACGACGGCGAGCTTGACCCGCGTTTCAACCATTCCCGCGAGCAGGGTGATGATGCGTTTCACCGTTGCGACGCAGGCGATGGCGGGGCCTTGGCGTTCTTGATTACTCATAGCGATTAACGACGTGCGAGCAGAATGCCGACGACGAGGCCGACGGCCGCGCCAATTCCAACGCCAGCCCAGGGTTTTTCACGAATATAATCTTCAGCCTGTCCGGTCGCTTCACGCGTGTGAGCTTTGATGCGTTCACCGGTTTCATTCAGGCGTGAACGGGATTCTTGCAGGACGCCTTCCGCTTTTTCGCGCAGTTTTTCCAGGTCACCTTTGGATTTTTCGCTGGAGCTACGCAGCACTTCTTCGAGCGTGTCGCCCAGAGATCGTAATTCTTCACGCAGTTGCTGTTCTGAATTGGATTCACGAGACATAGCAAAACTCCCTAATGTTATGAAAGCTGATATTCAACTATAGACGATATTTCTATTGGCGTGCGGTAACCCTTTGCGTCGATTGCGATAAATGCGCCGCAACGGTGGAAAAGGGGACGCGGTGAGATAACCCCGAGGGATTATCCCAAATGAGACGATGGCGGTGGGGAGTACTTCTGCGCGGGCTGGCCGCTTTTCGCTATCTGAGTCACGACATTGACCTGCGGCAGCACCGTACGCAGCACATCGCGCGCGTCTCGGCTTTGTTCCGGACAAGACAGTCGCACCACGATGCTGTCCTGCGCGGGGATAATGCTTTCAATACCAATGCCGCGCTCACTGAGGCGTTGGTAAATATAGAATCCATCCGGAAGCGCGGCGCCCTGACGCTGCGGGCTGATATGCAGCGTGACTTCATCGGGCGTATGGCGGGATGACGTGACCATGATAATGACGGGCAACAGCATCAACAGTAGACGCCAGACGGGCTTGTTTTTCAGCCAGCGGCTCACCATGTCTTAATGTCCTTTTCCACTATTAACGGCGCGCTTCTTGCGCCAGAGTACAACCAATGATCCCACTAATCCGACGCAGAGCAATACCAGCGGCAACATCATCAGGAAAAACATCAGCTGGCCTTCGTACTTGCGAAAGACCGGCGTATTTCCCAGCGCATAGCCGAGAGAAACCAAAATGATGACCCACAGGAAAGCGCTCATCCAGTTAAAGAACTGGAAGCGGGCGTTATTCAGCCCGGAGAGCCCGGCGATCGTGGGCAACAGCGTCCGGATAAAAGCCAGGAAACGCGCAATCAGCAATGCCGACAGGCCGTGACGGTGGAACAACTGGTGCGCTCTTTGGTGGTAATGCACCGGCAGGTGAGAAAGCCAACTTTGCACCAGCTTCGTATTACCGAGCCACTTGCCTTGCAGATAGCTCATCCAGCATCCCAGGCTTGCCGCCGTGGTCAACAGAGCGATGGTAAAAGGGTAGTTCATGGTGCCTTTGGCGATGAGGACGCCGACGAGAATCAGCAGACTGTCGCCGGGTAGAAAGGCGGCGGGCAGCAAACCGTTTTCCAGAACGAGGATCAGGAACAGTAGCCCGTAAATCGTCCAGACCAGCTTGGGGTTGGCGAGAATGTCGAAGTTTTGGTGCCAGAGTGCGTTAAGAAGCTCTTTAATCATTTCCATCTGGTATTCCTGTACTGCGGCATGGGGAGAAATTCTCTGCCCCCAATGAACGGCAATAGGTCACTGTAAGTTTCAAATCCTGCTGGTATCGCGTGATTTTGCGCCAAAAGGGCTTCTTTCGGCGAGAAGCAGGTTTAGCCTAATGCATCGGCAAGGAAACGTTGCTCGATGACGCGTTATTTATTGATTTTATTATTCGAACGACCCCAGGCAGGAATGCCTGAATCGACGACGGCAATACAGAGGATGGTCATCGCAGCCGTAGAATGATGGCGCGTTAAAATGACTGACATCCTGTTTCAGGGGTTTTGCCCAATCTGCTACCGATAAACATAAAAAAACGCCATAACTGTAACAAAATAGGTAGGGCTGAGATAGGGAAATATCAGCGATAAAAGTCAGATAATTCGCGGTTTTAGCCGCGATAATCGTGGATACAGTCATATTTTACACTTACTGACAGAAATCGACGTTTTATGACCTTTTTTTCCTATTGTTGCGATGATGTACGGCCGGCAAAAAGACCATAAACAGGCACAGTATAGACAAGCCTGGCGATAATATTAAAAAAGAGAACGCCCGGTAAGGTATTTACCGGGCGTTGTGTTCAGGGCCGTAAAAATGATGTCGACGAGGTTAGCGTGCCGCTCGTCGATTGACCCAAATATTGATCAGTATGGTCACCAACAGTATTGCCGCCACGATGCCGAGCGACAACGATACCGGGATATGGAAGAGATCGATCAGCATCATTTTGACCCCGATGAAGATCAAGATCACCGCCAGACCGTACTTCAGCAGTGAGAACTTCTCAGCCACGCCGGACAACAGGAAGTACATGGCGCGAAGTCCCAGAATGGCAAAGAGGTTGGAGGTCAGTACGATAAAGGGATCTGTCGTCACCGCGAAGATCGCCGGGATACTGTCCACCGCGAAAATCACGTCGCTGATTTCCACCATGATCAGCACCAGGAACAGCGGCGTGGCATAAAGCACGCCGTTCTGGCGGCTGAAGAAACGCTCGCCTTGCAGGGTGTCAGTCATCCGCAGATGTTTGCGCAGCCAGCGTACCACCGGCTTGTCGCCGACCGCCGCGTCGTCTTCTTTCGCCATCGCCATTTTGACGCCGGTAAACAGCAAGAATGCGCCGAAGATATACAGCAACCACTGGAACTGCGTGACCAGCCAACTGCCCGCGAACACCATGATGGTGCGCAGCACGATGGCGCCCAGGACACCGAAAATCAGCACGCGGCGCTGATACTGCGCGGGGATGGAGAAGTAACTGAACAGCATCAGCCAGACGAAGACGTTATCGACCGCCAGCGCTTTTTCAATCAGATACCCGGTAAAGAAGGCCAGCGCTTGTGCGTCGGCTATCTCGCGTCCCATCGTGCTGTTGAGATACCACCAGAAACCGGCGTTGAACAGCACGGCCATCGTGATCCACACGATGGACCAACTGGCCGCCTGCTTGAATGTCATGACCGTCGACCCTTTTTTCCCCTGAGAGAAAAGGTCGATAGCCAGCATGACCACTACAATGGCAGCAAAGCTGCCCCATAACCACGGTGTGCCTATGGAAGCCATAGTTCATATCCTTAAAGTGTGAAAACAAAACGGCCCACGTCGTAAGGCGTGGGCCGTTTGTGCACATTATTCACAAATGGACCTCGCCTTCCGGCAAGGTCTCACTTACAACTTAATGTGCGTACGCATTAAGGTTGCCCGGTAACCGAGTGCAAGTGCACTGTAATGACGACTGACCGGCGAAGAAGTTACTCCCCTTTGCGTGACTAAAGATAGGTGAAATATTGACCCCGGTCAAACCGATATCGCCCGTTGTCCGATGGAGCACAGCTACGCCGTCCCCCGCTGTATTCGACTGATAAAAAACCAATGTGAGAAAAGCATTTACTGCCGCGTTCTTTTAGGGGATAAACAGCGCAAATTTGCATTTTAACAGGAGAGGCTATGAGCCAACTCGATCTGGAAACGAGCACCTTAACGCTGGTGCGCTATCCCCTTTCGGCTCAGGAGACCGCACTGCAGGCCTGGGAAGCGGCCGACGAATATCTGTTGCGCGAACTGGCGGACATGCCGTTAGGCGACGGACCCCGACTGATTTTCAATGATGCGTTCGGCGCGCTGGCCTGTGGATTGCAGGCGCAATCGCCTTGCTGCATCAGCGATTCGTACCTCAGCCAGCTGGCGACACGGCATAATTTGGCGCAGAACGGTTTTGACGTCGAGGGGGTCACGCTGCTGGATAGCCTGTCCGATCTGCCCGCCTCTCCGGCGCTGGTCGTGATTAAAGTCCCGAAGACGCTGGCGCTGTTGGAACACCAACTGCGGATGCTCAGTCACGTGGTGACGCCGCAGACGGTCGTCATTGCCGGGGCGAAGGCGCGCGACATTCATACCTCGACGCTCGCGTTGTTCGAACAGATTCTGGGCCCGACGAAGACGTCTCTGGCCTGGAAAAAAGCGCGTTTGATTCATTGCCAGCCTGACGGTCGGGAACCGAGTGACCGCCTGCCGCTGACGGAATGGCCGGTGCCTGAAAATGGTTTCCAGATAGCTAACCACGCCAATGTCTTTGCGCGCGGCGGGCTGGATATCGGCGCGCGACTCTTTATGCAGCATTTACCGCAAGAGTTGGAAGGCAAGGTGGTCGATCTGGGCTGCGGCAACGGTGTCGTGGGACTGACGGCCCTTGATCTGAATCCTCAGGCCACCATCAGCTTCCTGGATGAGTCTTATATGGCGGTGGCTTCGAGCCGGAAGAACGTGGAGCTGAATCGACCACAGGATCTTGACCGCTGCGAGTTTGCGGTCAATAACTCGCTGGCCGGGATCGCCGACGGGAGTCTTCAGGCTGTGCTGTGCAACCCGCCGTTTCATCAGCAGCAGGCGATCTCGGGCGATATCGCCTGGCAGATGTTCACCGATGCGAAGCGTTGTCTCAGCGTCGGTGGGGAACTGCGGATTATCGGAAATCGCCACCTGAACTATTTTCAGAAGCTCAAGCGTATGTTTGGCAATTGCGAAACCATTGCCAGCAATCCGAAATTTGTCGTGCTGCGCGCCATCAAAAGCGCCGCTAAACGCCGCTAGTCTGATTTAACGTAGCCTAAACCTGAATGGGGCGATTTGTGGTCAAGTGAGACTGTCATTATAATTCGCTGGATATTCAGGCAAAGGAATCTCTATGTGTATTGATGAGTGGGAAGCGCGACTGGACAGCGCGCTGCAGGCGCTGGAGTCCAGCGTGCAGCAACAACAGCAGCGTTGGCACGAGCACGTTCAACAGCTCAATGCGCAGTTGATGCTGGCCCGGGAGCAGGAAGCGGAACTGAGAGAGCAGATAGAAACGCTGGTGGCGCGGATGAATTCGGTTAGCGCTTCGCCGGAACGAAACCCTCTGTTGCAGAAGGTCAATGTCATCCGTACTCATATCGATGCGCTGGCCAAAGACGCAGAGGCATTCTGTCAGTCTTTGCCCTGACAGGATAAAGGAGAGGCGTCAGGCGCTCTCCTTTATCCCCACTGTGTTTAAACTCCGCATTGCGCTGTTAATCTTCATGTTTGCTTACGTAATATTGTCGTTTTGCCCACAAATGGCGATATTTTCGCCGACGGTCCTTTCAAAGTTTTACCCTTACTCTCATTACCTTAAATTCCGTGACCTATACTCATCCCTGACAACGAATGATGAACAGCATTAATGCTGATAAACCAAATATGAGGGGAGTCTATGTCTAAATTAACCGCTATCGTGATTGCTTCCGCACTGGCGTTTGGCGCGGCTGGTTTTGCTAACGCACAGGACAGCAAACCGGCGGTGCCGCATGGCGAGCACATGATGAAACATCATGGACCGGGCGAAGGTAAGGAACATGGCATGATGTTCAAGGGCCTGAACCTGACCGCAGACCAGAAGCAGAAAATTCATGACATCATGGAGAGCGCTCGTAAAGATACGCCTCGTCCAGCGCCAGAAGATCGCACCGCAATGCATGACGTCATCGCAGCCGACAGCTTCGATGCGGCCAAAGCCGAAAGCCTGGTAGACAAGATGGAAGAGGCCAGCAAGGCGCGTACGCTGAAACATCTTGAAACGCAGAACAAGATTTATAACGTGCTGACGCCGGAACAGAAAAAACAGTTCAACGCGAACTTTGAAAAGCGTCTGGCGAAAGGCGAACACGCACCTAAGCCAGACCATGCGCCTAAAGCCGAACAATAATCATCGGCCCGTTAACCGCCGGAGTGGCTCTGACTGTCACCCGGCGGTTTTTTATCGTCTGTCGTCCCATCGTTTCTCCGTGTGACGACGATTTTTACGCGCTACCGTCGGCATTTCCGTGCGGTGCGTCTTGACCTTTCCCCCGATGAAAGGGGTATGTTTTCTCTTCCCCCCCACCATGATGAGGTAGCAGATGATGAAGCATCGTCACTGGCTGTTAGTTGGTTTTCTTCTGGCGCCGTTGAGCGTACTGGCGGCTGAAAGCACGCACGATGGAAACCACAAGACCCCGCATTCAACGGGTTTCGAGCAGGCTTATCAGCAAGATATGGAAAACATGCATCGCGATATGATGAAAAGCATGTCGACTCAGAATCCGGACGTCGCCTTTGCACAAGGCATGATCGCACACCATCAGGGCGCGATCGCGATGGCGAAGACACAGCTGAAATTCGGCAAAGATCCTGAGCTGCGTAAACTGGCGGAAGACATCATCAAGGCGCAGCAACCGGAGATCGAACAGATGCAAAAATGGCTGGAGCAGCATCCGGGCCAATAGTCGATGAGAGCAAGGCTGACCGGCTCTGGTCCGCCTTACTTTGCTCGACTAATAGGTCACGGTCACCGTTACCGTGTCGCTGTAAGATCCCGCGGGGACATTGCTCTGATTTGGATTGATCTTCGCGGTGTAGCTGATGCTTTGCGAATTTCCTGAGCCCGTGGCGCCGTAGTCATTATCGCTGGTCCACGCAGTGCCGTCCGATCGGTAGAACTGATATTGCAATGCGTAGGTCGAGCCGTTGATGAGCGCGTTCATCTGACGCCAGCTGCCGCTGCTGGCATTCAGGCTGGTGAGGTCGACGGTGTAGGTGGCGTTGCGCGTACACCGCACGCTGAGCGCATTGCTGATGGTGGCAAAACTGCTGGGAAGCGCCTGAGTGCCGAAATTCACGTCCGGCGCGCTGTCGATATAGCAGTCGTTGGTGACCACCATGGAGACCGGAACGACGGAGGCGTCTGTCCCCGTGGTATAGGCGCAGATACCTAAAACCCCGACAAAACAGATTTTGTAGTACCAGGACAGCGTGATGTTGTCGGTGTAAGTACCGGCGGCGACATTGGCGCCTGTCGACGTCCTTAGATAGATGGGCAAGGTGCCGTCGCTGGAATTGAACAGCCCTAACAATCCAAGCAGCGTGGTACTACTCCATTTGATGGTATCCCCAATCGGGTAGGTGGCGCTGCAGCCGGAGTCCTGGCAAATGGTATAGGGGATGTATTCACCGGTACTGGCGTTATACAACCGCGGCGTGGCGCCGGAGGCGTTGCTGGTAGACGCAATCGTGGCGGTCACGGTGTTGGTGCTGATCAGCGACAGCAGGCTACCGGAGCAGATGAACCCGCTGCCGGATTGCACCGTTTGCGCGCTGCTGGCGAGCGCAAACGAACTGATGGAGCCGAATGTCGAGCTGCTGGATGATGAGCTACAGCCTGCATAGGCCGTGGACAGGCCCGATATCCCCAACAACAGCATCATAAATAACCGAAACATAGTCATGTTATTGATCCTTCGAAGACGCGGTATCCGCCCTCGTTCCTGTAGCTGTACACACTTTCTCTCCCAGAATGGCGATGCCCGGCTTGTTGTCCGGTAAATCGAGATTCAATACACAGATGCCGCTGTCTGAACGCTGAACGCGCAGTTTGATATGCGGCGTCACCTGCTCCATGAACACCTGACCGTCATAGCCAACGATGGCGGTTTGTCCGCTGACGGTATCCGTGACGTAAGAGCCGACCGGCAGCGCCGCTTTTTTGTCGTCCACCAGATTGAGATTGACCGAATGAACCTGTCGGACGCTGAATCTCACCAGCGCGCCGCTGCCTTCCTTGACGGCAACGCGTCGTTCGGCCTCGGGGGCATCAATGCCCAAAGGGAGTTCCAGCGCATCGATTTCGACGCGAGCCGGATAATAGGCGCTAACCCAAGGCACAAGGATGTGACCGGTATTGCTAGTTGTGCCGACCTGCTGGTTTTCATATTTAACGGGAACATCGGGATAGCCGTCGGTGCTGACGACGATAAAGGCGTCGTTAATCTTGTTGGCCGCGAAAAACGTGTTGTCCATATACAGCACGGAACCGCTGAGATCGCCCCAGTAGTTGTAAGCGGAGGTCGTGCCGTACATGCCTGCCTGATAGGTTGCCCGCTGTGTTTTCCAGGTCAGGCTGGCCTGCTGATCGTGGTTGTCGCCGCCCGAGTAGGCGACGTTCCAGCCGATACCGCCGTCTGTCGGCGTGGTGCGCGTCATCGACACGCGCTCGGTGTATTCGCCTATCGAATTCTTCTGCACGCTGGCGGTTGCGGACATCCCGTTGTCCAGCGGAACGATCATTTGGAGGAGCGCGCCGTAGCCGTGGCTCCCGATGGTTTTATTCAAGGACAAATACATGCTGGCCTTGTCCCAAATCGACCAGCTGTAGGAGAGGTTGGCCAGACGAGTCCGGGTGTCGTCATAAGCGCGAATGTCGAAGTAGCCCAGCCCTAACGTGCCGTTGCCGCGTCCAAACGGCGCGGTACTTAAGGTCATCTGATCGGACTGTTTACTGAGATGGCCGCCACTGGAGGCCACGCTTAAATCCTGATAGTTGTTGCTGCGTTCGGCATGCTGCGCCGCGATGCCCATCGTATTCGCATAATAGGAGTAGCCGACGACGAATTGCTCGCCCTGACCGTTGTCCTGACTATGGCTGTAGGCGCTGCTCAGCGTGCCCCAATGGCCTATGGCGAGATCGCCGCCCACGCCGCCCAACAGCAGGTTTTCCGAGGTCTCCAGATGGCTCGACAGGGTTAGCCAGTCCGTCAGGCCGCGACGATAAATACCGCTGGCCGCCGCCTGACCGTAATCCGCATCTTTCACGCCATAGTTGCGGCGTAAAACCCCGAGAGACATATCGAAATCATCCAGCCCTTTGCGTAGCAGGGCGTTGGATACATAGAAGGGGACGCTGGTGGAAACTTGTCGACCCAGCGCATCGGTCGTGATGACCGTCGCTTCCCCCGCGCCATTGATATAGGGCACGTTGGTGAGCGTAAATGGGCCGGAATTCAACGAGGTGCTGCTGGCCTTGTAGCCATTGATAAACAGATCCACCGTACTCGGCAACGGATTCGCCCCGGCGTACTGAATCAACGGGTAGGTGACGATATC
>NZ_CAMKXG010000110.1 GCF_946477055.1 Lonsdalea britannica | reverse complement strand
CAGACCATAAAGGCGATTAGCCCGGATCCAGCGGTCGGCGATAATCCCCGCCAGCCCCGGAAAGACCAGTGAGGCCAGCCCTTTTGCGCTATAGGCCATTCCGACCTGCACGCCGGTAAAGTGCAGCGTGTTGATCATGTAAGAGCCCAGCGTGACCAGCCAGCAGCCCCAGATAAAGTACTGCAAAAAGAACATCGTCTTAAGACGCAGCGAGATCGAAAATACGTTCGACATGATGACTCTTCCTTCTTTCCCTGGCAGCGTTCGCGTTGATTACCCGGCTAAGATGATGAGGCGACCCGCCCTATCGTCAGACAACACGCTCGTATCAACGCGGCCGCTGCACCAGCCTCAGGCGGCGCGCGTTTTGAAAAATTCGCGGATCAGCCGCATGAAATCCCCGGAGGCCAACGCCGCACAACGTAACGTCTGCTCGTGCGACAGCACCGTATCGGACATCCCCTCGGCATAGTTCGTCATTGCAGACACCGCGAGGACTTTTAGTCCGCAGTGGCGCGCGGCCAATACCTCGGGCACGACCGACATTCCCACCACGTCGCATCCCACCAGCTTCATCATGCGAATTTCCGCCGGGGTTTCGAAATTGGGCCCGGTGTACCCGGCAAACACACCTTCGGCGAGATCGATACCCAAGTGGGCGGCGACCTTATACAGCTCGCCTCGCAGCTCGCTGTCATAGGCATTGGCCAGGCTAAAGAAACGCGGTCCAAAGCGCTCGTCATTCTCCCCCACCAACGGCGATTCCGGCATAAAGTTGATATGGTCGGTCAGCGCCACCAGCCGCCCGGGTGCAACCGACTGACGTAGCGATCCCGCCGCGCTGGTCACCAGCAAAAACTCGCAGCCCAATAGCCGGAACGTCCGCACCGCAGTCGTCATCACCGTCATCCCGCGCCCTTCGTAGTAATGACCACGGCCCTTCATGCACAACGCCGGGACGCCTTCCAGATAACCGGCCACCAGCTTGCCCGCATGGCCTTCCACGCTGCTGACCGGAAATCCCGGCAGTTCGGCATAGTCGAATTCGGTGATGTCGGTCATGGAATCGGCCAGTTCGCCGAGCCCGGAGCCAAGGATCAGCGCCGCTTCCGGCTGAAAATCAGGGAGTTTTTGACGAATAAGGGTCGCGCAGGTGATGGCATCTTCGGGGTTGAACATAGCAGTTCCTTGTCTAGAGAAAGGCCGCGGGATCGGGCCTGACGTCGAAAGCCCAATCGCGGTCGTCCCTATAGGCAGGCCGTTCGGCTTAACGACGAAAAGAGATTTTCATATTAAGAACTTTTTCTGCGGACACTAATAGCAAAAGCTTATTAATATACGATGCGACGGGTCGCCGACATTCGCACAGGACTGGCGAGCGACAGCGCGCCATCCTATGATGTCCCGCAGTCTGCCAACGACGTGTTCCCGCACCGTCGGGAACGCGTTGGACGCTCACGGCGATACTCGCCGCGGCGGGAAGTCCCCCACATAACGCATTCATCGTGATAAGGAAGACACAATATGCAGTCCCCCAGCACTTCATTGGACGAAGCCACAGGCGGCCATCACGCCGGTCTCGATCTCACCGCGCGGATTAACCGGCTACCCTCTACCGCCGGGCTTTGGCGTTTTATCGCCTTGCTTTCGCTCGGGGGATTTTTCGAGCTGTATGATCTCTTTCAGACGGCGTACATCAGCAGTGGGCTGGTCGCCGAGCATATCTTTCATGTAGGCAAAGAGGGCCTGTTCCATATCACCGATCAGGCCAGCTTCGCGTCGGCGACGTTTTTAGGCCTGTTCGTCGGCGCCAGCCTCCTGGCGCCGTGGGCCGATAGGCTGGGCCGCAAAATGACCTTCATGTACGCGCTGGCCTGGTACGGCGCGCTGTCTTTCGTGATGGCGATGCAGAGCACCGCAGAAGGCGTCATTCTGTGCCGCTTTCTGGTCGGTATCGGGCTGGGTATTGAGCTGGTGACCATCGACGCCTATCTCAGCGAATGGATGCCGACCTATCTGCGTAGCAAGGCGTTTGCCTTCGCCTTCTTTATCCAGTTTCTTTCGGTGCCGACGGTGGCCCTGATGTCCTGGTGGCTGGTGCCTCATACCTTTTTCGGGATCAGCGGCTGGCGCTGGGTAGTTATTGCGGGCGCGGCCTGCTCCGTCTTGATCTGGGTGCTACGCAAAAATCTGCCCGAGTCCGCCCGTTGGCTGGCGCAGCAAGGCCGTCATGACGACGCCCATCAGGTGTTGTGCGACATGGAGCGACGGTGCGGCATGACGGCACAGAGCCAGTATGTGTATACGGAGAATGCGTCGCAGGAAGCGGCTCCGCGCGGCCGATTCCGCGATATCTGGGCACCGGAATATCGCCAGCGTACGCTGATGCTGGTCGCCATGAATTTCTTCCAATCCATTGGATTCTTTGGCTTTGGCAACTGGCTGCCGTCACTGCTGTCCGGACAGGGGGCGGGGATCACTCAAAGCTTGTTCTACGCCTTTTTCATCACGCTGGCGTATCCGATCGGCTGCCTGTTGTGCAGCCTGTATGTCGGCCGCTTCGAGCATAAGTGGCAGATCGTCGGCTCGTGTCTGATGACCGTGGTGTTCGGCCTGCTGTTCACCCAGCAGACGCACCCGCTGCTGCTCATCGCCTGCGGCTTCCTCATCACCTACTCCAATGCCTGGCTGACGATAGGCTATCACGCTTATCAGGCCGAGATTTTCCCGACGCGCATTCGCGCCCGGGCCGTCGGCTTTTGCTACTCGTTCAGCCGCCTGTCCACCGCCTTCACCAGCATCCTGATCGGCTTGTTGTTGCAGCATGTGGGAAGCGTCAGCGTCGTGATCTTCATCGTGTTCAGTATGCTGATGGTGATGCTGTCGGTAGGCGTCTGGGGACCAAAAACGCGCGGCATTAATCTGGATAACATCTAAAAATATCGGCGGGCGTCCTCGGTTGAGGCGCCCGCCCTTGCATCAGTGTTTAATCATGATGTGACGTACGATCGTGTAATCCTCCAACCCGTACATCGACATGTCCTTGCCGTAACCGGACTGTTTCTGCCCCCCGTGCGGCATTTCGCTGACCAGCATGAAATGCGTATTCACCCAGGTACAGCCGTATTGCAGGCGCGCGCTCAGACGATGCGCCCGGCCGAGATCCTGCGTCCAGACGGAGGAAGCCAGCCCATACGTTGAGCTATTGGCCCACGCCAGCACCTCAGCCTCGTCGTCAAACTCCGTCACGCTGACCACCGGCCCGAACACCTCTTTCTGGACGATTTCGTCATCCTGCAATGCCCCAGCCAGCAGCGTCGGCTGGAAGTAATAGCCCGGCCCCTCGACTTTCGCGCCGCCGGTCACCACCGAAATATGCGGCAGCGCTTTCGCCCGTTCGACGAACCCGGCAACGCGGTCGCGATGTGCGGCGGTAATCAGCGGACCCAGTTCGGTGGTTTCATCCTCCGGCGAGCCTATTTTGAGTGAGACAATCGCCTCGCCCAAAGCCGCCACCAATCGATCATAGATGCCTTTCTGGGCATAGACGCGACAGGCGGCGGTACAGTCCTGCCCGGCGTTGTAGAAGCCGAAGTTGCGGATCGCCTCGACCGCCGCCGGGATATCGGCGTCGTCAAAGACGATCACCGGCGCTTTGCCGCCCAGTTCCATGTGCGTACGTTTTACCGAGGACGACGTATGGCGAATGATGTGCTGTCCGGTCGGAATCGAGCCAGTCAGCGACACCATGCGCACCTTCTCATGGCCGGTCAGGACATCGCCGACCGTCGGTCCGTCGCCGAAGACGACGTTCAGTACGCCGTCAGGCAGAATACCGACCGCCAGTTCAGCCAGTTTCAGCGTCGTCAGCGGCGTCTGCTCTGAAGGTTTAATGACGGCGCAGTTGCCTGCCGCCAGCGCCGGTCCCAGCTTCCAGGCCGCCATCATCAGCGGATAGTTCCAGGGCGCGATAGAGGCGACGACGCCCAGCGGATCGCGGCGGATCATCGAAGTGTGATCCTCCAGATATTCCCCGCTGGCCATCCCGTTCATACAGCGGCAGGCGCCCGCGAAGTAGCGGAAGACATCCGCTACCGCCGGGATCTCATCGTTCAGCACGGCATGATACGGCTTGCCGCAGTTGAGCGACTCCAAGCGGGAGAACGTCTCAGCGTTCTGTTCGATACAGTCCGCTATTTGCAGCAGATATTCCGCACGCGTTTTCGGCGTGCTCTGTCCCCAGGACGCAAAAGCTCGATCGGCACTCTCCACCGCCAGCGCAACCTGCGCGGGGGACGCCTGAGCGATGTGCGCGATTTCCTCTCCGGTTGCCGGATTATAGACAGGCAGCGTACTGCCTTCACCCGCGACTAAACGTCCGTTGATCACCATTTTTGTCTGCATTATTTGGTCCTCAGTCATTGTTTCGCATCACAGCACGCACGCTATGACGTTCATTTTCAGTGGCCTGCGGGCTATTTGCCGTCGCCGGACACATCCGTCGTTTCTTTTGTGAGATACCAGGCCCCGAGGATCGGGATCATGGTCAATATCATCAGGCACAGCGCCACAACGTTGGTGACCGGCACATCGCGCGGTCGCCCCAGCTGATTCAACAGCCAGATAGGTAAGGTACGTTCGTGCCCTGCGGTAAACGTTGTCACGATAATTTCATCGAACGACAGCGCGAAGGCCAGCATCCCGCCTGCCAGCAGCGCCGTCGCCAGATTGGGGAGAATCACGTAGCGAAAAGTTTGCCAACCGTCGGCGCCCAGATCCATCGACGCCTCAATCAGCGAGTGAGAGATACGCCGGAACCGGGCGATGGCATTGTTGAACACAATCACGATACAAAACGTCGCATGGCCGATAACGATCGTCATCATGCCGGGCTCGATGTCCGCCGCGTGGAAAGCGGCCAGCAGCGCCAGTCCGGTGATAATGCCCGGCAGCGCCAGCGGCAGCATTAACATCAGCGTGATGCTGTTCTTACCGAAGAAGTCCCGACGATACAGCGCAGCGGCGGCCAGCGTGCCCAGCACCAGCGCAATCAGCGTGGAAAAGCAGGCGATCTGTAGCGACAGGCTGACGGACTCGAAAATATCCCGCCGCTCCGCCGCCAGCTGGAACCAACGCAGCGTGAAGCCTTTCGGCGGGAAGCTGAACGCCGCCTCTTCGGTATTGAACGCGTAAACGGCGATGATCAGCAGCGGAATATGCAGAAACAGCAGTCCGCCCCAGGCCGCCAGCCGGAGCGGTAGCGGCGCGCGTTTAGAGTGCATCGAAGGCCCCCAATCGTTTTACCAGAGAGAGATAGATGGCAATCAAGACAATCGGCACCAGCGTGAACGCCGCCGCCATAGGCAGATTGCCGATGGCCCCCTGCTGGGAATAGACCATGTTGCCGATGAAATAACCCGGCGGTCCCACCAGCTGCGGCACGATAAAATCGCCCAACGTGAGTGAGAAGGTGAAGATGGAGCCCGCGGCAATGCCCGGCACCGCCAGCGGCAGGATGACATAGCGAAAGGTCTGCTGCGGCTGAGCGCCTAAATCTTCCGAGGCCTGAATCAGCGACACCGGCAGGCGTTCCAGCGCCGCCTGTATCGGCAGGATCATGAACGGCAGCCAGATATAGACGAACACCAGAAAGCGCCCCAGCCCGGAGGTCGACAACGTGTTTCCGCCGATGCCCGGCAGCAACAGCAGGCTGTGCAAGCCCCCTTCCAGCCCGAGGTGGCGCAGAAACCACTGAATGACCCCATCCCGCGACAACAGCAGCGTCCAGGCATAAGCCTTGACGATGTAGCTGGCCCACATCGGCATCATCACCGCGACATAAAAAAAGGCTTTCTGCTTGCCACGGGTGTAGCGCGCCATGTAATACGCAATCGGGAACGCCAGCATGGCGCTGAACAGCGTGACGCACACCGCCATCACCACCGTGCGCGCGATAATGTCGTAATTCGTTGGGCTGAACAGCGCCGCGATGTTCGCCAGCGTCAGCGTAGGCGATACCGTCATCGTGAAATCGTCAAAGGTATAAAACCCCTGCCACAGCAGCGTCAGTAACGATCCCAGATAGACAGCGCCGAACCACAACAGCGGCGGCGCCAGCAGCAGCGCCAGATAAAAGCCCGGACGACGGTAGAAGAAGTCGAACAGTCGGTGACACGTGCTCCGACGGACGGCGGGAGCCAGGATGTCTGCGGTCGTCATCTCACCCCACCTCCTGCAGCGCGACCATGGCGCTACGCGCCCAACAGGCGGTCAACGGCTGGCCGATCGTCCAGGCGGGCTGGACAGCGATGCGCTGATGGTTGGTTTCGCTCGCCAGCAGACGCTCGCCCGTTTCCAGCATCAGCTCGTAACGGGTCGCCGCGCCCTGATAGTGGATATCCTTAATCTGGGCGGCGACGCGAATATCCCCGGCGATGTCGTCCGGCGCGGAGGACTGCAGGCGAATGTGCTCCGGACGAACGGCGAAACATCCTGCCGCCCCGGTCAGCCGCAGCGCTTGCTCCGACGACAGCACATTGGACGTGCCGACAAACTCCGCCACAAACGGCGTCTTAGGGTTCATGTACAGCTCGCGGGGCGTATCCACCTGCTCGATGCGGCCGTTATTAAAGACCGCCACCCGGTCGGACATCGACAAGGCTTCGCTTTGATCGTGCGTCACGAAAATAAAGGTGATCCCAAGCTGTCGCTGGAGCGTCTTGAGTTCGCCCTGCATTTGTTCGCGCAGTTTGAGATCCAGCGCGCCGAGCGGTTCATCGAGCAGTAACACGCTGGGCTGATTGACCAACGCGCGCGCCAGTGCCACGCGCTGACGCTGCCCGCCGGACAGCTGCGCCGGTTTACGCGCCGCGACAAAACCGAGTGCCACCCGCTCCAGCGCCTCCTGCGCCCGGGCGCGGCGTTCGTTTTTACCGACGCCCTTCACGCGCAGTCCGTAGGCCACGTTGTCCAGCACAGTCATGTGTGGAAACAGCGCATAATCCTGAAAGACGGTGTTCACATCACGCTGATAAGGCGGCAGTCCGCTGGCTTCGCGCCCGTGAATACGGATGGACCCCGAGGAGAGCTGTTCGAAACCGGCGATCAGTCTCAGACAGGTGGTCTTCCCTGACCCGGACGGACCGAGCATGGAAAAAAACTCGCCGTCTTTGATATCGATGGAGACGCGATCCACAGCGCGGACATCCCCAAAGTGTCGGGAAACATCAATAAATTCCACAGCGTTGGACATAATTAACTCCCGGTGGATGGGTTTTATCGTCAGACTTAAAAACCCATCGAAAAAATAAAACAAAAAATGGCAAAAAAAATAACGGAACTCATTGGAATAAAAACCTGAACGGTTAAATCATCAGCCGCGAAATAATGAATTCTGGTTCGTCGACTGAAAGCTCCGTTTTATTTTTTACCCCTCCATTTCATTCAACGTCCGCCCATAATGGCAATGTAATCTTGCGTCCAGCGGCTGTAAGGGACATATTTCCCGCCTTCGGACTGAGGCGTTTTCCAGAATGCAATTTTGTCGAACTGCGTCGCGCCGTTATTTTCACATCCTTCAGCCCCCAGCAGCGCGTTGTCTTTACAGGCGGCAGGCACGGCCGGTACTGAGCCGAACCAGGCGGCTACATCGCCCTGTACTTTGGGCTGCAACGACCAGTTCATCCATTTGTAGGCGCAGACCGGATGTTTGGCGTCCGACGCCAGCATGGTGGTGTCCGCCCACCCGGTGACGCCCTCTTTCGGCAACACGGTGGCAATCGGCTGACCTTCGGTTTTGAGCGCATTCGCCTGATACGGCCAGGCGCTGGAAGCTGCGACGCCTTCATTCTTGAAGTCACTCATCTGCACAGAGGTGTCGTGCCAATAGCGATGAATCAGCGCATGCTGGCTGCGTAACAGCGTCAGCGCCGCCTGATACTGAGGTTCCGTCAGTTGATACGGGTCGGTAATCCCCAGCTCCGGCTGCGTGTTTTTCAGGTACAGCGCGGCATCGGCGATGTAGATCGGTCCGTCGTAAGCCTGCACCCGTCCCTGATTGGTCTTGCCGTCCGGCAATGTCTGCGCAGTGAACACCACCGACCAGCTTTCCGGCGGCGTCGGGAACACCGTCGTGTTGTACATCAGGAGGTTAGGCCCCCATTGATACGGGGTGCCGTAGATTTTGCCGCCGACCGTGTACCACGGTGCGTTGATCAGCCGTGGGTCGAGGCTTTTCCAGTTGGGAATGGCGGCAGGCTCAATCGGTTGAACACGCTTGCCATAGATCAGTCGCAGCGAAGCGTCGCCGGAAGCCGTCACCAGATCGTAGCCGCCCTTCGCCATCAGGCTGACCATTTCGTCTGAGGTCGCGGCGGTTTTGACGTTGACCTGGCAGCTGGTTTCCTGTTCGAACTGCGTGACCCAATCGTAGTTTTTATCGCTTTGACCCCGCTCGATATAACCGGGCCAGGCTACGATATCGAGACGTCCTTCCCCTTGAGCGGATAATTCCGGCGCTGTCGCGTGAGCCATATTCAAGCCACACAAAACGCTCAGGCAAATAGCGGATAATGACATCCTGGCATGATATTTTTCCATACTGATTCCCCGTCAAGATTGGCTTATTCGTGGCACAATAACGCCACAGGTTTTTTATTATCTGTGTCTGCGTTTTATAATAAGAAAATAATATTGCTCGAGCGCGGTCTTAAAATTGTCGTTTGAATTTGGCCATGATGTGCCGCACTACACTGTAATTTTGTAGTGAATAACTGGATAAATCATTACCATAGCCGGAACGCTTTAATCCCCCATGCGGCATTTCGCTGATCAGCGAGAAATGACTGTTAATCCACGTCGTCCCGTATTGCAAACTGGCCGCCACCTGCATGGCGGTATCGATATTTTGCGTCCAGACCGACGACGCCAGCCCATACTCCGACTCGTTTGACCACTGGACTACCTGCTTCAGCGACGTGAATCGGGTAACGCTGACCACCGGGCCGAAAACCTCGCGCTGCACGATTTCGTCGCTTTGCAGGCAACCGGCCAGCAGCGTCGGCGGGTAGTAAAAACCGGGGCCATCCACCCTGCCTGCGCCCGTAATACGTTCGATGTGCGGCTGACTCAGCGCGCGTTCGACGAAGCTGGAAACCCGGTCGCGCTGGCGGGCGCTGATCAGCGGTCCCAGATGGTTGTCTTCGTCTCGCGGCTGCGCCATCCGCAGGCGGGACACCGCGCCGCCTAACGCGTCAACCAACTGTGCATAAATACCCGACTGCGCATATACCCGACAGGCGGAGGTACAGTCCTGCCCCGCGTTGTAGTAGCCCCAGGTGGCTATCGCCTCAACGGCATCATCGATATCCGCGTCGTTGCAGACGATCACCGGGGCTTTGCCCCCCAGCTCCAGATGGGTGCGCTTCACGTTGCTGACGGCGGCGTTCAAAATTCGCTGACCGGTCACAAGATCTCCGGTCACGGACACCATACGCACCCGCGGATGATTAACCAGCGCGCTGCCCGCGCTCTCGCCGCTGCCGGTAATGATATTCAGCACGCCCGGCGGCAGTAGCGTATTCAAGGTAGGCGCCAGCGCCAGTATGGTCAGCGGCGTGTGCTCGGAAGGCTTGAATACGACGGTGTTGCCCGCCGCCAGCGCCGGAGCGATTTTCCAGGCCGCCATCATCAACGGGTAATTCCACGGCGCGATGGAGGCGACGACGCCGAGGGGGTCCCGACGGATCATGGACGTATGTCCGTCCAGATACTCTCCCGCTAACTGCCCTTGCTGGCAGCGCACCGCGCCCGCGAAAAAGCGAAAGACATCGACGGCGGCGGGAAGATCGTCATTGAGCGCCTGATACAGCGGCTTGCCGCAGTTAATGGCTTCCAGCTGCGCCAGCGACGCGGCCTCTTGTTCTATCGCATCAGCGATTCGCAACAAAATAATAGCGCGCTGCGAGGGTGTGGTTCTGGCCCACGCGGGGAAGGCTCGCTGAGCTGCGTCTACCGCCTCGGCGACCTGCGTGGTGGACGTTTCACCAATCCTGGCAACAATCTCTCCACTGGCCGGATTGACGATATCCTGCAATGTGCCATCGCCGTCAATCAACTGCCCATCAATCAAATGCCTGCTGGAAAAGCGGGCGATAAAATCCTCATCCGACATCGCGTTTCCCTGTTTCTAGTGTCGCGCCCCGGAGGGGGATATCCACATAAAACTAACGCCAACGTGGTGTTATAGCGCGTTGAAAACACAATAGGGAAAGTCGATGGGCATCAACCACTATTAATTATTGAAGGCAGCATTCGAATAAATCGAACGCTGCTCCATTTCCATACAGGCTGGATTACGAAATCTTGCGCAGCCCGCTGTTTTCGCGGGCGACGCTGAGAAAGGGGGAAACCAGTTTGGGCCGAGTACTGCCTCGACGCCAGGCCATACCGATTTCTAATGGTTCGATAGGATCGGTCAATTTGCTCGCTTCAATCATATTTCCCTCCAGCGACCAGGCGCGATACGTCATGTCGGGAAGGATAGAAAGCCCCATCCCGGCGGCGACGAGACTCCGCACGGCTTCGGTCGATGTGGTCTTCATGGCAATGTCCGGCGTCAGGCTGGCTTTACTCCAGATATGGCGGGCGTGGATATCCATCTCATCCACATTGAGCTGAATCAGCGGTTCCGTCACCACATCGGCCAGGCTGATGCTCTCGCGCTCCAGCAGCGGATGCAGCGGCGGCAGCCAAAGACGGTACGGCGAATGGCACAGCACTTCCGTCTGCAAAGCATCGCGATCTTCAAGGTTGGAGAGGATCAATACGCCGATGTCGATCTCGCCGCTCACCAGCAGATGTTCGATGTATCTGCGCTCATCCTCCACCACCTGCACCATCACATTGGGATAGGCGTCTTTGAAATGTTTGAGCAGGTCGACGAGAAAGTA
>NZ_CAMKXG010000109.1 GCF_946477055.1 Lonsdalea britannica | reverse complement strand
CCATCACATTGGGATAGGCGTCTTTGAAATGTTTGAGCAGGTCGACGAGAAAGTACCCCGCCACCAGGCTCGTCACGCCCACGGTCAGGGAACCGGTGATACTTTCAGTACCGGTTCTCAGGCTGCGGGTCGCATTTTCCACCGTTGCCAGAATCAGGTAGGACTGGCGTAAAAACTGATGTCCCTGATGAGTCAGCGTCATGCCCTTGGCGTGACGCTCGAATAACCTCACCCCGGTTTCAGTTTCTAATTGCTGAATAGCCAGCGTGAGCGACGACTGAGAAACGAAGGCGGTTTGCGCGGCGGCGGAGATGGAGCCGGTCTCGGCAACCGCAATAAAGTGCCGAATTTGACGTAGCGTTAACATAGCCGTCAGGCGCCTCTTTAAAATGAGTCAATGTCCAATAGATATCACGCCATTCGTTTTATCGAAAGCACCGTCATTTTGTGAATGCCTTTACCGCCATCGTTTCCATCATCAGCAATTAATCCGTGATTCAACCGGTTGCGTCCACGCGCGACGACAGGATGCCCTACTCCATACACGACGTTTGTCTCAAGTCCGCACGGCAGATAAACCGCGCCATCGGTGGCGAAAATGGAGCTGTACTGCGAAGAACAGCGCTTGGATTTTCCCACCGCTACGGCGGCGGTCGCAGCAGCGCCCTCACCTGTGGGTTATGTCTTTTTGACGTAATGCATTGCCGGATTCGTGCTTTTGATTCGCGTGTCGGCATTGTTATAAGGGAGCTATCTCTATGACCGCCAGCGAGACTCTGCTTATGATTGCTATCCAGGCACCGCAAACCTACCTCAACCGCGACGGACTGATCGCCGAAGTGGGCGACTTTATCGAACCGCTGGCCTCACGCATTCTGATCATCACCAGCCCTCAGGCTTGGCAGGCGACGTCCCAGGCTATCGAATCCAGTCTGCATCAGCACGATATCCAGTACGACGTCGTCTTCCAGCAAGGCCCGTGTACTCATCAGGCTATCGATCAACTGGCGACGGCGGCCAGAACGTTGAATGCCGGGCTGATTTTGGGCGTCGGCGGCGGTCGGGCGCTGGACAGCGCCAAGGCCGTGGGCGATCTCCTCGGACAGCTGCCGGTGATCGCCGTACCGACTATCGCCGCCACCTGCGCCGCATGGTCGCCGATCAGCGTGATCTATGACGGACGCGGCGCGCATGTCGCGCCCCTGCCGTTGAAACGCCTGCCCGTCTGGGTGCTGGTCGATAGCGAGGTGATTGCACACAGCCCCGCACGCTATCTCAAAGCCGGGATCGTGGATGCGCTCGCCAAGTGGTATGAATTCCAACCCTATCTACAGACGGAGACGACTTCGCTGGCGCTGGTGTTGAAGGCGCAGGCCGCAGGTCTGGCGCTGGAGACGTTCAACCGTCACGGCGTTCAGGCGCTGAAGGATATTGAGGATCACCGCGTCACACCCTCGCTGCGGCAGGTCATCGACGCCAATATTGCGCTGGCGGGCTTGGCTAATAGCATGAAGGACAACGTGGCGCGCGTCGGCGTCGCGCATGCCATTCATAACAGCATGACCCGGCTGCCTGAACTCCATCACTGGCTACACGGCGAGAAGGTCGGCTTCGGGCTGGCAGTACAGGCCCTGCTGAATACCGGGCAGGAAGAGGAACGGCAGCCGCTGCTCGCGCTGCTGTCGCGCTTTGGCAGTCCGTTGACGTTGACTCAGCTGGGATTGGCGGACAAACCGGATCAGGTCGAACGCATCGCGCGCCATGTTCGTATCCGCTCCGCCGCGCTTCTGCCTTTCGCGGTGGATAGCGATACACTCCTGAAAGCGCTGTGGGAAACAGAGCATCTGGCGGCCGTCGCCGCCTGACGGTGCGACTGCCCCCCCCTTTTCTTACTGTTGGCCGTGGCGCCAGACCGTCGCCGCGGCCCTGTCGCGTCCTCGACGAATCGAAAATACGCCTGTCAGCGTCACAGAAACAGCGGTGAACTCGGTGGGGGTGACCACGTTAATGAAAGCATCGCGCCCCGTCAGATCCCAGCCCTGTGCGTCTCTCTCCCAATGGTTCCAACGGGCTGAGCGCGGGCTGGCGATCAGAGGCGGCGACACCGGCATTCGGGCCGAAACATCGGCTCTTTGAGCGCCCCTGAAGCAGGCATTTCGTCAGCGTCGCACACGGAAAACGGTGTGCATGAACGCCCGGTTGAACTCACAGATCCTGACGCTGGCGCCGGATACCCCATGTTTTCACCGTGTAACTCCGCTATATTATCTGTGGTTCCGGATCCGGCAAGGTGTAAAATTTCGGTTCAGAATCAAGTTCTATCCACCATGTAACCGTTATCACTCTCGGCTGCGAGGATGGGATACAACCTGGTTTTTATCTGGAACCCATCGTTCAATTATGCAGGAGGCGTAATACATGCAGAGGAAAAAGAAGATAAGGTATGCGACAGCTGCCGTCATCGTGTTGCTGGTGCTGATCGGGGTCTTCCTGTTCAGAGACAGTAGCGATGCGCTGTGGAATACGGTCACAGAAAAGTGCGTTCCCAGTCAGCAGCAAGGCTCTCCGGCGCCTTGTCTTGCGGTCAATAGCCATACCCAGACCGCACTCATCAAAGACAGAAATGGGCCCCACCACGACCTGCTGATCCCAACCGAGAAAATCTCGGGAATCGAAAGCCCCGCGTTGCAAGAACACTCTGTCCCCGCCTTTTTCGCCGCCGCCTGGGAGGCGCGTAAGCACCTGTCCAACGAAGCGGGTAAAACACTGCCGGACGACATTCTGGTGCTGGCCGTCAACTCACGCTATGCGCGCACGCAAGAACAGCTGCACATCCATATCTCTTGCCTGCGCCCCGAGGCCTACCAAACGCTGCGCGAACAGGGAAATACCTTAACGACCGACTGGCAGCCGCTGGGCGAAGAGCTGCGTGGACATCGCTATCTGGCGAAAAAGCTGACTTCGCAGGATCTGACGCGACATGACCCGTTCAAAGAGCTTTACGCCTATGTGCAGCGTCAAGGCGACAGCATCGACAACTACGGACTGGCGCTCACCGTCACGCCCGATGGCGAAAAAGTGCTGCTGGCTAACCGAGGCGTCCGCTTCGGCTTCAACCGCGGTTCGACCTCTGAGCTGATCGATACCCAGTGCTCACTGGCACGTTAATCGATAACGGGACCGATTTATGGGTCCCGTTTGTTTTATCAGGCCATCGCCTGCGACATGAGCGCAAACGCACGAGGTTCCTCGGGGCCATTCCTCCAAGGTTCGCCGCGCACCATGACGACCGGCGCATCCACCTGCGTCAGACCGCAGCGGGATAACCATTCCCCTAGCCCCTGCGCCGCATGCGTATCAATACGCACAAAATCGTTCACTCTGTCCTGCATGAGCCGTGCGATGATCCGCTGCGCCTCCGGCACGCCGTGGGCGATGACCGGACCGAGCGTCCAGCCGCGTCCGAAACGACGACTGGCTCCCCAACCAACGATGCGATCGCCCTCTTCCAACACCCAAAGTTCCGCATAACGAAACAGATCGGACACCAGCGTCGAACGCACCATGCCGTTAGCCTGTCTGTCCTGTTCCGTTAATTCGGGGAGATCCTCCGCGCGAGCACGACGAAGCCGCTGTCCAGCCGTCTCCTCCACACGCGGAACGGTCGTCAGGCAGGCGGTCTGAAACTGCTGAGTTTCGCCGACCGCCGTGAAGCCCAACGACTGATACAACGGGAGCCCAGCGGCGGTGGCATGCAGCCTGAGCTGTCGCTCGCCCAACGCCGCTATTTGCTGTTCCAGCAGGCGACGGCCAATGCCTCGTCCCTGAAATTTCGCATCGACCACCACCAAACCGAGCGTGGCCCAGTGGGCTCCCCAGCGCCAGCTCAGCGCCGTACCCACTATCTGCCCCTCGCACTCAGCAACGCGCCCTTCGCCCAAGCGCAATGCCTCCTGCCAATCCTCCATCCGATGCGGCCAGTGCAGCTGCTGAGTGAGCCGATAACCGGCCACGCAGTCGGCCTGCGTCATCGGCCGCAATATGATCCCCATCACCTTTACCCTCTCATTCTGTTGACGTCGGCGGTGTCGGGCACAACGTTAACGCGTCAAAACCGATTCGACCGCGTGACTTTCGCCATGCGCACGTCGAGACCTCTTTGTGCGAACCTATCCGAAGCCCCTTTTCAACGCAATGCCCTAACACTCCCGCCAGACCATTCAATCGCCGCCAGCCACTGCTTGCCAAGCCTATCAAGACTGACATAACGTGAGTTCCATCGCGCCTATTCGTGGGTGCCGCTGTCTGCAATCGCGCTCATCTCAAACCAATGGGGAATATCATGGCCGAAAAACAGCATACTTACCGGGTAAACGTACGCTGGACGGGAAATCAGGGCAGTGGAACCGACAGCTATCGCGGCTACAGCCGCAGCCATGAGATCAGCGCCCAGGGTAAATCCTCCACCCTTTAGCCCACATTGACCTCGACACTGAGGCTTAAGTCTGTTGTCGCCTTTTAACACTTCTTCGGAGGCGCTCGTATCAACATAAAGCACTTCCATCGGATAGGCTCACCACAATGACGTCATCGGCGATGCCGATTATTCCCTCACGAAATAAACAACAAGAGCAAGCCACAACGCGCTAATTATCACTCATCGCAATCAATTTCTCTTAACAGACTTATTTTATCTTACCGACCATAACTTCCCCTTTTTAATAAAAGCGGATATTATTGCGAGAATTAAATCACTTTGCGATGTCGTATTTGATGACCTAATAATCAATAAAAAATCGTAATATATCCAAGCCTAACGCAACAAGGAGTGTTATATCGTGGCTAGAAGAATGGTAGCGCGCTACCCTTATTTAAATATGATATACAGGATGCTAATAATAGTCCCCCCCGGTGATCTATTTTGCGCAAAGGGAACCGCAAGGCAGCAGAAAACCCCGAACGAAGGCCAAATATATCAAAGACATCTCACGAGACCACCCAGCGAAAAAACAGTTAGACGTCAATCACTTCATCACACCTCTTTTTATCCCAGCGACAAAACTCCCGAAAACAACTTTCCTGTAAACGATTCCACCACTCACCTCTTATTTATTTTATTACCCAGAATAGTTACTCGTTTTTTTAACCTTCTGGTTCCTATTAGGCATTATTCCGCGGAAAGAATAACTCCCCAATATCACCTTTTATTTTCACTTTAACGACGCGACCTTTATGAAAAAGACTTATTTTTTACACAAAATGATTCAACGTCATTTCACCCTATCGCCTAACCCCCTTTGGCTAGCGATGATTAAACCTATTGAAGTCTTCAAGACAACGCTGAAATGGGCTTGCGACGATCATATGCGACACCAAAAGAAGGAAACGGGTCACAGCGGACCGCTGATTATGCGATCACGGCGCTGGAAATATTTCTCCAATGGGGAATTCTATTGGTTATACAGCCGACGTCAGCAGCAGGGGGATCACGGTCTGTCTCCGGATGGTGAAGCCGGTATGGCGGA
The DNA here is from genome assembly GCF_946477055.1 of Lonsdalea britannica. GTDB lineage: Bacteria > Pseudomonadota > Gammaproteobacteria > Enterobacterales > Enterobacteriaceae > Lonsdalea > Lonsdalea britannica_A. Next base: position 5,454 of record NZ_CAMKXG010000109.1, on the reverse strand, counting down.
GGCACTCAAAAAATGGGCGCAAGGTCACCTGCTGCCGAGCAAACTGGCTATCAGACAAGCAGAGGGATTCCATGGCTGACTTTAACTGGACCCTGTTTCTTATCGCCGCGTTCACCTTCTGCGCCATCCCCGGCAAGGACGTGCTGTGCATTACCGGTAACTTTCATCGGTTTGGCCAGCGAGCCGCGCTGAGCGGCATCGTCGGACTCGCGCTCGGCTACTATTGCTATGTGATTTTATCCTGGCTGATCGTCAGCTTCACGCTGGCGGCGTCGCCTGCCGTGCTGACCCTCGTCAAACTGCTGGGCGCGCTGTTTCTAATCTGGGAAGGCAGCCGCATATACCGCCTGCCCCCGGCGGCGCGTTATTTATCTAAAAGTATGACGATAGCCCCAGTACACCCGTCCTCCTTCTTTCTACAGGGGACCCTCCGTAGCCTGCAGAACCTCCGAGCAGGCATTTTTTTCCTCGCCTTCTTTTCCCAGTTCATCTCGCCAGAGAGTTCCGGCGATATGTTTATCCTGATGGGAACGCTGTTTTGTCTGGGCACGTCCGGTTTCAATTTGGCGTATTGCTACCTGTCTCCCTGGCTTAAAAAGCGGAGCGTCAACGACATCAACTTCTTCCTTTCGAAAGTGCCGGCCATGCTGCTGTTGGCCATCGGCAGCTGGATGACGTGTGAAATAGCCTGGGGAGTGATGCCGTCGTAGAGAGGAAATGACAAGCGCCGCGCGATGCGCCAGCCGCTGAATAGCACGACGCATCGCGCAGCGTTCGTTAAAACAGATCGTGTGGACAGGCCGCAGAGGGAAACGGCCCGGAAAAGGCCGCCACCCCGGTTGTTTTACGCCCGAGATTCGCCGGAAGAGGTCGTCTGACGCAGCCGCCATGAACTCCAGACAAAGGCGAGCAGCATAATCACGACGGCATACACCATGTTGTCGCCGATAACCGCGGTGACGCCAAGACAAAACAGGCTAGCCAACAGCGCCATCACACGTTGAGGACCGTGAAGCAAGCGACATGCCGACAAAGACGCGGCCAGATAGATCATCACAAAGACGCCGTTAGCACAGGCAATCAGGCTATCCAGACCAATAGACCAACCGTACTTGAGGGCGACGGTGATGGCGACAGGCAGTACCGCAAGCAGCGTCGCCACAACTGGCGCATGGAAACGGTTACGGTACCCCAGACAACGGCTTATCGCGCCCTCGCCCTTCATCGAAATAATCAATCGGGTGAAACTGATAATGTAGAGATTGACCGCGGCAAGACAGGTCAAAAATCCCATCAGGCCCGTCACTATCGCGCCCGTTCGTCCAAACGCCTGCCCTATCAGCCGGGGCAACGAGGAGATATTGTCGACTTCGTTGCCAAAGGCAGAAAACCGCAGCACGGTGTAGCTCAGCAAGCAGTACAGGCTGAGCGCGATCGTCAAAGAGATAACAATCGTGCGGGGAAAATCTCTTTCGGGAGAAGCGAATTCCGGCGCGAGATGAGCGGCGGCCTCGATGCCCACGAAGCACCAGAAAATAATGCCCATTGCCTTGAAGAACGGTAATAGGCTATCGCCGCCAGCCGGTATGATCTTAGGCGCGGCAGTCGGCGCCTCCGTGACACCCACCGCGATGACGCTGATCAGCACCAGCGCCGTCAGCACCGTAATCCCGAATTGCACATTGCCCGACAGCGTGACGTTGAAGGTATTGACGATCAGAATCAGCGACAGCATGAGCAGCGCGAAGTAACCGCAGTAGACCGGTGGCAGGCCCAGGCAGTACACCAGATAGTTAGCGCCAGTGATCACCACCACCGGCGGCCCAATGGGGATAACAGACAGGTACAGCCAGGAGATGCTCTGCCGCAGGCGATGTCCGTAGGCCAGTTCTACAAAATGCGCGGTACCGGCGCTGTGAGGGAATTGACGTCCCAGCAACGCGAAAGTGAAGACCACGGGCAGCACCAGCAACGTCATACCCAGCCATGCCAGCCACGCCCACTGCCCGACCAGTCCGGCCACCATCGCCGGAACAATGAATACGCCTGAACCTAACAGCGTAGAAACCAGAAAACCCACTCCCTGATGTAGACTTAACTTACCGCGCTGCTCAGACACGCCCTCTCTCCCTTTAGCAATTTTCTGTCATCCCATGACGACACTGGCACAAGCCATGAACACGCCTAACTTATCCGGCATTCCCGATAGCAGTCGCTGTCCGCGCACGACGACGGCCCCGCAGAATGGGTCCGTCATCGATATCATTGCCCCAGTTGCGTACCGACACGGTGGTCGGCCGGCCTGGTCACCGACAACGATCTGACGCTCGCTGATTTAGATAGGCCATGCACTACCCATGCGGCCATTATACTGCCGAATGCGGCTGACCTCTTGACTGAACGCGGATTTGCCGCCCGTCACTCCCTATCATCCCGGTAAAAGGCGTCGTTCGCACCGATGACGCTCTGGCCCAATCGCGACGAGGCGCGAGTTGACCCCCACCGCGTGGTGATTTTACAGACCGCGGAGTCGCCGCATTCTGGGCTGGGGAGCCGCCTGACCGTGCTGAGGTTTTACTTTCCACGCTCGATAATAAGCCACCAAATCAGTTGTCCATCATGGTGCCTGACTGCCGCTCTCTGCTGAGAAAGAGTGCAATGACGTCGCCGCGAAAAGGGACGGTCCTTACCGGGTGATTCGGCGCAAACAGACCTTTTCCCGCATGGCATAGGCGATAACAGCAGGAACGTGTATCATCCCGGCCGGATTATTCCGTTTAACACGCTGGCGCTGGCACATTAATTGCTGCCTTCAGTCCAGAGCAATCATAAATTCTTGGATGAAAACGGGATAATGTTATGGCGAAAGAGAACGCAGAGAGCAACGGAAAGCTGGGATTATGGCAGGTCGTGATCATCGGGGTGGCGTACATGACGCCCATGACGGTGTTCGACACCTTCGGCATTGTGTCGGGCCTGACCGAAGGCCGTGTGCCGCTCGCTTATTTGCTGGCGTTGGTCGCTGTTTTGCTTACGGCGCTCAGCTATGGCCGCATGGTGAAAGCCTTTCCGGAAGCGGGCTCGGCGTATACCTACACCCGTAAAACCTGCGGTAATCAGGCCGGATTCATGGTCGGCTGGGCCTCGCTGCTGGACTACATGCTGCTGCCGATGATCAACGCGCTGCTCGCGGGCATATACCTGAGATCGCTGTTTCCGCAGCTACCGCCGTGGATCTGGATTGCCACCTTCACGTTGCTGGTTACCTGGATTAACAGCCGCAATATCAAATTGTTGGCCAACCTGAACTTCCTGTTTGTCGGCGCTCCCGTCGTGTTGATGGGCGTGTTCATCTATCTGGTGATTCAGGGCGTCAGCCATCAGAACGGCCCCGATGCCGTCTGGACCCTGCGCCCCCTACTCAACGGCGACACCAGCGTGATCCCGCTCATTGGCGGCGCGGCGGTACTGTGCTTCTCATTTCTGGGGTTCGATGCCGTGACGACCTTGTCCAATGAGACACACTCGCCGAAGCACACGATCCCCCGCGCAGTCTTTCTTACCGCCCTGATCGGCGGCGCCATCTTCTTTACCGCTTCCTGGTTCATTCAGCTCTACTATCCGACCAACGCGCAGTTCAAGAACCCCTCAGAGGCGATGCCGGAAATCGTTCTGTACGTGGGCGGCGCGCTGTTTCAGTCGCTATTTCTGGTGGCGATCCTCGTCAATACTTTCGCCTCCGCGCTGGCCTCTCACGCCAGCGCCGCGCGGCTGCTGCACATCATGGGCCGCGACGGGATTTTCCCCGGCTCCTTTTTCAGCTACGTCCACCCGCGACTCGGCAGCCCCTTGTACTGCGTGCTGTTTATCGGCGGACTGTCGATGAGCGCCATGTTCTTCGGGTTGGATACCGCCGTGTCGCTAATCAGCTTCGGCGCGCTGGTGGCGTTCACCGCAGTCAATGCGTCGGTCATCGCCCTGCATGTCATTCGTGACAAACGACTGTCCTCTGCCCGAGAGTGGCTCTTCAACCTGATTCTACCTCTGCTCGGCATCGGCACGATTGGCGTCATGTGGGCTCATCTGGAAAAGGATTCGATGATTCTGGGTCTGGTCTGGTCGGCCATTGGGCTCGGCTGGATCATTTGGTTCCGGGTCACCAAACGCGAACTGGTCTTCTCCTGACGGCTGGCGCGGTGCCTGAACCGCGCAGCCTCATCCGTTGCTCGTTAGCCGCGACGTCGCATCAGCTCGTTACGGCGTTCGGCATCAGCGCGCGATTTCTCTCTCACTGGCTCCAGCCAATGCGCCGCGCACGCCGCGCTCAGAATAAACACGCCGTCGTCATCGCCTAACGCCATATCGCCGGGATGAACCGTCACTCCGCTGACGGCAATGGGGTGGTTGACCTCGCCGCCGGTTCCCAACCCACGCGTCGTGATTGCGCTGATGCCGCGGCAGAACACAGGCCACCCCAGCGCCCGCAGCTCGCGAACATCCGTCACCGCGCCGGACACGATCACGCCCGCCAGCCGTTTAACCTGCGCCGCTAATGTGCTGAGCTCGCCCCAGCAGGCGCGTTCCGCGTCCTCCATCGCATCAATCACCAGCACATCGCCCGGCTGACTCAGCAACAGCGCCTCGCGCAGCGCGCCGCCGTCCGGCATCCGCAGGCTGGCGGTCACCACATTGCCCGCCACGCTGACGCCCGGCGACAACGCCCGAATACCGCGCAGATACCCCTCCTCCGTCAGGTGGCCCAGCGCAGAGGTCGACATCCCTCGCCACTGCGCCAGCAGCTCGTCGCCCACCTGTTGCTGACGCGGCCAAACCTGATAGCTCATCACCTTCCCTCCATTGCCGATGCAGGCCGCTCGCGGCCAAAGGGAATACACAGCGGGGTCTGGAAAAAGGGATCGGGGATGATACGGCAGTCCAGATTAAACACCGTTTTCACCATGGCTTCCGTCAGGATGTCGGCGGGTCGCCCCTGCGCGAATGCGGTGCGGTTGTGGACCGCCACCATATGATCGGCATAGCGGCAGGCCAGATTCAGATCATGCAGCACCATCACAATGGTCTTACCAGCCTGACGATTCAGATCGCGCAACAGATCCAAGACCTCAATCTGATGCGCCAGATCGAGATAGGTCGTCGGCTCATCCAGCAGCAGCACCTCTGTATCCTGCGCCAGCGTCATTGCGATCCACACCCGCTGCCGCTGGCCGCCGGACAGTGCGTCGACCGGACGCTCGGCTAGCTCCGTGGTGCCGGTCTGCTGCAACGCCTGAGAGACTCGGACTTCATCCTCCTGCGACCACTGTTGAAACCAGTTCTGATACGGATAGCGCCCCAGACTGACCAGCTGCCGGACCGTGATCCCCTCCGGCGCATCCGGCCGCTGCGGCAGGATCGCCAGCTGCCGAGCCACCGCGACCGTAGACTGGCGATGGA
>NZ_CAMKXG010000108.1 GCF_946477055.1 Lonsdalea britannica | reverse complement strand
AGCAGCGCGCCGATACACAGTACCGCGCAGGAGAGGGCGACTTCGAAAATCACCAGAGCGCGGCTGATGCGGCTGCTGCTACGGCTCTGCGCGCCGCGAGTTCCATCGCGCAGCACGTCGTTGACGTTGCTGTTGACCATTTTCCAGGCGGGTAGCGCGCCGGTAATCAGGCTGGCCAGCGCCACCAGGACGAGCGTTTTTACCACAGTGCCGGTATCGATACCCAGATGCCACCAGAAGGGCGGTTGGTCCGGCACGATTCTGACAATCAGTTTATTGGTGAGAGACAGCCCCCAGCCGGCCAGCAATAGCCCAATCAGTCCGCCCATGCAGCAGATGATCGCGCTTTCCCACATCATTTGCAGGACGACGCGCAAGGGCGGTGCGCCGTGCGCGATACGGATCGCGGTTTCTTTGCTGCGTTCGATGGCGCGCACCAGCAGCATATTACCAACGTTACAGCAGGCCAGAAGCAGGACGAGTCCCACCGCCAACAGCATGATCAGAAAGATGGGTTTAGAGTCCTCCCCCATAAAGCTGTCCATGAAGGTGATGGCGAAAGCCGACCGGCCTCGGTTGATCTCCGGGTACTGCTGGGCTCGCGCGTCCATGATGTTTTTCAGTTCCGCATCGACGTCGTCGACTGAAAATCCGGGCTTAATCTTGCCGAAAATCTGAATCGACGGCGCATTCTCCACGGTGATGTGCCGTGGGTTTAGCGTCGAAGGCTGCCAAATCTGGTTATTCATCGGAAAGGCGAACCCTTCGGGCATGACGCCGATAATTCGGGTGCTGATGCCGTTGACGATAAAGGATTGATCCAGAATGTCCTGACGCCCGCCGAAATAGTTCTGCCATATCTCATGACTGATCACCGCGACGGGGTTGGCGCCTTCTCCGGTATCCTGCGCGTTATAAATGCGCCCCAGCTCGGGCTGTACGCCTGTGAAGCTAAAAAGATCCGGCTCTGAGCGGATGGCGATATAGCGTGAGGCCTGTCCATCCAGGCTGATGTTGGCGACGTCGCCATAGTAGTAGCCGAGCTGCTCCAGACGCTGGCTTTTCGCCTTCATGTCCGTGAAGTCCATGTAGCTGATAGGCGAATCGCCTAACCGGACGCCATTGATACTCGGGCTGACTACCACCATGCGTTCCGCATCCTCGAAAGGCAGCGGTTTCAGCACCAGCCCGTTGATGACCGAATACATGTAAATGCACATGCCTAGCCCGATGGCCATAATCAGCATGGTGAACACGGAAAAACCGGGGCGCTTTAGCAAGAGACGACAGGCATAGCGCAAATCAAAAATCATCGACATCGGTTTCTCCTTAAACCACTTTGGCGAGGTGCTTCAGCTGATGGTCGTCAATCACCATACCGTCGAAAATTTCTATTTGTCGCAAGGCCCGGGCCGCTGAACGCGGGTCATGGGTCACCATACAGATGGTTGAACCGGCCTGATGAAGCTGATCGAACAACGACATCACGGCATCGGCATTACGCGAATCCAGGTTACCGGTCGGTTCATCCGCCAGCAGTAGGGATGGGTTGCCGACGATGGCGCGCGCCACCGCGACGCGCTGCTGCTGTCCGCCGGACAGCTGGGAAGGGTAGTGTCTGCCCCGGTGTTTCATGTCCACTTTTTCCAGCGCGGCATCCGCCATGGCTTTCATCTGCTTGTTGCTGATGCCCTTGCGGTAGGTCAGCGGCAGCATGACGTTTTCGTCAACGGTAAGATCGCTGATCAGGTTAAAGGACTGAAAGACGAAACCTATCTCAAGGTTACGAATTTCCGCCTGCTGCTTAGCGGTCAGCGTATTGACGTTATGACCGTTAATCACATATTCGCCCTCCGTGGCCTTGTCCAGTAATCCGAGGATGGACAAGAGCGTGGACTTTCCACATCCCGACGGGCCGGAAATAGAAACATAATCCCCTTGGTTGATCGTGAAACTCACATCACTCAGAGCATGGGTTTCCATTTCCTCAGTAAAAAACACTTTTTTGATGTTTTTAAGCTCGACAACTGCTGACATATAAGAATCCTTTATTAGCGAGTGATGCTTATTTGATCGACGTGTTCCCAGGATTGATAGCTCGACAAGATGATGTGATCCGACGCTACCAGCCCTGACGAGATAGCAATTTCATTTGCCGATCCCATCCCAAAGGTCACGGGTACTTTTACCGCACTTTTACCATCTGCCGCGAGCTTATACACGATCCCAGGAGTATTGCTTTGGGCGTACATCGGCCGCGGCGCGTAAATCACATTTTTCAGGTTCGCGACCTGCACGCGACCTTCGATACTGAGGTCCGGCCGCGCTTCGTTGGGCAGCGGTTCCGTGAACTCGACGTCAACCTGCACCGTGCCATTGATGACGGCGGGGTCAATTCGGGACACTCTGCCGTGGATCTGGTTGGTGTGAGTATTGATCAGCACGGATTGATCGAGCGCGACGTCGCGGATCTGGCGCTCCGGCACTTTTAATTCGGCGATGAGCTGATCCTTACGCGCAACGCGAGCGAGGCTAAATCCATTGGTGATGTGTTGTCCCACTTCAATATTGGTGACCTGAATAATACCGGCTTCGCTCGCTTTTACCGTCAAAGAACGTATCTGCGTTTCCGCCCGCGCCAACATATTTTTCAATTTGCTGAGCCGCGCGTCGTCCGCCTCTTTATTTTCCTTCTGCACGACGGCCAGTTTTTCAAGCTGCTCTTTCGTGTACATCAGGCTTTGACGGGTTTGCTCGGTGGCGAGCTTTGAGCGATGCAGGACCAGAAGGGGGACTGAGCCGTCGTTACGCTTATTCAGCATTTCGGCGACATCATATTCGAGTTTGGCGTGGCGGTACTCCTGTTCCGCTTTGACAATGGCTATTTTGGCGGCCAGATAAGCGCTCTCCTGCTGGCCTCGCAGCGCTTTATTTTCGGCTTCCTTCGCGCCAAGCTCCCAACGCAGTTCTTCCGTGGTCTGAATCAGCTCTGGATTGACCAGCACGGCGATAACGTCTCCGGGCTCTACGGCGGCGCCGGGTTTAACTTTCACTGACTCGACGATGCCGTCGATGTTTGACGATATCCAGGTCGCGTTGCGCGGAGCAAGAATGCCATTGCCCTGAACCTCGATCGTCATATCGCCTTGTTTAACCTGACCAATCAATACATTGGAGGCCCTGACCTCAAAACCGCCCGGATCAAAACTGATCAACAAATACCCAGCAATAAGCACGCACAACGCGCTCCCTGCGATTAAAAAGGGTTTGAAAGGTCCCTTCTTAATTGTTCTTTTAATATCCATTCCAACATACTCATTCCAATAAACTCGGGCTTATAAAGCATGTTTTATGCCAACTGTTAAACCATTGATTATAATGGTTTTTTATTTTATTGGTTTTAAATGATTCTCACTTTTGGGATTAAGTTAACTATTTAAGTTAAAAATGGGACAGTGGGATAGGTGATTGAAATATGTGGCCAACTTTATGGTGAATTGAAAATTCGCCGTTGAATGGGCGGCGGTGAGGCCACCGGCGTTCCGGTATTGCCGACCAGCAATAACATGCATCGCCCGGGCGTCAGGCCAGAAATCGTCAGCGTCGTTGGTTTCAGACGTGGTGGGCGTCAGGAAAGGAGCGATGGAGGAGCGTCGACGTGGTACAGCCGTCGCACCAACCGTGCGGCGAAGTCGTGGGAGGCATATTTAATGACGTCTGCTCACGCACGCCTTCAGCGCCTTCAATCCAAAACGGACGGAAGGCGCTGTGGCATAGGGGATCAAAAATCCCAGTCTTCGTCTTCGGTTTCGACGGCTTTGCCGATGACATACGACGAGCCGGAGCCGGAGAAGAAGTCGTGGTTCTCGTCGGCGTTCGGCGACAGCGCGGCCAGGATCGCCGGATTGACGTCCGTCATGCTGGCGGGGAACAGCGCCTCATAGCCGAGGTTCATCAGCGACTTATTGGCGTTGTAATGCAGAAACTTCTTCACGTCTTCCGTCAGGCCCACGTCGTCGTACAGCGCCGCGGTATAGTCCACCTCGTTATCGTACAGATCTTGCAGTAGCTCGTAGGTGAACGCTTTGATCTGTTCCTGACGGGCGGCATCCACCCGCTTGAGTCCCTGCTGGAACTTGTAGCCGATGTAGTAGCCGTGGACCGCTTCGTCGCGAATGATCAAACGAATTAGATCCGCCGTGTTGGTCAGACGCGCGCGGCTGGCCCAGTACATCGGGAGATAGAAGCCGGAGTAGAACAGGAATGACTCCAGAAACACGCTGGCGACTTTCTTCATCAGCGGATCGTCGTGCTCGTAGTGTTTCAGGATCAGGGCGGCCTTATTCTGCAGCGCCTCGTTTTGTTCGCTCCACAGATAGGCGTCGTCCACCTCGCGGGTCTGGCACAGCGTGGAGAAAATCGCGCTGTACGAACGGGCGTGGACGGCTTCCATAAAGCAGACGTTGGACAGCACCGCCTCTTCGTGCGGCGTAATCGCATCCTGCATCAGCGACGGCGCGCCGCGCGTGTTTTGCAGGGTGTCCAGCAGCGTCAGGCCCGTGAACACCCGAATCGTCAGCTGTCGCTCCTGAGCGGTGAATTGCGCCCAGGAGGGAATGTCGTTCGACAGCGGAATTTTTTCCGGCAGCCAGAAGTTGGCGGTCAGGCGATTCCAGACCTCCAGATCTTTGTCATCCTGCGGTCGGTTCCAGTTAATCGCCCGCAGCGGGGGAAGTTTGCTCATAGCGTCAGTTCCGTCAATAAAATCACAATGCGCAGGATACGCAGCCTTCAATCTCTGTCCCTTCCAACGCCATCTGACGCACCCGGATGTAGTAGAGAGTTTTAATTCCCTGTTTCCAGGCATAAATCTGCGCTTTGTTGATGTCGCGGGTCGTGGCGGTGTCCGGGAAGAACAGCGTTAACGACAGCCCTTGATCCACATGCTGGGTCGCGACCGCATAGGTATCGATAATTTTCTGCGGGCCGATGTCGTAGGCGTCCTGATACAGCGGCAGGTTCTCATTGGTCATGAACGGCGCCGGATAGTACACCCGCCCGATTTTGCCTTCCTTGCGGATTTCAATGCGCGACACGATGGGATGGATGCTGGCCGTGGCGTGATTAATGTAAGAGATAGAGCCAGTGGGCGGGATCGCCTGCAGGTTCTGGTTATACAAACCGTGCGCAATCACGCGGTCCCGCAGCTGCTGCCAGTCTTCGCGGTTCGGCAGGTGAATACCGTTGTTCTCGAACAGCGCGCGGACTTTCTCCGTCGCGGGCTGCCATTCCTGCTGGAGATACTTGTCAAAGAACGCGCCGCTGGCGTAAGTGGAGCGCTCAAAGCCTTTAAAGGTTTCCTGCCGCTCGATAGCCAGCTGGTTAGAGGCGCGCAGCGCATGATAGGCCACGGTGTAGAAGTACATGTTGGTGAAGTCCAACGCCTCTTCCGAACCGTAGTACATGCCTTCCCGCGCCAGATAGCCGTGCAGGTTCATTTGCCCAAGGCCGATGGCGTGTGACTCTGCGTTGCCTTTTGCGATGGAGGGCACCGCGTTGAGCTGGCTCATATCGGAGACGGCGGTCAGCCCGCGCACGGCGAACTCCACGGCACGGCCGATGTCTTTGCCGTCCATCACATTGGCGATATTCAGCGAGCCGAGGTTGCAGGAGATGTCCTTTCCGATTTTTCGATAGGTTAGATCTTCTTCATACTCGCTCGCCTGATTGACCTGCAGGATCTCGGAACACAGGTTGCTCATGTTGATGTGGCCGTGGATCGGGTTGGCCCGATTGACCGTGTCTTCGAACATCATGTACGGGTAGCCGGATTCGAACTGGATCTCGGCCAGCGTCTGGAAGAACTGACGCGCGCTGGTGGTCCATTTGCGGATCGACGGGTTGTCGATCATCTCCTGATATTTTTCGCTGATAGCGATTTCCGACAGCGGCTGACCGTAAACCCGCTGAACGTCGTAAGGAGAGAACAGGTGCATCTCTTTGTTTTCACGCGCCAGATGGAGTGTGATATCCGGGATCACCACGCCGAGCGACAGCGTTTTGATACGAATTTTTTCGTCCGCGTTTTCCCGCTTGGTATCGAGGAAGCGCAAGATATCGGGGTGGTGAGCGCTCAGATAGACCGCGCCCGCGCCCTGACGCGCGCCGAGCTGGTTGGCATAAGAAAAGGCGTCTTCCAGCATTTTCATCACCGGGATGATGCCCGATGACTGATTCTCGATACGTTTGATAGGCGCGCCGGTTTCGCGGATGTTGCTCAGCGTAAACGCGACGCCGCCGCCACGTTTGGACAGCTGCAACGCGGAGTTCACGGCCCGGCCGATGGACTCCATGTTATCTTCGATGCGCAGCAGGAAGCACGAAACCAGCTCGCCGCGCTGCTGCTTGCCGCAGTTGAGGAACGTCGGCGTCGCGGGCTGGAAACGCCCGGTCATCATCTCATCGACCAGGGCGCGCGCCAGCGTCTCATCGCCGCGCGCCAGCGTCAGCGCGACCATGCAGACCCGGTCCTCAAACCCTTCCAGATAGCGTTTGCCGTCAAAGCTTTTCAGCGCGTAGCTAGTGTAAAACTTGAATGCGCCGACGAACGTTTTGAAGCGGAACTGGTGGCCGTAAGCCTGTTGGAACAGCGCTTTGATAAACCCGGCATCGTACTGGGCCAGCACGTTGGCTTCGTAGTAATTCTCATCCTGCAGATAGGCCAGCTTGTCTTCCAGCGTGGCGAAGCGCTGCGTTTTGGGCGCGACATGCTGCGCGAGATACTGACTGATGGCCTGCTGATCCTGCTCCAGCTGAATCCGGCCGTCGGCATCGTAAATGTTAAGCATGGCGTTGAGTGCATGGTAGTCGAGCCCGCTGTCGAGGGGGCGCGTCATCACTGATTCTGCTGTAGCCACAGGTTGACTCCTTTACGCACGTTTTCCACATCTTCAGGCGTACCGGACAGCTCGAAGCGGTACAGGCAGGGCACCTGGCATTTACGCGCGATAATGTCGCCCGCAATACCGTAGGCTTCACCGAAGTTGCGGTTGCCTGCGGCGATAACGCCCCGAAGAAGATGCCGATGGGAAGGGTTGTTGAGAAAGTGGATCACCTGGCGCGGCACCGCGCCAATCACCGTGCCGCCGCCATAGCTGGGGACCACCAAAATATAGGGTTGCGTGACCTCTTCCATCACCGCGCTCGGCCGAATGGGGATACGGATGGCCGGGATTCCCACTCGGTCGATGAAACGACTTGTGTTCTCTGACTGGCTGGAGAAATAGATCAACAACGGATTCATGAATTGGCCTCAGACGGCAATGGCACGCAGCGCATGAATTTTGTCGGGGCGAAAGCCGCTCCAGTGTTCCTGTCCGGCCACGACCACCGGCGCCTGCTGGTGACCCAGCGAGCGTACGTAGGCCAGCGCCTGCGCGTCCTGAGTCAGATCGATTTTATTATAGCCAATCTGGTGTTTGTCGAGCGCTCGACAGGTGGCATCGCACTGCGGGCAGTTGGATTTGCTGTAAACAGTAATGCTCATGATTCGTATTCACCTCTAGGCGCAAAAAAGGGGGGCGAAACGCCCGATTGAGACGGTCTGCCGCGGTGGCACACGTTGTGTCGTCTTCTGAAAGGTAATACTAGATATAGTGGTGAAAAATATCAACCACGCAATATATGGGATTTCTATGGAAGCTAAGCACAATAAAAGCCTAAGGGCAGGCGCCCTTAGGCTTGGCGGTCACATGGCGGGGATGTTTCTGCCGTAATAAATTTCCTGCATTTCGCGATACAGCAGATCGGTAATCCGCTGATGCTCATCCGGACTCAGCGCATCCGGGCTGGCGTTGAACAGGTAGTGCTTCAGATCGAAATCTTTCAGCAGCATTTTGGTGTGGAAAATATTTTCCTGGTAAACGTTCACATCCATCAGGTGATACAGCGACTTCATATCATCCGACATAAAGTTTTGTATTGAATTGATTTTATGGTCGATGAAGTGTTTAACGCCGTTCACATCGCGGGTAAATCCGCGCACGCGGTAGTCGATAGTCACAATATCCGATTCCAGCTGGTGGATCAGATAGTTAAGCGCCTTAAGTGGCGAAATGACGCCGCAGGTAGACACTTCGATATCGGCACGGAACGTACACAACCCGCCTTCCGGATGGCTTTCCGGATAGGTGTGTACGCAGATATGGCTTTTGTCCAAATGGGCTACGACCGAATTCGGCAGCGGACCGGGATGTTCCGAGGTATCCACGTCACGCGGATCTACGGGTTCCTCGCTGACCAAAATGGTCACGCTCGCGCCCTGCGGCTCATAATCCTGACGGGCTATGTTCAGGACGTTGGCGCCGATAATAGAACAGGTTTCGGTCAGGATTTCTGTCAAACGGTTCGCGTTATATTGCTCGTCGATGTAGGCAATATAACCATCGCGATCGGCTGGCGTTTTGGCATAACAGATATCGTAGATACAAAAACTCAGGCTCTTGGTCAGATTGTTAAAGCCATGTAGTTTCAGCTTTTGCAATTTAATTCACCCCCTTATGGATGCGAGTCTCAGCGCGCGGCTGACAACGCATTCAGTAAATACTGCGGCAGGGCAAAGCTGCCGACGTGGATGGCCGGATTGTAGTAGCGGCAGTCGATTCCCGTCGCGGCGAAACGTTCCTGCAGACTTTCCGGGCTCAGTTGGCGTAAGGCTGGGTTGTTGCTCGCCCAGGCGAAGGTCATGATCCCGCCGTAATAGGTGGGGATCGCCGCCTGATAGAAGCTGACATCGCTAAAGTAGTGGCTCAGCTTGTTATGGCTGGTGACCGCTTCATCCTGCTGGAGGAAACAAACGCCGTTTTGCGCCACGAAAATACCGCCGTCGTTCAGGCAACGTGCGCAACCTTCATAGAAATCGGAGGTAAACAGGCTTTCTCCGGGACCGATCGGGTCGGTGCAGTCGGAGATAATGACGTCGAATTTGTCCTGACAGGCTTTAACGAAGTTCACGCCGTCGTCGATGACCAGACGGAAACGCGGATCGTCATAGGCGCCTGCGCTGTGGTTCGGCAGGTACTGACCGCAGAACTCCACCACACCGGCGTCGATTTCGACCATCGTGATCTGTTCTACGCCGCGATGACGGCAGACTTCGCGCAGCATCCCGCCGTCGCCGCCGCCAATAATCAGTACGCGTTTGGCATTGCCATGCGCCAGCAGGGGCACGTGAGTCAGCATCTCATGATAGATAAACTCGTCACGTTCGGTGGTCTGCACCACGCCATCCAGCGCCATCACTCGTCCCAGCGCGGCGTTTTCGAAAATAATCAAATCCTGATGGTCGGTCTTTTCGTGATAGAGCACGTTGTCTACAGCAAAGTACTGACCGAAGTTGGCATGGAGTGTTTCATACCAAATTTCTTTCTGGGACATGTTAGTGCTTCCTCCGCGATAACAGCCATGAAAATTGGCGCGCTATGATAGCTAACTCTTATTAGGCTTGCACGGTCAAATTTCACGCAGTGCGGAGGATTTGGACAATTACTGGGTATTCGCCAGCAGACTGAGCGAATTTCGGGCCAGTGACTGGCATTTTTTTTGGGTGGGGATGGCGATGCCGCTCAAATCGCGATAGCTGGATTCGCCCAGGGTGATCATGTCGTAGGTGTTGTAGTTGCTCAAATCCCAGCGGTTTTGCTGAGCAAATCCCACCAGCGCGCGGCGAATTTGTTCATTGGGCAGATCCTGGTAGCCACAGTTATTTTTCAGATACACTAAAATAGCCGTCAGATCGGCCAGATCTTCGGCTTCGAATTCGTTAAGTGCTTTACTGGCGGAGGAGACACTCAACAGACTCAGCAAGAGTAGCGCCAGTGCGGATTTTTTCATGATTAGACCTGTTTCATACTACCGTTGGTGAGACGTTACCACAGTTATTATCGCGGATTCCAAGTTTTATTATGCGGTTAAGCGCTCCTGTGCTTACTACGATCCACCGTGGTAAGCAGGCCTTGACTGACCGCCAAGGCTAAGTATTGACCAATAGCCGGATTACTGCCTTTTTCTCGCAGATTGATTTCATGACGACTGAGTTATGCTCTGTTATTAATAGTGTTATCTGAAACTTTCTCTATGCTTTTACCTATGAATCTCAGTATCTGGCGCGTCAGTAGCGGGTGGTTGGCGGGGATGCTGCTGTTACCTGTCTGGGCGGTGGCTGTGCTGGCCGTGGTTGAACCGGGCATGAGCATGGCTTCCCTGTGGGCGATGTTGCCGCGCTATGGGATAAATACCCTGACGATTATGGCGGAGAGCGCGGCAATCAGTTTATTGCTGGCGCTTCCGTTCGCCCTGATCATGGCCCACTACCGTTTCCGGGGACAGCGCTGGTTGCACCTGGCGCTCCTGCTGCCGCTGGCTATGCCGTCCTATCTGCTGGCGGCCGTGTACGGCGAACTGCTGGAGTTTGGCGGTCCGGTCCGGCAAACCTTCTATGCGCTTTCCTTCGCCAGCCTGTCAGGCTGGGGCTTCGACTGGAGCCCCTCTCTGCGTCAGCTGAGCTGCAGCTTGTGTCTGGCGCTGGCGCTGTTTCCCTATCTCTACCTGCTATTGCGGGCCACGCTGATGAGCCTGCCGGAAAGCGTGATGCAGTCCGGTCGGCTGCAGTGTTCTTCCGCGCTGCGGATGTTTTTTCGCGTTCGTTTTCCTTTAGTTCGCCCGACGCTGTGGCTGGGGCTGGCGGTCGTGGCGCTGGAAGCCGTGTCGGATTACGGGGCGGCGAACTATTTTTCGGTGCCGACCCTGACAACCATCAGCATGGATTTCTGGCGCGATAAGGCCCAGTTCGGGACGGCGGCGCGTATGGCGCTGGTGCTTCTGCCGTTGATTGTGCTGCTGGGCGCGATAGCGCGTCACGGTCGTCTCTGGCAAGTCCGTTATCAACGCCCCGCATCGCCATCCGGCCGAGCGACCGGAGTCGCCGGTTTGGCTCCGC
>NZ_CAMKXG010000107.1 GCF_946477055.1 Lonsdalea britannica | reverse complement strand
GAACCGCCTGCGCCTATCGCCGCCGACGTCGGCCAGCAGTCGGACTGGTTTCGCAGCGCGCTGGCGCCGCTGAAACTCGGCGAACTGCTGATTGTTCGTCCCGACTTGAATGAGACGCTGCCGCCGCCCTCTGCGCTGAGCGCCGCGATAGTGACCGGTTCGTGGGCGATGGTCACCGACCGCTTGGATTGGAGCGAACGCACAGGGGAGTGGCTACGGCTGGCCGTGGACGAACAGCTGCCGCTGCTGGGCGTGTGTTACGGACACCAACTGCTGGCGGATGCACTGGGCGGAACGGTGACCGATAATCCGCAGGGGAAAGAAGTGGGGCTGGAAACCGTGTCGCTCAAACCGGCGGCGGCACAGGATGCGTTGCTGTCCGAACTGCCGACGGAATTTAGCGCCTATCTGACGCATCTTCAGTCGGTCGTCACACCGCCGCCGGGCGCGCAGGTGCTGGCGTCATCGGCGCTGGATGGCTGTCAGATCCTGCGTTATTCGCCCACGACGTTGTCCTTCCAGTTCCATCCGGAAATGGATGCGGGCGTGATGAACGCCTGTCTTAAAAACAATCGCCAGCCGACGCTGACGGCACCGGAGGAACCCCGTTGGGCGCGTCGCCTGCTGGTGGAATTTGTGCGTCAGGCTCGGTTGTCGCGGGCCGCGGCGGCAGAGGCAGGTTCGGAGTAGTCCGGTTGTCCTACGAATTCAGTGAGTTATGGTCACTCCCTCAGATTAGCGTAGAGGGAGGACAATTGATGTATTTACGCCCTGATGAAGTGGCTCAAGTATTTGAGAAAGAAGGATTTACTCGCGATACCGTGACGGACAAAGCCTATGGATTCTACAAAGGCGAACACTACGTTTATGTGAATCGCGAGGCCAGAATGGGGCGTACCGCCGTGGTTATCCACCCCAGTCAGGGGGCGAAAAGTCTGAAATACGCCCATCCCGCTGAAACGCTGCGCAGCAGTCCGGCCTATGAGCGCTTCCCGCTCGACCCCGAGTCTGAAACACCGTCTTATATAGGCATCCCGCACGGTTTCACCTCGCGCGCCATGTTGTCTCGCTATCTCGAGCGCATGTTCGGCTGATTCGCCTGCGGTGAGCCACCGGCTCGTCGTTCTGTCGATGGGCCGTGAGCGATTCGCGGCCTGCAAAGCCCTCCGACTCAATAGGCAATGTTTTGAACGTCTCTCCGACGACACGCGCAGGTTTGGCAGGGGAGTGAAATGCCTCCCCGCTGACGACGACCGCACCGCGACAATATCCCTTCCGCACGACGCTTCTGCGCCACAAAACCCTCACCGCCACGCGAAAACGGTTAAAAAGGTAAATTCGTCCTACACTTAAAGCGATACGGTCTATGTTGCACCGGATTGTTCCAGCGGCCGGCGCCGCGGGGAACGAATATCGCAGGTGGGGTATACTCCCCTTGGAAGCGCGTCGTTCTGGCTGATTACGGCCAGTCCGTCACTGTCACTACAACCGGAAAAGAACCCTGATGAGTATTCATATTGTTCCTCAGGAACAGCCAGCAGGCGAGGCGGCGACGTCCACACTGGGAACGGTCCCGTCGTTGCTGTTCGCCAATCTGAAAAGTCTGTACAGCGGCCGCGCCGAACGGCTGCGTCTATTGGCGGATAACCACCCGCTGGGCGACTACCTGACGTTTGCCGCTCAGGTGGTGGAAGCGCAGCAGCATGTTCAACACGACCATCCGTTGGCGATGGACTTCACACGCCTTGTGCAAACCGGCGGACAGCCGCCGTTGGATGCCGCGCATTTTCGGCGCGATGCGCATTGGCTCACGCTGTTGCAAGCGTTGATTGAAGAGTTAAAGCCGCAGATGAGCGGCCAGATTCTTAGCGCGCTGGAAAATCTGGAAAAGATGTCTGGACCGGAGAAGGAAGCGCTGGCCGATGCGCTCTTCAGCCAGTCGTTTAGCGCCGAGAGCAATGACAAAGCGCCGTTCGTGTGGGCCGCGTTGTCGCTGTATTGGGCGCAAATGGCCAGCCAACTGCCCGGTCAGGTGCTCCCGGAAGAGGGCGAACATCGCCAGTTCTGTCCGGTCTGCGGCGGCATTCCCGTGTCCGGCGTGGTACACATGGGGGCGGAAAGCGGCCTGCGTTACCTGCACTGCAACCTGTGTGAAACAGAGTGGCACATGGCGCGCGTGAAATGCAGCAACTGCGAACAGTCGGAACAGCTAAGTTACTGGTCGTTGGATGACGATAATATGGCGTCTCATCAAACGGAAAGCTGTGGCGATTGCGGCACCTACATCAAACTGCTCTATCAGGAGAAAGACTGCCGGGTGGAAGCGGTGGCGGACGATTTGGCCTCGCTAGTGCTGGATATCAGAATGGAAGAAGAAGGTTTCTTTCGTAGCAGTATCAATCCCTTTCTGTTCCCGGAAAGCGCTATCTGAAACGCGGAAAGGGAAGCCGACAACGCCCTGTCAGCAGGGCGTTGTCGGGCGGAGCGCTTTAGGCCGCTCGGTTTTTAACGACCAGCAGCACGTAAGACAGCACCGCCAGCCCATAACACCCAAGCATGACCAGTGCCATCGACGTGGCGCTGGTGCCCGCCAGCCCGGTCAACGGGACGCTCAACGCCCCCAGCGCGAACATACTCAGACCAATCAGCGCTGACGCGCTCCCCGCCTGATTTCCCTGACTTTGCATTGCCAGCGCGGAGGCGCAGGGACCAATCACACCGATCATCGCGACGGCGAAAAACAGCGGCACCAGAATCCACATCAGCGACGCCTGCGTCAGACCGGCGACGAGCAGTATCGCAGAGGCCAGCACCGCCATCGTCAACCCCACGCGCAGCACGCGCTCTTCCTGGTGATTTCGGCTAAAGCGCGCGGACAGCTGTCCGGCGATAATCAGACCGATACCGTTCAGGGCGAAACACAGGCTGAAGGTCTGTGGACTCAGTCCGTAGATTTGCTGTAAGACGAACGGCGAAGCGCCGATATAGGCGAACATGCCTGCGCCTGACAGCCCTTGCGCCAGACACATTCCCATAAACTGACGTTCTCGCAGCAACCCGCCGAGTGACGACAGCATCGCGCTCAGGCCGCCGCTAATTCGCCGCTCTTGCGGCAACGTTTCTCGCATCTTGAATGCCGACAAGAGCAGTAACAGCATCGCGACGACCGCCAGCGCGACGAAGATGCCGCGCCAGTCGGTGAGGCCCATTAGCGCACCGCCCAGCACTGGCGCAAAGATCGGCGCCAACCCGTTCACCAACATCAATAAGGCGAAAAAGCGGGTCAGTTCATGTCCGGCGTACAGGTCGCGGGCCACCGCGCGCGACAAGACGGCGCCGCCAGCGCCAGCAATCCCCTGTAAAAGACGCGCCGCCAGCAGCTGATGGATATCGGTGGCTAGGGCGCACCATATCGATGTAGCCAGCAGCAGCGCCAGTGAAAACAGCAGGGGACGCATTCGGCCGAGCGCATCGCTGAGCGGACCAAAAATCAGCTGGCCGCCGCCGAGTCCCAGGAGTCCGGCGGTCAGACTGAGCTGCGCGGTAGACGTGTTGGTACTGAGCTCGGTCGTCAGCTGAGGCAGGGCCGGGAGATATAAATCGGTACACAGCGGGCCGAGTGCGGCCAGCGAACCCAGCATCAGCGCATAGCCAAGACGGGTAGGGGAGTGGGTTTTCATAAAGCCTCATCTTCCGAAAAAAGCAGTGTGATGATGTGTTGATAGAGCTGATGTAATTCCGCCCGCGGAGCGGAAGACGCCAACAGCGAGCGCGTGGAAGTGCCTTGCACCAGCGCGGCCATCAGTTCTACTCGTGCGGCGATAGACGCCTGGGAAAGCCGAGGATAGCGTTTTTGCAGCATCAGGCAGGCCTGATTGAAGATACGTGCGTCGGCGGCTTTGAGGATCTCCGCCACACGCGGATTACGGCTGGCCTCGGCCGTAGCTTCCAACATCAATGCGTTGTCGTCGCTGTAGTGGTACACCTCATCGTAGGGCGCATTGCCGACCAGAATGTCCGGCATGCGCGCGGTGTGGTTCAAATCTCGTTCCAGCGGCGCGATCCTGGCTTCCGCGATGCGGTAAACCATCTCCTCGATAATCGCATCCTTGTTGGTGAAATAGCGGTAAATCTGCCCGACGCTCAGTTCAGCGACGCGGGCAATTTCCGCCATCCCTGCGCCGTGAAAGCCTGCCCGGCGAAAACACTGGCGCGCGGCGGCGATGATGCGATCTTGCCGCTCGCGGAAATGTTGATGTTTTGGTGTTTCTGACGGCATGGTTGGCTCCGACCGACACGCGGCTAGAGTAGGCTGCGGTCTATAAATAATAAGGCACGATAAGTATTGCCACGTTATTTTGCGTAAATTGAGAATGAACGCTCATTCTCAATTCGATGAAATCATAGGTGAGATCCTTGAATAAGGCAAGTTTCGCAACCTGCCGCGCTGGCGAAGAATCATCCTCTTTCCGGTGGGTTTTAAGCCAGTGATACCGGGCGTGCCGTGCAGTGACGAGGGCGGGGTTTTCCTCTATGCTTTTAATATCGTGTTGCCAAACAGCCGGCGAGCGGCGCGTTTCAAAATAGCGTGGTTCTGGTTAAGTGATTGTAAAAAAAGACGATTGAGCCCGCCGATATTTGTCTGCATGATGACAACGGGAATTTGACCCGCTCTCCGCCATATCGCATTATGGGCGCGCTTACGGGGGCCGTAGGACGGTGATTCCCCCGTCAGGCGGCCTTCGGGACGGTATGTCACGGTGACGTCATCACACAATGTGTTCGCAATGGCGCAAGATGAATGGCCTGCCACGCTCGTATTCATGAGAGCGCTGTGCGACCTGACATGCTCCCCGTTGGGGATCCAAAACAATTATAACCATCGCGCCGTATCCCAGATCCCGTTCAGTATGGCTGAAACGCTTGCGCAGCGTTGGGCGCTATTTCTGGCAGTGGGAACGGCCGAGATCAAGGGACTACCATGATAAAAGCTACACGCAGCCTGCTGGCACTTGCCGGCCTTTTTTTGAGTATCGGTTATGTACAGGCTTCAGACTGTATTGAAACCCGTGCCGGGTTCGACATCGGCTCCGGCACCACTAAAGCGATGGTCGCAGAGGTGGACGTCTGCCACGGCGTACTCGGCAATATCTTGTATCAGAACGAACAACCGGTAGGTTACAACGCGGATCTGGCGCGTTCCCTCAACGGCGAGTTGAGCCCGGCGATTGCCAACGAAGGGCTGGCGACGTTGCAGTCGCTGCTTCATGCGGTGAATCAGTGGCACCCGACCCGTATCAGCGGCGTGGCGACGGAGGTTTTTCGTTCCGCCAGCAACGGTGAGCAGGTCATCGCCGACTTCGAGCGCAACACCGGACTGTCCATCAAAGTCCTTAGCCAGGAGCAGGAAGCGCTGCTGGGATTTATGTCCGCGAAAGCCACGCTGAACCAACCCGCGCTGAGCAATAGCGACATTCTGGTGTGGGACATCGGCGGCGGCTCCATGCAGATGACCAGCTTCGAGCCGATCAACGGACACCTGCGGCCGGTGGTCTATCTGGGTAAGCTGGCGGCGGTCAGCCTGAAGGACATGGTCATTGATGTCTTCCAGAACAAGGATTTGCGGGCGGTCTCCTCACCCAATCCGGTCGGCGATCAGCTGCCGATGATCCTGCGTTTTGTCCGTTTCTACGCGACGACGCACGTCCGGCCCGAGATCCGTCTTGCCGCCGCGCGCAAGCTGGTCATCGGTATCGGCGGCGTACACAGCTACTCCATTTCCGGTCAGCTCGGCACGGGTCGTAACAGCTATCGTCTGGAAGAGTTGAAGAACATCATCGGTAAAAAGAGCCATATGGACGACTCGCAGCTACAGGGCAAATACAAAGCCACGGACGTGACGAATCTGCTGCTGGTTGAAGGCTTCATGGAGGCGCTTGATATAGCGGAAGTTCACGTGGTGAAAGCTAGCCTGATTCAGGGCGTTTTGCTGCAGTAATCGTTAAGCCTCGCTCAATCTACGCAGAGACCGCCGTTTGGCAATGCGCGGTCTCTGCGCCATCAACGTTTTGCTACTACTGTTCAGTAGCCTACCGCCGAACCCGCCGGTCGCCGCGAGTCATTGGCGCCATACAGATATCCTTCGCGTACTTTATCGGACACGGCGGAGTCGTTGCCTGAGTTGGCAGGCTCTACGCCCTGAATACCGGGCAGACCCACCATAATCAGTTCGGCCGCGCCCCAGGGCGTTTGTTCGATCATCTTATACCCGCGTTCCGTCAGCAGTTTCAGCGTATCGGCGGACAAGCCGTGGCGTTCATAATAAACCTCGTCCGGCAGCCACTGATGATGGATACGCGGCGCATCCACCGCTTCCTGCGGCGTCATCCCGAAGTCGATAATATTCAACGCCGCTTGCAGCGTAATGCTGATGATGCGCGAACCGCCGGGCGATCCCAGCACCAGGAAGATTTTGCCGTCTTTGGTGACCAACGACGGACTCATGGACGACAGCGGACGTTTGCCCGGCGCGATGGCGTTCCGCTCCCCCTGAACCAGACCGTAGAGGTTCTTTTCGCCGACTTTGGCGGTGAAGTCGTCCATTTCATCGTTCAGGAAGAAGCCGGTGCCGGGGGTGATCACCACGGCGCCGAAGCGTCCGTTGACGGTATAGGTGGTGGACACCGCATTGCCCTGATTATCGACAATGGAATAGTGGGTGGTTTCCGGTTTCTCATGCGGTTCCGTGCCGGGCGCGACCTGCGTCGACGGCGTGGCGTTCTCCGGCTCGATCTTGCTGCGGATTTCTGCGGCGTAGGTTTCGCTCAGCAGACGGTCGACAGGGTTGTGTACAAACGCGGGATCGCCCAGATAGGTATTGCGATCCATATAGGCGTGGCGCAGCGCCTCGGTCACCGTGTGGATCGCCTGCGCGGAGTTAAAGCCCATGCTTTTCAGGTCGTATCCTTCCAGAATGTTCAGCGTTTCGCACAGCGTGACGCCGCCGGAGCTCGGCGGAGGGGAAGAGATGAATTTGTAGCCCCGATAGGTGCAGCTAATCGGCGTGGTTTCCGTGACCGTATAGCGGGCGAAGTCCGCAGCGGTGATGATGCCGCCGCCTTTTTTCGCCGCCGCTTCGATTTTGCGCGGTAGCTCTCCCTTATAGAAGGCGTCGGGACCGCGATCGGCGATGCTTTGCAGGGTGCGGGCCAGATCTTTTTGCACCAGCCGGTCACCCGGCTGCATCGGCGATCCATCCGGGCGCAGGAAAAGGCGGGCCGCTTCCGGATCTTGTCGGAAACGTTTGACGGTGGTGTTCATGATATCGGTGTCGCCGCGGTTGAGGATAAACCCTTCGCGAGCCAGTTTGATGGCGGGCGCCAGCAGCTGCTGACGGCTCATCGTCCCGTATTTTTCACGCGCCGTTTCCAGCCCCATCACGGTGCCGGGCACGCCGACCGCCAGATAGCCATACAGGCTGGCGCCGGGCTTCACTTTGCCTTCCGCGTCCAGATACATATCGGCTTTGGCCGCCGCCGGGGCGGTTTCGCGGAAGTTGATGAAGGTGTCTTTACCGTTCGCCAGATGCAGGGTCATAAAGCCTCCGCCGCCGATATTGCCGCAACAGGCGTTCACCACCGCCTGGGCATAGCCGACGGCGACCGCCGCATCTACCGCATTCCCCCCCATTTTCAGGATATCAACGCCGACCTGTGAAGCCAGATGCTGCGAACTCACCACCATTCCCTGTTTCGCCTCTACGGCCGGAATGGAGACCGCATAGGTCGGTCCTACGGTGAGGATTCCCGATAAACTTAATGCCAACCGCCATTTTCCTGATGTCATCCCTAGCTCCTGTCGATGTCGTACCTACTCTGTTGGTTTTATGTCCGGCAATACCTTCACCGGTGATGAGACAGCATACGGAGCCGTCTCCGACGAGGGAACCATTCGATGCCATAAAAATGAGTGATGAGTGCCGGGACGTGGCAAAAAAGAGTAACGGCCCTCGTTGCGAGGGCCGTTGATGTCGATGAGGACGTCAGGCCGTGGTGGTTTCCGGCGCGGCGACCACCTCGACCAGGCAGCTCATGGCGTTGGGGCCTTGGGTGAGGGAAGAGGTGCCGATATCCAGCGTCAGCACGTTGGCATTGCCGGATCTTTCCACCGGGTCCCACTCCTTCTGTTCCCAGCCCGGATCGAACCATGCGCCGGTGGACATGATCACCACGCCCGGCGTGACGCCGTCGGTGATTCTCACCCCGCCGTAAATGCGTCCGCGCGCGTTATGGACCTCGACCTGCATGCCGTCGGCGATATTCCGCGCCGCCGCATCCTGCGGGTGCATATAGAGCGTCTCCCGTCCGGCCGTCATGTTGGCGGCGACCTGAGGCGTGCTGCCGAGCTGGCTATGCAGCCGGTCCGACGGCTGAATGGAGATAAAGTGAAGCGGCCATTGTTGCGCCGAGTCGGCCCCCAGCCACTCGACCGGCGGACGCCACTCGGGATGCGGCCCAAAGTCGTCGTAGCGGTAGCCCGCCAGCGTCTCGCTGAACAGTTCGATTTTGCCGCTGGGGGTCTTCAGCGCGTGCTGTTCCGGGTCGTCGCGGAACGCTTCGAAGAAGACGAAAGGCTTATCGTCCATCGGAATTTCGACGTAACCCTGACGCCAGAACGCCTCGAAATCCGGCCAGTCTTGCCCCGTCTCGCCCTGACGTTCACGGCACTGCTGATACATCATCGCCAGCCAGTCGCGCTCGCTGCGGCCCTGCGTGAATGCGTCGCCATAGCCCAGACGCTGCGCCAGCTCGCTGAAAATATCCACGTCGTTACGGGCGTGATGCTGCGGCGCAATGGCCTGATGCATGGCGAAAATGTAGCGATCGCGCGACGAACCGCCGATGTCATTGCGTTCCAGCGTGGTGGTGACCGGCAATACGATATCGGCCATGCGGGCGGCGGGCGTCCAGACGATATCCTGCACGACGACGGTATCCGGCTTGCGCCAGCCTTCCACCAGTCGGTTGAGCTGTTGGTGATGGTGGAACGGGTTGCCGCCCGCCCAGTGGATCAGATGGATATCCGGATAGGTATGCGTCTGACCCTGAAACGTATAGGGCTGGCCCGGCTGCAATAGCATGTCGGCGATGCGTGCGACGGGAATGATACTGCCGTGATTCGGCACAGAGGGCGAGGCCGGGGCGGGCGTGGCGATCCGCTCGTTGCCGACGCTATTCATCGAACCATGTCCGAACGAGAAACCGCCGCCGGGCAGGCCGACCTGACCCAGCATGGCGGACAGGGCGATCATCATCCAGTAAGGCTGTTCGCCGCGATGCGCGCGCTGTACCGAGTAGGAGCAGGTGATAAAGCTGCGCACGCCGATGAGCTGCTTCGCGAGCTGCGCAATCCGTTCGGCCGGAATACCGGTGATGGCGCTGGCCCACTCCGGCGTTTTGGGCGTGCCGTCAGCGCGGCCGTCGAGGTAGTCGCTGAGGGCGTCGTAGCCGACACAGTAACGTGCCAGAAACGCCCGATCGTCCGCGCCGAGACGGCGAATTTCGAACCCCAACGCCAGCATCAGCGCCACATCGGTGTTGGGGCGAATCGGTATCCATTCCGCATCGACGAACGCCGGGCAGTCGTCGCGCATCGGACTGATGTTGATGACCGGTATGCCTCGGGCCTTGAGCGTTTCCAGCGCGACTTTCAGCGTATGCTGCCCCGCGCCGCCGGAGGCCACCTGCGCGTTTTTCAGCGCCAGACCGCCAAAGGCGATGAACAACTGGCAATGGTCCGCCACGCTGCGCCATTCGGTGACTTTACCGGTGAGCGGGTGGAAGGTGCCGATGACGTAAGGCAGGAAGAACTGCGCCGCGCCCCAGCTGTAGTTACCCGCCTGATCGACCGCACCGCCGCCGGAGAAGTAGAAACGGCGCACCTGCGAGCGCGCGTGGTGATAGCGCCCGGCGGAGGACCAGCCGTAAGAACCGGCGAACAGACCGTCGGCGCCGTAGCGATCGCGCACGCGGCGGTTTTCGTCGGCCACCAGATCCAGCGCGACGTCCCAGTCCACTTCCACAAACGGCTCTTTGCCGCGCAGCGACGTGTCGCTGTTTTCCCGTTTAGCCAGCCAGGAACGGCGGACGGCGGGTTTGCGGATACGCTGCGGCGAATAGACCAGCGGCACGATGCTGTCGAGCATCGGCGACGGATCGGGGTCGGCGGCAAACGGCTCGCAGCCAATCAACCTGCCGTCTTCCACTACGGCCGTAAATGCGCCCCAGTGCGCGAGATGGGGGTAACGCTTTATTGTCATAGTGCCCTCGGAAAATCAGTAGTTTTTCCCTGCCGAAACGCGGGTATGTTGTGTCTGCGGATAATGATCCGGATAAGCAATTAACACGATGTTAACCGGATGGTAAAGAGGGACGGCGCTTTTTTAGTGCAGTCTGATATCGGTTAAGGTGCATGCGGTTGATTTTTAACCATCTTGGTTTTTGAGAAGAGACCACCGAAAGACCTTTGGACGCGCGTGTTGATGAGGGCAGCGGAAACGCCGCAGTACCAGTCTCACGCCCATATTCACTTCCCCAACGGCAGGCGAGAGCCTGTCAGCGCTAAGCCCGACATTTTTGGTGTAGGGTTGGTATAACCTTTGCTTGTGTAAAGTTGTGTATATTCACATAAGGGACCACAGGCACATGAGCGACATAACCCATATCAATCAAAAACGCCGTGAGATGTTCAAATATTCAGGGGCGTTACTCGGCGGTTTGGCGCTGGCAGGGCTGAACAAATCGGCGCTGGCTTCGTCTATCGCCGGCAGCAAAAGCGGCGATACCACCACGGAGTCGGTGATTCGCATCAATTACAATGAAAACCCGTTGGGGATGTCGCCTAAAGGGCAAGAAGCGGCCCGTCTGGCTATCGCCAAAGCCAACCGCTATCCCTACAAGGAAGAAGGTCAGCTGCAGGAAAAAATCGCCGGACTGCACGGCGTGGATAA
>NZ_CAMKXG010000106.1 GCF_946477055.1 Lonsdalea britannica | reverse complement strand
AGATCCTGCTCGGCAATACCATCGGCCCCATCGCCGCCTCGGTGCCCATGTCCGTGGCCGCTATCGCGTTCTACGCGCGGCTGGTGGATAGCGCGCTGCGGGAAGTAGATCCGGGTATTGTGGAAGCTGCAGAGGCATTTGGCGCGAGTCCGATGCGTATCATCGGCACGGTGCTGCTGCCGGAAGCGCGTTCCGGGCTGCTGCGCGGCCTGACGATTACGTTGGTGAGCCTGATCGGCTACTCGGCGATGGCGGGCATCGTTGGCGGCGGCGGTGTCGGGGATCTGGCGATCCGCTTTGGCTACTACCGCTACGAAACGCAGGTCATGGTGGTGACGGTCATTGCGCTGGTGATTCTGGTGCAGATCGTACAAACGCTGGGCGACTGGCTGGCGAAACGGGCCGATAAGCGCGAGCGACGCTGATCGTACCGGGCGCGCCTTTCCCATCGTCGTTCGCGGCGCTGGGATAGGCGCCCCTTATCCTCTCTTTTTTCTTCGATTCTCCCCGCAATCACTGTCTCCTCTGATCGATTTTTCCTCACGTTTGAGTAACTTTACACACTAAGACGTTTTATTACGGCACGTGAACGGCTACTTTTGAGTGTGTCAGAATATGTCTGCATAGAGTTCCTCTCCGTAGTTAACGACTTAAGGACAGAGCTGCTAACCGATGAAAATCATGATGCGTTTTCCCCGCTTACAGGCCGGTATCGCCAGCCTGATCTTCGTAACGGTATTTCCCGCGGTCGCGGAACAAGCGCCGCCTGCGCCGCAGATAGACGCCAAAGCCTATATCCTGATGGATTTCCATAGCGGGCAGGTGCTGGCCGAATCCCTGGCGGATGAGCGGCTCGATCCCGCCAGTCTGACCAAAATCATGGCCAGCTATGTGATCGGGCAGGCGGTGAAAGCCGGCAAAATCAAAACGACCGATGTGGTGACCGTCGGAAAAGATGCCTGGGCGACCGGCAATCCGGCGCTGCGCGGTTCCTCGCTGATGTTCCTGAAGCCTGGCGATCAGATTGCCGTCTCAGAATTGAATAAAGGTATCGTCATTCAGTCCGGCAACGATGCCAGCATCGCGCTGGCGGACTATGTCGCGGGCAGTCAGGACGCGTTTGTCGGGCTGATGAATCAGTACGTGAAAGCGCTGGGATTGACCAACACGCATTTCCTCACCGTTCACGGTCTGGATGCGGAGGGGCAATACAGCACCGCGCGAGACATGGCGCTGCTGAGCCGGGCGCTGATTCGCGACGTGCCCGATGAATATGCGCTGCACAAGGAGAAGTCTTTCACCTTCAACAATATCCGCCAGATGAACCGCAACCGCCTGCTGTGGAGCAGCAATCTGGCGGTAGACGGAGTGAAGACCGGTCATACCAATGGCGCAGGTCATAATCTGGTGGCGTCCGCCACGCAAGGCGAGATGCGCCTGATTTCAGTTGTGCTGGGTGCGCCGACCGATACCGTACGCTTTCGCGAAAGTGAAAAGCTGCTGACCTGGGGATTCCGATTTTACGATACGGTCACGCCTCTGCGCAGCGATACGGTGCTGACGACGCAACGTCTGTGGTTCGGCGAGAGTTCACAGGCACGCTTGAGCGTGGCGGAAGACGCGGCGCTCAGCATTCCAAAAGGGCAGGGCAAAAATCTGCGAGCCAGCTTCACGCTCAACACACCCTCGCTGAAGGCACCGCTGAAAAAAGGGCAGGTCGTTGGGACGGTCGATTTTCAGCTGGACGGAAAATCCATCGCACAGCGTCCGCTGGTGGCGATGGATGACGTTCAGGAAGCCGGGTTCTTCAGCCGCATGTGGGATGCGGTGCTGATGAAGCTGAATCAGTGGTTTGGTGGTCTACTGGGGTAATGGCGAGGCTCGGCATGTCCGGCAGATCGGGGGTGAGTAACTGAATACCCTGTTTGGCGCAATAGTGAATGTAGTCGGCGGCCGGTAAACGGTCGCTGACCAGCGCATCGAAGAGCGTCAGTTCGCCGATGCGGGCCGGGCTGCGTTTGTCGAATTTGCTGTGGTCGACGACCAACACATTGCGTTGGCTGGCCGACAAAGCGCGATGTTTTATCGCCAGTTCGGCGACATCCAGACAGGTGGTACCTACCTGAAGATCGACCCCTTCCGCAGAGATAAACGCGATGTGCGGGCAGAGATGATCCATGTCGTGCTGGTGGCCGATAGGGGTGAACAGAGCTTTGCCTGCGTTGAACAGTCCGCCCAGCAAGATAGCCTGACACAACGGCTTATTTTGCAGCGCCATAAAGGTATTGAGTGAGTAGCAGACGCCAGTGAAGCAAACATCATCCGGGATCGCTTCAATGATGAAACTGGTTGTGGTGCCGCAGTCGAAAAAAACGATGTCGTTGGCTTTGACTAACAATGCCGCTTGCTCGCCGGTTTGGCGTTTCTCTTCCACCTGACACTGTTCACGCTCGGCAACGAGATAACCGCCGACAGCGTGACTCCGGGGATCGCTGACGACATAGCCGCCCAGCAGCATCACGCTCGTTTCCTCGCTGTTCAGGTCGCGTCTGACGGTCATTTCAGAAACGCCCAGCAACAGCGCCGCCTCTTTGAGGTGCATTTTGTCGGTTTTCTTCAAGGCGTGAGCCAGTGTGTTCAGCCGTTCGATGCGGCGCATTACCATGATGGTCCCCAGTAAATAGTGTCAAAATAAAAAAGTGCAGCGCGAAAGGTGCCCGCCTCCGTGTTAACTACGGACCCCATCGACAGCGATAGGCTGACGCCAACGCGAGGTGGCCCAAGTTCAGAGGTCTAGAAGGTGGCGCACAGCGTGTTCTGTGTGCCGGGCCAGAGTGCGGTCAACCGCAGTCTGAAGCAGCAGGAACAGCCATGTTCATGCGGGAAATAGCCTGAGCCGGTGAGTCGGCAGACGGGACAGTAATATAGCGGTTTAGCTAACGGTGGTGCAAACAGACGGTGATAAACTAATGGAATAAGCATTTAAATAAGTATAACTAATTACAAAAGCAGGTAATTAGTGCCCTATGCAAAAGGCTCTGGCGGTGGAAAGTGGGAGCGTATAACGGGAATTCCTTGTCGCTATTTCTCAATAGAAACGTCCCCCGATAGCGCAGTTTTGGATGCTCCGTGCGGTGGATAAACACAAGGTTCGTCCACCGCATGGAGCCTGACGAGTGACGCCTGTCTCTGTACGTTAATCTCCCGCTAGAGCGGAAGCTCCGGCCAGATAATCACAATCAGCGAGCCGGCCAGCGTAAGGAGAACATTGGCGATGGCATAAGTTCCCGCATAGCCGAGCGCCGGAATATTGCTGCGGGCGGCATCGCTGATGATATCCATCGCCGGGGCGCAGGTCCGGGCTCCCATGATCGCTCCGAACAGTAACGCCCGGTTCATACGCAGAATGTAAGCGCCGAACAGGAAACAGATAAATACCGGCACCAGACTGACCAGTAGCCCGGACAGCAGCATTTGCAGACCAATGGCGCCGAGACTGCTGTTGATCGTGCCGCCTGCGCTCAGTCCAACGCCAGCCATGAAGACCATCAGACCGAACTCCTTCACCATATTCAGCGCCCCCTGAGGGATGTAGCCGAAAGTCGGGTGGTTGGCGCGCAGAAAGCCCAGCATGATGCCCGCAAACAGCAGGCCGGCGGCGTTACCGACGCCGAACGAGAAGTGGCTGAACTGGAATGAGATCAGTCCAATCATGATGCCGATAATAAAGAAGGCGCAAAAGGCGAGCAGGTCGGTGAGTTGGCTGTGGATGGAAATAAAGCCGATCCGGTCTGCAATGCTTTTCACCCGTCGGGTATCGCCGCTGACCTGCAAGACATCCCCTTTGTTCAGCACCACACCATCGTCAATCGGCATTTCAATCTGGCTACGAACAATACGGTTGAGAAAGCAGCCGTGGTCGGTCAGTTTAAGCTGGCTGAGGCGTTTGCCGACGGCGTTGTGGTTCTTCACCACAATCTCTTCGGTGACGATACGCATATCCAGCAGATCGCGGTCGAAGACCTCTTTGCCGTCGCGGAAGTTGGGATTGAGCCGCGCGTGCGCATCCGGATAACCCACCAGCGAGATTTCGTCGCCCAGTTGCAGCACCGCATCGCCATCCGGGCTGGCCAGAATACCGTTACGTCGAATCCGTTCGATATAACAGCCGGTCTGACGGTAGATGCCCAGCTCGCGCAGGTTTTTGCCATCGGCCCAAGCGACCAGCTCCGGCCCGACGCGATAAGCGCGGATAATCGGCAGATAAATCTTACGCTGGCTGTCGGCGTCCAAACCGCGCTCGCGTGCGATTTGCTGGGCGCTGGTCGGCAGATCCTGATGCTGCAATTTGGGCAGATAGCGTGCGCCGAAGATCAGGCTGACCAAGCCGATGAGGTAGGTCAGGGCATAGCCCAGACTCAGGTGTTCCTGCTCGATGCCGAGCACGGGCGTGGCGCCGAACGCGTTCCTCAGCGTATCGCCTGCTCCGACCAGTACCGGGGTTGAGGTCATGGATCCCGCCAGCATCCCGGCGGTGAGTCCGATCCCCCAGCCGAAAACCTTGCCTAAGATCAGAGCGAGTACTAGCGCGCTGCCGACCATAACCAGAGCCAGCATCAGATAGTTTTTGC
This sequence comes from Lonsdalea britannica, assembly GCF_946477055.1. Lineage (GTDB taxonomy): Bacteria > Pseudomonadota > Gammaproteobacteria > Enterobacterales > Enterobacteriaceae > Lonsdalea > Lonsdalea britannica_A. The sequence continues at coordinate 6,476 of NZ_CAMKXG010000106.1, read as the reverse complement.
CGTCGCGGAAAAAAATTGAAAAGAAGTTGGGGCCAGCTTCGACGCCTACACAAAAAATAAACAGCATGAATCCCAGGCTAAGGGCTTCGGCATTAATGGTGAAATGTTGTTGTCCCAGAAACAATGAGACCACTAAAACTCCAATAGAATTACCGAGTTGTACTGAACCTAGCCTTAACTTCCCCAAACAAAGACCCAAACACAGAACGACGAACAGCAGCAGAATGTAATTCCCGTTTAACAAATCAGCGACGTTTATATTCATGGGATGCAACTTATTTTTTACTATTAAGTTCTTGATATAAAAGTAATTTAGGCTAAATTTACTCCATTACAAGGACGCTGGCGTCGACAGCAGAGTTGCATGAAATGAAGGGAATCAGCCGTGTCTGTAATGATTGGTGTGGCGGTCGCTATTCTAGAAGTTTATTTGCGTTACAACCAGCTGTGTATGCAGATAAAACGCGCCAAGAGCACCGTCTTGGCACATCAGGGAAATACCATGATTGGTGGCCTGTGCTTTATGACGAGGTCGGAAGGTATTGTCACCTGTTTATAGTGAGAAGGCGAAGCATGGCAAACAATAAAGGTTGGATTGGGATAATCAGTTGTATGGTGTTGTTTACGCTGGTTTTTCTCAGTCAGAAAATGATGTCGTTCAAAGTAACGACGGTACAGGGCGGTAATGGCGAGCCGGGCATGTTGTTGTTTTTGCTACCGGGTATGATCTCCAGCTATCTGACGGGGTGCGACAGAATGCGTTACACCCTAATTGGCGCCTTGACGGCGGTTCCCATCTGTCTGTGGCTGCTGCGTGCAGGCCATGCGTCTTGCGGGTCATTCTGGCAGGATCTGGCGTATGTCGTGGTGTCGGTGTTCTGGACTTTGCTGGGTGGATTGCTGCTGCTGTTTCTGAGGGCGGTGATGCGTCACTTCTTTCGCTGAGGAAACGTGGGGGCTTTTCTTTCCTCGCAGAGAGCGAAGTCTCGATGGTGACTGATCCCTGAGCGTAAAAAAGGCGCGTGAAGCGCCTTCTGTCTCATCAATTATCGATTAAGTGACGTTGTCACTTGAACAGATTCAGATGTTCTTTCGCATAAGCTTCAAAATCCGTGCAGCCGCCGATGTGCTGCTCATCCAGGAAAATCTGCGGAACGGTTTCCACCGGTTTACCGACGGTTTTTGACAGGTCTGCTTTGGTGATCCCTTCCTCCTGAATATCAACGTAGCGATAGCTGAAGTCATCGCGCTGAGCGGTCAGTTTTTCCGCCAGTTCTTTGGCGCGTACACAATAAGGGCAACCAGGACGTCCGAAAATTACAGCAAACATGCTCACTCCTTCATTCAATCTCAAATTTAGCCAACCCTTTTACTATGCCCGGACGAAAACGCAATAAAAAGCAGTCATTGCCTGTCGTATTGATGCCCTCAGGCTATCAGTGCCGCCAAGAAGTCCGATGCTCTCCGTTGTGAGCCGGGCAAGCTGTCTTATAATTGTGGGCTGAGCGACGCCCGCTGTCGCCATTGTCTCTGTCGATTGCCGCGCCCATCGCTGTCCATTGGCGCGTCAGCTACTTTCATCACGCGTAAGGATCGCCATTGTGACTCCCACTATCGATTTACTCTGTCATCACCGCTCCATTCGCCAGTTTACCGACCAACCGCTGACCGATGACCAACGTCAGGCCATTTTTCAGTCCGCCCGAAGCGCCTCGACCTCCAGCATGTTGCAATGTGTCTCCCTGATTCGCATCACCGACAATGCGTCTCGTCAGGCGCTGGTAACATTGAGCGGTGGTCAGGCGTATGTGGCGCAGGCGCCGGAGTTCTGGGTGTTTTGCGCGGACTTCAATCGTCACCTGCAAATCTTCCCGGAAGCGGAAGTGGGGCTGGCGGAGCAGCTGCTGCTGGGCTGCGTCGACACCGCCATTATGGCGCAGAATGCGCTGGTGGCGGCGGAGTCACTCGGGTTAGGCGGCGTGTACATTGGCGGAATCCGCAACCATATTGCGGAGGTCACGGCGTTGCTGGAACTGCCTGAGCAGGTGCTGCCGTTGTTCGGCCTGTGCCTGGGCTATCCGGCGGCCCAGCCGGGTCAAAAACCGCGTCTGCCTGCTGAGCTGGTGATCCATGAAAATACCTACGCGCCGATGGATAAAAGCGTGTTGGAGAAGTATGACCAGCAGCTGACGGAATATTACCAGCAGCGCGGCGACAACAAGCACAGCGGCAGCTGGAGCGACCATGTCCGAAAAGCGCTGGCGCAAGAGCAACGTCCGTTCATGTTGAATTACCTGCACTCTCAGGGATGGATTAAACGCTGACGCGAGCGGTGTGCGGTCTGAATCCGGGCGCTTTTCTCCGACGGCCTGTGGGGCGCAAACGCCAAGGCAGGCAGGCGAACGTCGCGCACTAAGCGATTTCCAGTGGCAATGAGGACCGCTCAACGAGAAGCCGACCCGGCGAACGGCAAAAACAGGGGGACTCGGCGGTGTCGCTCTTGATATACTAGACTCGCGTTCGGGCACCGTGTCAGGCAGCGAATAGGCGATAGCGCTCAACCCGTTTTGCGCCGTCGTTGTTGTTCGACTGCCCGGTGGTTGTACGTCACTTCCCGCAAGCTGATGCGCAGGCCTGGTTCTGTCGCCGCCGATTCTACCGGCGGGACGTTGATAGAGGGCATTCGCGCACGATAGTCTGGCGGGCCGGTGTTTTTTTTCACTGATGGGTAAGTAATGAGGCAAGTTTATATGGATTCAATCATCGTCCCTGATTTGAATGTGCTACGGCGGTGGCTGGATCAACTGGGCATCATTTATTTCGAATGTGACTCCTGTGAAGCGCTGCATTTACCGCATATGCAAAATTTCGACGGCATTTTTGATGCCAAGGTCGATATCGTCGATAAGGTCATCGTGTTTTCCGCGTTGGCGGAAGTGAAGCCGACGGCACTGATCCCGCTGGTGGGCGACCTGAGCCAGACCAACGCCAGTTCTCTGACGGCCAAGGTATTTCTGGACATTCAGGACGACAACCTGCCGAAGCTGATCGCCTGCCAGACCTTTAGCGCAGGGGCGGGGATCAGTCTGGAGCAGTTCCGTTACTTTATGCAGCAGGCCGAAGAACAAACGTCGATGGTGATTATGGAAGCAGGTGCAAACAATCTGCTGTTTATCGGTGATGAAGAAGAGAGTCCTGCTAGTCGTGCTATCGCGCCCAGCCTTCATTGATCGTGTTATTAATCAGTCAATACCATCGCATTTTCTTATTTTTGACCCTCCGAGTTTTATTTTAGCTTTTTCGCCTATTTGCCATATATTCCACGGCATTTAGGCGACATTGGCCGAGCAGTATCAACCAAATACCCCTAAATCATTCATAAACCCCGGTTTTACTCCCCCTCTATGGTGCCTCCAGTTCAGTCCGGTTATGCTTTAAAGCGGCAGTTATGCCTGCGGTCCGCCGTGTTCCGACGGTCATTCGCTATACTGAATTCTGACGCAAGTCGATGAAAACACATTGCGAATGCTGCCCTGGTCGACACACTCGCGTTATCGATAGATGCACAGTCAATCCTAATTATCCCCTGAGATGGAGGAATGAACGGATATGTTCACCCAACGTAAAAAATGGTTGTCGGGTGTGGTTGCCAGCGTGCTGATGGCGGCGTCCGCCACAGCATTGGCGGAAGATAAAACGCTGCATGTCTACAACTGGTCTGACTATATCGCGCCGGACACGCTGCAGAATTTCCAGAAAGAGTCGGGCATCAAAGTCGTTTATGACGTGTTCGACTCCAACGAACTGCTGGAAGGCAAACTGATGGCAGGCAGCACCGGCTTCGATCTGGTCGTGCCTTCTGCCAGCTTCCTGGAGCGCCAACTGAGCGCGGGAATTTTCCAGCCGCTCGATAAGAGCCGACTGCCGAACTACCAAAACCTCGATCCTGAGTTGATGAAACTGATCGAACCTCACGATCCGGGTCATCAATACGCGGTGCCGTATCTGTGGGCGACCACCGGTATTGGCTACAACGTCGACAAAGTCAAAGCGGTGCTGGGCAAAGACGCCCCGGTGGACAGCTGGGATCTGGTGCTGAAGCCTGAAAACCTGGAAAAACTGAAAAGTTGCGGTGTTTCCTTCCTCGACGCCCCGGCGGAAATCTATGCCACCGTGCTGAATTATCAGGGTAAAGATCCTAACAGCACCAAAGAGAGCGACTACACGCAATCCGCCAACGACCTGCTGCTGAAGCTGCGTCCGAGCATTCGCTACTTCCACTCCTCGCAATACATCAACGATCTGGCTAACGGCGATATTTGCGTCGCGATTGGCTGGGCTGGGGATGTGATGCAGGCGTCAAACCGCGCCAAAGAGGCGAAAAACGGCATCAATATCGGCTACAGCATCCCGAAAGAGGGCGCGCTGGCCTTCTTCGACGTGCTGGCGATCCCGAAAGATGCCAAAAATCTGGATGAAGCCTATGCGTTCCTCAACTATCTGCTGAAACCGGATGTGATCGCCGGGGTTACCAACTATGTCTATTACGCTAACCCGAACAAGGCGTCCTTGCCGCTGGTGAAAGACGATGTCAAAAATAATCCGGGCATTTACCCGCCGGCCGACGTTCGCGCCAAGCTGTTTACGTTAAAAGTACAGTCCCCGAAAATCGATCGCGTGATCACCCGTTCGTGGACCAAGGTCAAAAGCGGTAAATAACGGCCATTCTGACCTTGGCAATCAGGCGGCGACGTTCGCCTGATTGCCCCTTCATCTGTCGCAGTCCGGAGACTGTGATGTATCTTGCTTCTGCCGGAGAGCATTATTTGTGAACGAAGCGATTTCCCGCCCTCAGCCTAAAACCCAAAAGGCGGCCACTCCGTTGCTGGAGGTCCGCAATCTGACCAAATCCTACGACGGACAACTGGCCGTCGATGACGTCAGCCTGACCATCTACAAGGGTGAACTCTTCGCTCTGCTCGGTGCGTCTGGCTGCGGTAAATCTACGCTGCTGCGTATGTTGGCCGGTTTCGAACGCCCGACGCAGGGGCAAATCATGTTGGACGGCCAGGATCTGTCGCTAGTGCCGCCCTATCTGCGTCCTATCAATATGATGTTCCAGTCTTATGCGCTGTTCCCCCACATGTCCGTGGAGAAAAACATCGCGTTTGGCCTCAAGCAGGACAAGCTGTCACGCGGCGAGATCAAAGATCGCGTGGCGGAAATGTTGTCGCTGGTGCATATGCAGGAGTTCGCCAACCGCAAGCCGCATCAGCTTTCCGGCGGTCAGCGTCAGCGAGTCGCATTGGCGCGCAGCCTCTCGAAACGTCCGAAGCTGCTGCTGCTGGATGAACCGATGGGCGCGCTGGACAAAAAGCTGCGCGACCGCATGCAGCTCGAAGTCGTCGATATTCTGGATCGCGTTGGCGTGACGTGTGTCATGGTCACCCACGATCAGGAAGAAGCGATGACGATGGCAGGGCGTATCGCGATCATGAACCGCGGCAAGTTTGTACAGATCGGCGAGCCGGAAGAGATTTACGAGAATCCGACAACCCGGTTCAGCGCGGAGTTCATCGGATCGGTGAATATGTTTGAAGGGCTGTTGCAGGAGCGTCAGGACGATGCGTTTATCGTGCAAAGCCCGGGGCTGGTGCATCCGCTCAAAGTGGCTTCCGACGTCTCGGTCGTGGACGGCGTACCGGTGTCCATCGCGCTGCGCCCGGAAAAAATCATGCTGTGCGAAAACGTGCCGGAAGACGGCTGCAACTTCGCGGTGGGTGAGGTCGTCCACATCGCTTATCTGGGCGATTTGTCGATTTACCACGTTCGCCTTCAAAGCGGGCAGATCATCAGCGCTCAGTTGCAGAACGCCTATCGCTATCGCAAAAATGCGCCGACGTGGGGTGATGAAGTGCAATTGTGCTGGGATGCGGACAGCTGTGTGGTGCTGACGGTGTAGCAAGGGGAGCACACATCAATGACGACCTTATCTGAACAACATCAGACAACGGGAAAAACCGTCGGCCTGCTCAGGCGCTGGCGGATGCTGCATGGACACAAAGTGGTGATCGCGCTGCCGTATTTTTGGCTGCTGTGTCTGTTCATGCTGCCGTTCCTGATTGTCTTCAAAATCAGTCTGTCGGAAATGGCGCGGACGGTGCCGCCGTATACGGACCTGATGACATGGGCCGATGGAACGCTGAACCTCGCGCTGAACATCGGCAACTATTTGCAGCTGCTGGCTGACCCGCTGTACATCGAGGCTTATCTCCAGTCGTTGCAGGTTGCGGCGATTTCGACGCTACTGTGTCTGCTGCTAGGCTATCCGCTAGCCTGGGCGGTCGCGCACAGCAAGCCGTCGACTCGCAATATTCTGTTGCTGCTGGTGATCCTGCCGTCGTGGACGTCGTTCCTGATCCGGGTTTATGCGTGGATGGGGATACTGAAGGAAAACGGCATCCTGAACAACTTTC
>NZ_CAMKXG010000105.1 GCF_946477055.1 Lonsdalea britannica | reverse complement strand
CCGCGGTCAACCAGCGTTTATATCGCGCCTTCAAAAGATAACTAACAAAATAAAAACGTTTATTCGCTAATGTCCACGCTGTCATTATATCTTCCCTACTCTTTTTATTTTTAACGCGCCCCACTAATAATCCCATTGCGTTAATGTGTGTGGATAAATTTATTTCGTCATAACACGACAAGGCATTTAAAAGGCCTTCTTTGCCATAGTTCTGGTTAAATTGACTTTTATCAAATAGTTACTCAATCCCATACCTTATATTTAAATAACCATTAAGAATAAGCAAATAACCAAAACGCATTGATTTTTAACAAACCCACTAATTAGACTGATAACAATATAAAAGGTAATATTTCCATGTTTTCAGAAGTATCGCATGAGAAACGGAATCACATCATTGAGTTCTTCGAGCGTCAGCAATTTAATGATTTTGAGCAGATCATTGAAAAAATGAAAAGAAAGGAACTGATCTCTTTAGAAGACGCCATGTCATTATTATCACTTTGCCACGACAACCCTTCTTACAAAGATATATTTAAAGAGCAACTCGCCAAAAACAGAAACGATGTTTTTGATAACCAGTTAAATATTATCGTCCCGCACTATCACAGCAGCCGTTGTGCCGATAACTGTAAATATTGCGGATTCAGAATGAGTAATAAGGACATTCAACGAATTCGACTGAAAGACAACGATTTTATTGAAGAAATGAAATTGTTGTTGAGCTGGGGATATCGTTCTTTTGAATTCGTTTATGCAACGGACATGCATTACAAGCCGGAATTAATTGGCGAAAGAATCAAAGTGGCTAAACAGCTCGCAGATGAGCACGGCTGTACCATCACCATAGGGATTGATGCTCAGGCATTTGATGACGACGGTTATGTCCAATTGAAGCAAGACGGCATGGACTTTCTGGTGCTATGGATGGAAACCTATCATCATGAGATTTACGCCGATGTACATCCGGAAAATACGCGCAAAGCCGACTACGCCTTTCGCGTGAATGCCCCGGAACGCCTCATCAAAGCGGGCTGCACGCAATACAGTCTCGGCGCACTGTTAGGACTCGCACCGTGGAAAGAAGATGCGGCGATGCTAATGGCGCACGGCGATTATCTGCGTCAGACCTACGGTTATTCCCCATATATTATTGGCATCCCGAAATTAACCCCTGCGATGGGAAAAGGTTTGGCCGATTTCCCGCACATTATTGATACTGATACGCTGACGCTGATTTCTTGGGTTTATAAAGCCATGTTCCCTTCCGCGAAGCTGTTTGTTAACTCGCGCCAAACAATGGACCAAAACAGTAAAATTGTGGCTGGCGGCGGCGATCTCTTTACTATCGATTTCGCGACGTTCCCTGGCGATTATTTAAAAGGACTGAGTAATTCGCCTGAGCACCAGCAATTTGAAACGCTGCCTTATAATCGCGAAGAAGCCATTGCTGAATTACGTAACAGAAATTTTAACCCCGTATTTTCATGGTGAGGGAACACTCATGGGATTACCAACCGTAGAATATGAAGACACCGTTCAGCATGAAATTACCCGAACGGTGATCCCCGGATTTACCTTTTCCTGCGAAAGACAGTGGAAAGGTAAATCGGAAATTATTATTTATCATGCGGACAAAGGTGTCGTTAAAAAATTAACGTCATTGCCTCAGTTCGATCAACGACTCTTTCCCGACAGCATGATGGACAAACTCTCTCCTTTGCTGAAAGCATTGCCGGGCCCTACCGTCGTTTCAGGAGGTCATACCGTCATTAATATGTCGAACACGCTGGAAGTCAGTGCTTCCGTTCTTAGCGCAACGGCATTCTCAATGGAGGTGGTTAAATATCTGACGCAGAGCGCTCATATTCACGCTGACTTTCTGGTGCAGGTTAATGATCTGTTCATGGAAAACGCGGGGAATGATATCGGGGCCGCCACGCCGAACAAATACAGAAAGCTGGTTCTGAATCCTTATGTGCTACCGACCAAAATGGCCGACATCGTTAAACAGGCGCAGGCCTCATTAAACCGAGATCTGAAAGTCATGTTCTGCGCTGAAAAGAATATGGCGGATCGCTTTAAACGCCATGTGGATAAAGCCAGAAAAGACGGCAGTGATAATATTCGCTATTCTGAACAGGCGGGAGACCGAATATGGTCAGTCGTTGTTGATGGTGAAGAAATCCCCTATATGGTCAACGATAAGCCAAATTGCGTTGCGGCAAACGCTGCCATGTTAAGAGCCATACGCTATAAAATCGATGCGCGCAAAACCCGGGATAATTACCAGTCATACGTGGGTATTTTCCCTCTGTGTTCCATCGATAATGTGCTTAATGGTTATCGCGTAGCCCATCAGATTTACGATCTAGATTTACCGACTTACTATATTTTTTCCGGAAACGGTTGTGCCTGATTAGGCCGTACCGACCAGAGAAGGGTTTTGGCTTTTTCTTTCAAGCATACCGGCGTGAAAGGAAAAGTCATTTCGCCTTCTCTTTTTGCTATTTGCCTTTATTTATCCCTTGGAGCCACTTTACATGAACACTCTAGACAAACCGCTTCTTCAAAAAACATCGTGGTTGTCTGCTTTTCCTATCACTTTTTTCCCCGTTGTCATGGGATTGTGCGGGCTTACGCTGGCAACGTTAAAAATAGAGACGCTGTTCGGCTACCGCCATCAATGGGGCAATACGCTGTTCATCGTGTCCCTGCTGGTCTTCTGCGGATTCTCCAGCATCTACTTCGCCAAGCTCATCAAATATCCCCGGAATATCCTCAGCGAATGGTCACATCCGGTGAAAATCGTTTTCTTCCCGACGTTCTCAATCGGGCTGATCTTGTTAGGTACGGCGGCTCAATCCCTGTCAGCGACGCTGTCGATTGCGCTGTGGGGGATAGGTTCCGTCTTGCATATCCTATTGACCATCGCAGTCATTTCTATGTGGCTCAGCAAAAGCCACTTCACTATTGAGCATGTTTCTCCTGGCTGGTTTATGCCCGTTGTGGGAAATATTCTGGTTCCCATTGCGGGGGTCCATTATGTTTCCGTTGAAATCTGCTGGTTTTATTTTTCAATTGGCATTTTGTTTTGGCTCATCGTGCTTAACACCGTCTTTAACCGACTTATTTTTCATCCTGCGATGCCCGGTGCGATGTTGCCTACCTTTTTTATTTTTCTCGCGCCGCCGTCGCTGTCTTTCATTAGTCTCGTGTCTATCACCCATGAAGTAGGAATATTCGCTCGCATCTTGTATTACTCCGCGACTTTTTTATTCCTGATTATTCTGATGCAGATTCCGTTATTAATTCGTCAGACCTTTTCCCTTTCCTGGTGGGCTTATTCTTTCCCCGTGGCGGCATTTACTATCGCCACGTTGACAATGGCTCAAGCGATTGATTCGGCACAACTGCTGATCGGCGGCAAATGCCTGTTTGTCGCGCTTGTCATCATCGTCGTCAGTCTGGCGGTCCGTACCCTTCGGGGTATGCTGCGCAACGATTTCTGTAAACCGGAGGCGTAACCGCCGCGGGATCGCTGATTAAGTCAGGACGCTCGCTGTCTGAGAATGGACGAAAAAAAGCCCCGGTAACACACCGGGGCTTGGTACTCGCAAGCAAACCTGCTGAAGTATGCTGCGCGGCAAAGGTAGGCACATCGCGTCACATCATACGACGTGCGCCGTGTGCTGATCGGAGGTCAGTGCGATCTTCATCGCCGCCACCACGTCGCCATCGACGCAGTAGTGTTGGAATTCATCGCCATCGACATCGGCGCTCATAGTGACGCCGGCTTTGCGATATCGCATGGGGGACGGCAACCACTGGCCGGCGGAGCTATGCAATTCTTTAATCCCGCTGGCGCGAAACTTATGCAGGTTCGTCAGACGCACGCCGGATCCCGCCATAATGATTGGACCGCGCTCTAGTGCATTAAGTTCCCGCAATAATGGCAAACCGCTTTCGGCACTCTGCTGCTGACCGGAAGTTAATACGCGAGAGACGCCCAAATCGGCCAGCTGCATCAGCGCCTGTCGGGGGTTGAAGCACATATCGAACGCCCGATGAAACGTGACGGCCAGTCCATCGCAATGCGCCATTACCTGCTTCATGCGCGCTAAATCGATATGCCCTTCCGCATCCAGGATCCCGACAACCAGCCCCGGAAAGCCCAGGTCGCGGATCTGGTCGATATCATACAAAATCGCTGAGAATTCCGTCGCGCTGTAGCAAAAATCGCCGCCGCGCGGCCGCACCATCGGATGCACCGGGATCGTCAGGTGATCGCGCGCCTGACGAAGCATACCGTAACCCGGCGTCAGTCCGCCCTCCCGCAGGCCCGCGCACAGTTCCACACGGTCGGCTCCCGCACGTTCGGCCGTCAACGCGCAATCAATGCTGTAACAGCATACTTCCAGCTTAGGCATACGTTCCTCCCTAAAGTCGCGGTCAGGAGCAATGGCGCCCCTGAATAAATGAGTCACTATACTATGGCACCGCGTTACTGTTCTTGAGGAGAGCAACATCAAAGGATATGAAGTGGCGCACAGTATAGCGTTCAGCGTTCGTCACGCTCGCTCTCGACGATATCCTGCAAGCTGAAAGGATGAAACTTGAGGGTGACGGTGCCGTTGGTGACCGCCAGCGTGGGGTTAGGCAAGCGTTCCTGCTCTCCTTGCGGCTGACTGAATTTGAGCCGGATCCCCTGAGTGAGCAGCGCCTCATCCGGGAGACAGGCCAGTGCGCGCTGATGAAGCGTGGCCGGATCGCCTGGTAAAACCACTTCAACATGCTCCCAGCCTTCGTGGGGATAACGTTTGTTCCCCGGCCACGGCAACTCGATGCATGCGATCTGCCAAGGCCCGACCGTCACTGGCTGAGGCAAGATAAACAGACAAATGGGTCGGCCATTAATCATGTTTTCTGATAGCAACGTCGCGCCCTGCGCCAACAGCGCCTCACGCCAGTGCTCCGCCGTCGCGTTTTGATGGCAACGCAAGGAGATATGATCGGCCTCAAATTGCGCGATATCCAACGAAAGCTGCTCGGCCAGTTTGTTCATCTCAGACTCGAAACGAGACAGATCGGCCATTAATGACGCCGGGAGCGGTTGCGATGTATTAGCCGCCATTTTTTTTCAAATGCCTCCATTAACGTTAAGTGCTTTTTTAATTTACAGAGAGATAGCATCTGCATCCAGCTTTAAACGGAATTGTCAGTCAATTGTCAGTTTTTTGTTTGTTTTTTTATCGTTTAAGATCATCAGTCTGATTAATTAATTAACGAAACCTCGTCATATCCATGATGTTTTTTTGCTTATCGCCAACAATAACCCTGACGTAAATAACCTTCTTAATTGGCTGTTTTTACGCATATTCCTATATTTCATGGGAGTAATCTTAAATACACTTTCGCCCATTGTGAATAAACAATAAAAGGGATAATTTCGTTATTCCAAAAGATATAAAAAGGTCGTTCATCATGTCGCTACTTATTGTATCGGTTTTATTAATTGCATTAGCCGGTTATGCTATCTTTCGTCATCTTAAAAACATGAAAAGCGCACGTTTGGTTACCGACAGACGAAATAAAAAGCGTTAATGACCCTCTGGTTTTCTCTTTTTTAGATTTATCTGTATGGCCGTTTTCTTTTTATTTCCTCTACGTTTTTTTTACCATGATGCACCATCATCATGCGCTCCCCGATGAGCCTGTGACACCGCAGCTCTGCTGACTCAATCGACCAAATATGGTATAAGCAGGGGCTTAATTTGTAATGTAAGGTAACCCGGTGAATATTCAGGCTCTTCTTTCCGAAAAAGTCCGTCAGGCATTGGTTGCGGCGGGCGCGCCCGCTGACAGCGAAGCGCAGGTTCGCCAATCGGCAAAAGCGCAATTTGGTGATTATCAGGCTAACGGCGTGATGGCCGTGGCTAAAAAATTAGGCATGCCTCCCCGTCAATTGGCGGAAAAAGTGGTTCAGCTGCTGCAGTTGGAAGGAATCGCCGCCAAAACTGAAATCGCCGGTCCCGGCTTCATCAATATCTTCCTCGATCCTCAGTGGCTGGCCGCACAGTTAGAGCAAGTGCTGACCAGTCCGAAACTGGGCGTGTCTCCGGTAGAACCGCAAACCATCGTCATCGATTACTCCGCGCCGAACGTGGCCAAAGAGATGCATGTCGGCCACCTGCGTTCCACCATTATCGGCGACGCGGCGGTAAGAACGCTCGAATTCCTCGGCCATAATGTCATCCGCGCTAACCACGTCGGCGACTGGGGCACGCAGTTCGGCATGCTGATCGCGTTTCTGGAGAAAGTGCAGAACGAAAACGCAGGCGAATTGGAACTGTCCGACCTCGAAGCGTTCTATCGTGAAGCAAAACAGCATTATGACGCTGACGCAGAGTTCGCCGAACGCGCTCGCGGCTACGTGGTGAAACTGCAGGGCGGCGACGAATATTGCCGTACCATGTGGCGCAAGCTGGTGGATATCACCATGAGCCAGAACCAGCGCAACTATGACCGACTCAACGTCACGCTGACCAAAGACGACGTCATGGGAGAAAGCCTGTACAACGACATGCTGCCGGGCATTGTCGCCGATCTGAAAGCCAAAGGTCTGGCAGTCGAAAGCGAAGGCGCCACGGTCGTATTCCTTGATGAATTCAAAAACAAGGAAGGCGATCCGATGGGCGTGATCGTCCAGAAAAAAGACGGCGGCTACCTGTACACCACGACGGACATCGCCTGCGCCAAATATCGCTACGAAACGCTGGGTGCCGATCGCGTCCTTTACTACATCGACTCCCGTCAGCATCAGCATCTGACGCAAGCCTGGACCATCGTCCGCAAAGCGGGCTACATCCCCGAAAGCGTGAGCCTGGAACATCACATGTTCGGGATGATGCTGGGCAAGGACGGCAAGCCGTTCAAAACCCGCTCCGGCGGAACCATCAAGCTGGCGGATTTGCTGGATGAAGCCTACGAACGCGCGGTGAAGCTGATCGCCGACAAAAACCCGGAGATGCCGCAGGACGAAGTGGCCGAGCTGGCGAATGTCGTGTCTATCGGCGCAGTGAAATATGCGGACCTCTCCAAGAGCCGCACCACCGACTACGTCTTCGACTGGGACAACATGCTGGCATTCGAAGGTAATACCGCGCCTTACATGCAGTATGCCTACACCCGCGTCGCGTCTATCTTCAAGCGTGCCGGTGTCGATGAAGCCAGCCTGACCCAGCCAATCGTGCTGACCAACGAGCGCGAACAGTCGCTGGCAACGCGTCTGTTGCAGTTCGAAGAAGTCATTACGACCGTGGCGCGCGACGGTACGCCGCATGTGATGTGTGCTTATCTGTACGATCTGGCCGGTCAGTTCTCCGGTTTCTACGAGCACTGCCCGATCCTGAATGCCGAGAACGAGGCTGAACGCCAGAGCCGTCTGAAACTCGCGATGCTGACCTCCAAGACGCTGAAGCAGGGTCTGGACACGCTGGGCATCCAGACTGTCGAGAAGATGTAACGCTTCCCTCCACGCCGTCTTCCTCAAAGGCGGCGTGTATCCCCCTTCCTTTGCCCAGACCTTATTCAAGCGACTTCGGTACCCAAAGCTCCATTCCCCCCATCGCGTTTACCCGGTGAGTGGTGGTGGCGTGTTGCACCCTTCTCTTGTCCCCAACCAAATCCAAGCGACGTTGATACCCATCGACCCATCCCTACCGACAGGGTTTACCCGGTGGTATTGAGACCAATATGTCATTTCATTAGGAATGGGTGTGGCGAAGAGAAGCAGGGTCAGTCTGACGAAGGGTTAATACACCCGCGACGAGCGAACCCGCCGAGGGTGTGAATGCTGCTAAGGCTTAGAGGCTGCGGCGCGAGAAATCTTTTGGTCGAAATCCCATCAACGCCAGCGTAACGAAGTAAGCCCCGGCGCCAGCGATCACCATCACCATCAACCGCAAGATACGCACCGTCATACCGCCCTGATCCCACGGCGGCATGAACTGGTTTAGCGCCAGCAACGTCACCGACATCACCACCACCGCCAGCAATAGCCGCACGAGGAAACCGGTCCAGCCCGGTGACGGTTGAAAGATCTGCTGCTTGCGCAACTGCCAAAACAGCAGCGCGGCGTTGATGCACGAGGCCAGACCAATCGACAACGCCAGTCCGGCATGCTGCAACGGGCCGATAAACGCCAGGTTCATCAGCTGCGTCAGCGCCAGCGTCACCAACGCGATCTTCACCGGCGTTTTGATGTCCTGTCGTGCATAAAATCCCGGCACCAGCACTTTCACCACGATCAGCCCCATGAGGCCGATGGAGTACGCCACCAAGGCCCGCTGCGTCATCTCCGCATCAAACGCGCTGAATTTACCGTATTGAAACAACGACACCGTCAGCGGTTTCGCCAACAGCCCCAGCGCCACCGCGCTTGGTAACGCGAGCAGGAAACAGAGTCGCAGTCCCCAGTCCATCAAATGGGAATACTCTTTGTGATTGCCGCTGGCCGCGCTTTTCGACAGCGATGGCAGCAGGATAGTCCCCAAGGCGACGCCCAGCACGCCGGAGGGGAACTCCATCAGGCGGTCGGCGTAATACATCCATGACACCGCCCCCTGACTCAGGAAAGAAGCGAAAATCGTGTTGATGATCAACGAGATCTGACTCACCGACACACCGAGGATCGCCGGTGCCATCAACTTCATGACGCGGGCGACGCTGGGATCGCGCCATTTGAGCCGCGGTAAGACCAGCATACCGATTTTCTTGAGGTGCGGCAGTTGATAGCCCAGCTGCAACACGCCGCCGACTACCACGGCCCAGGCCAGCGCGAGCACCGGTGGATGAAAGTACGGCGTAGCGAACAGAGCAAAAAAGATCATGCTGACATTGAGCAGCGTCGGCGCAAAAGCGGGCACCGAAAAACGGTTCCAGGTATTGAGCACCGATCCGACCATCGACGTTAGCGAAATCAACAAAATATACGGGAACGTAATGCGCAGCAGCGAGGAGGTGAGTTCAAAACGCTCCGGTGTTTCGGCAAACCCAGGAGCCGTCACCATAATCACCCAGGGCGCGGCCAGCATGCCAGCAATGGTGACCAGCGTCAGCACCAGCGTCAGCATCCCGGCGATATACGCCAGAAACGTGCGCGTGGCCTCTTCTCCCTGCTGGCTCTTGTGTTCGGCCAGAATGGGGACGAAAGCCTGCGAAAAGGCGCCTTCAGCGAAGATACGACGCAGCAGATTGGGCAGTTTGAAGGCGACATAAAAGGCATCGGTCGCCATACCCGCACCAAAAACGCGGGCGACGATAGCGTCACGCACAAAGCCCAGCAGGCGCGAAAGCATTGTCATTGAACTGACCGCAGCCAGTGATTTAAGTAAATTCATGCGAGTGTTCTGAATACCGGGGAAGAGAATGGCGCAAACAGCCGTCCAGCCGTACACGCCTCTTGGGTGCGCCTAGTCTACGCATTGTGCGGGCAAAAGCTACCGGTTGGTGCCTCTGCTCAGCGCGCTAAGCCGCAGAAGTGACTGAGCACGCTGATTTTTGCGACAGTTCTGAACGCCCGACCCGCTACTTGCGCATGGCCCAACGATCGTTGGTCAACGAGGTTAACACGTGGTCCTGCCATTCGCCGTCGATCAGCAGGTAATCTCGGGCATACCCCTCTTTTTCGAAGCCCAGACGCGCCAGCAGTCCGCCGCTGCGGTGATTGTGCGGCATATAGTTGGCCATGATGCGGTGCATACGCTGCTGAACAAACATATAACGCAGGCCCGCTTTCAGCGCCTCGAACATCAACCCCTGCCCCTGCCATTTCTGCCCGAGCGAATACCCCAGATAACAGGCATGGAAAGATCCGCGCAGAATATTGCTGAAGTTGGCAACGCCGCGCACTTCAGTTTCGTTCGGATCAAGCAGTAAAAAATAGAATGCGCTGCTCTGTTTTTGCATATCGGTGATCACGCTTAAACGCGCCTGCCAGCCGGAAGGATAGCAGTGGCTGGCATCTCGCACCGGCTCCCAGGGTTTCAAAAAATCGCGGTTTTCCGAGTAATAATCCGCCAGACGCCAGGCATCACGTTCATGAGCCAGACGTATCACCAGCCGGTCTGTCGTCAAACGGACCGTGGCAGATGTGGAACGATAGCCAAACATTTTTCTTCCCTCAGGTTCGGGGTAATTAATCGATTATGTTTATGGAACCAACCCAACGGCTATCCGCCAGCAATCAGCGGATAAACATGACGTTAAGCTTACTATAAACCGCGTTGACTGCATCAGCGTAACCGCGTAATCACCGGGTTATCGCGCAATTAGCGTACGTTTACGCCTGCAATTCTCGCAGCCCCACGCCGAACAGCGTCTGACGATAAAAAAATATTATCTCTATGTAACCTATCGCCATTCATCAATTGGCGAGAGAATGAACGCGTGGTGATTCCTTCTTCTCGTGATGGTGCAACATGCCTTTGATGACGCAGGCGCGCAGCCTGGGTAAATATTTCATTCTGCTTGATAACATGCTGGTGATTTTAGGGTTTTTCGTTGTGTTTCCCCTGATATCCATCCGATTCGTCGACCAAATGGGTTGGGCCGCGCTCACGGTCGGCACCGCATTAGGGCTGCGTCAGCTCACCCAGCAGGGCTTGGGGATCTTCGGCGGCGCGATTGCCGACCGGTTCGGCGCCAAGCCGATGATTATTACCGGCATGCTGATGCGCTCGGCGGGGTTCATCTGCATGGCGCTGGCCACCACGCCGCTGGTACTGATGTTTTCCTGTTTTCTCTCGGGACTCGGCGGCACGTTATTCGACCCGCCGCGCACCGCGCTGGTCATTAAGCTGACCCGTCCCAGCGAACGTGGGCGTTTCTTCTCCCTGCTGCTGATGCAGGATACGGCGGGATCCGTGACCGGCGCGCTGCTCGGCAGTTGGCTGATGCAATATAATTTCAACGTTGTGTGCTGGGTCGGCGCTTTCATGTTCCTGCTGGCGGCGGGCACAAATGCCTGGCTGCTGCCCGCCTATCGTATCTCCACCACCCGGACGCCCATGCGCGAAGGTATGCTGCGGGTGCTGCGCGACAGCCGTTTTGTCA
>NZ_CAMKXG010000104.1 GCF_946477055.1 Lonsdalea britannica | reverse complement strand
GTTAAAAACTTATTTTTTGCAGGTGATCGTACGGGAGACGGACACCAATGCACAGGGTGATCATCATTAACACATACCATCATTAGGTATAAAATTAACACAGATGACTACAGTTAACAAAAACTGAAGAATTAAACTTCATCAGTTTTAATTTTCTTAATCAAATGCTTTGTTTTGGTTATCACAGCTCTGCACGCCCTGTCGTTCCGAATAGCCCTATATTTGAGGCTATTCGATTCATCGTATTGCTATACGTGAAATTAAAAGAAAAGGGAACTCCATAAAAAGATAGGAATGACGGTAGTGACGTTAGAATTCGAGTTTTAATGACTCGAAATATTCAAATGACTGGGGACGAGAAAGGAAATAGCCTTGTGCAGCCGTGGCATTGGACTCTTTGACCATCCCCCACTCGTTTTCCGTTTCCACACCTTCAACGACGATGTAATTACAGTAACGGGTCATGAGAGTGATCAGCAGGTGAAAGATTTGGCGTCCTTCTTCGGTTTGCTGAAGCATGACGAACAGCTCTCGGGCGACTTTGATGCAATCGTGCCGCACCATCAACAACGAGGAAAAGTTGGCTACGCCGCAGCCGAAATCATCCAGCCATAGCCGGCTAGCTTCGGGCAACGCGTTCAGCAGTTCTTTAGGCAAACCTTCCTGACACTCCACCAGCTCAAAACGCAACCAAGGCATACTGGCAATCAGCTTTTTTGCCTGCAGATTTTTCTGCAATGCCATCAGCACCGGTCCGTCAATATTAACGGACGCCAGCAGGTCGTCCCGAACAAAACGGTCATGCAGTCGACGCAGGAGCTGCATCTGCTCGATGACGATTTTCAGGCGCATGCCGACATCGATACGAGCAAAGTAGACTTCGGGGGAAAGCGCTTGATGGGGGATGGTCGGATGGGAAATCGCTGTTAATAGCTCAACGCCCAGCAATCGTCCGGATGTTCGATAAATCGGCTGGAAAGTGTATTTACGGCGGCAACTGAGCAAAAAATCAACGTCATCTTTTGTCTCCGGCCCACTAGCGGGTGGAATAGGCCCAAACTGATTAAGCTGACTGATTTGCTGCACTCTATAAATTCCGCCGTTAGACATACGCTGAATGACTAAAATAATCCCACAGCTCCTGAAAACAGCCCTGACCGCGATGAAAGTAACTTCGGGGGCAGTTAACGTAATGTGGGCTACATTACGATGTAAACGTGACGGACACATTGCTGTGTTGCGAATTTGACCAGTTTATCAAAGGGCTGTGGAATCGTAATTTTTAGCACTTTATGATAAAGACTAATTCACACACCGCCTAGAGGCTCAATCCCGAGAGTAAGCGATGATTTTGTGCTGTACTCCACCGGATGCTATGGGCAGTAAAATGCCGCCCCTCGAACAAGGCTGATTTTTGATTATTTCCCATACAACCAGTCAGTTAGCATCGACTACTCTTTTCGCGCACGCGGTATAATACAGCACATGATGAGCAGGGATATAATAATGATAAAAATAATTAACACATTCACGATTAGTCTACTTCTCGCAATGCTATCCGCAGGGGCTCAGGCCCAACGGGTCATCATCGACCAACTGAATCGACAGGTCACGCTTCCCGACAAGGTCCAACGCGTCGTCGTTTTACAACATCAAACGCTTAACCTGCTGGTCGAACTGAATGCGACCGATAAAATCGTCGGGATTCAATACGATTGGGAACAACAGTTGGGCCATCACTATGCACGGCTGGTTCCGCAGCTTATCGGCAAAGCCAAAGTGGGCGACCTGACGCACGTCAATCTGGAAAGTCTTGCTGCGCTCCATCCGCAGGTTGTCTTTGTCACCCACTATGCGCCGCAGGAGATGATCGATCAGATTAGCCAGCTCGGTATCGCCGTCGTCGCCATTTCCCTTCGTCACGATGTTCCCGGTCAGGAAAGAGAGCTGAATCCGAAGATGGCGAATGAAGAGCAGGCCTATGACCAAGGGCTGAAAGAGGGGATTCGACTCATCGGCGATATTGTGGACCGCTCGCCTCAAGCCACCATGCTGATTGAAAAGGCCTTCCGTCAGCGGCAACTTGTCAGTGAACGCTTACAACACCTGCCGGAAGCGCAACGCGTACGCGCCTACATGGCGAATCCGGAACTCACGACCTACGGCTCCGGAAAATATACCGGTTTGATGATGAAGCATGCAGGCGCGTTAAACGTCGCCGCCGCCACGGTGAAGGGCTACAAGCAGGTGTCGATGGAGCAGGTCATCACCTGGAATCCACAGGTGATTTTTGTCCAGGATCGCTATCCGCAGGTTGTCGAACAGATTCAGACTCAGCCCGAGTGGCAGCCGATTGACGCCGTCAAACAGCACCGAGTTTATCTCATGCCCGACTACACTAAAGCGTGGGGTTACCCAATGCCGGAAGCTATTGGTCTTGGCGAACTGTGGATGGCGAAAAAGTTGTACCCTGAGATGTTCAGTGATATCGATACTCGTCGGTTGGCGGAAGAGTGGTATCAGACCTTTTATCGCACTCACTACACGGGCGCAGAATGAGCCAGCGACCGTTGCAACTTCTGGCGGCGGGCAGCCTTCGCGGAGTTTGGCCAGCACTGATGGCGGCGTTCGAAGCCAAGACGGGACTGAAGACGCAAACTGCTTTTGGCCCAGCGGGCTTATTACGTCAGCGGATTGAACAAGGGGAACCCTGCGACCTGTTCGCCTCCGCCAACCGCCACCACACCACCGCGCTGGTGATGGGTGGACTCGCCCTTTCAGCGACGCCACTGGCCGTCAACCGTCTTTGCCTGACGGCATCGGCCTCCGCCGCGGCCCGCTCTCAAGACTGGCTCACGCTGCTGCTCGATCCTGAGTTACGGCTGGCGACGTCAACGCCCGGCAGCGATCCCTCCGGCGACTACGCCTGGCAATTGTTTGAACAGATAGAGAGACACTGCCCCGGAGCCGCCGCTGAATTACAGGCCAAGGCGCTCATGCTGGTCGGAGGCCCGACCAGCACGCCGGTACCGGAAGGACACATGGCCGCCGCCTGGACCCTACAAAGTGGTCAGGCAGATCTGTTTGTCGGTTACGCCAGCTATGCCCCGCGCTTGCGACTGATCCCCGGCATTCACGTATTCTCCCTGCCCGACGACCAAAACATTCGCGCTGACTACACCTTTGCGCTCTGTCGCTCGGAGGCGCAGCCGCTGGCCGAATTTTTATCTTCAGCAGTGGCTCGCCAGCTATTGCTGGATGGCGGCTTCGAAGTGCCGGTCCTGAAGGACGAGCAGATCGGTTAACCCTGCGGGGTCTTTCATGTCAGCCCTACATCATCGTCCGTAGGGCATCCCGCGCTGTTGGGCTGATATCGCTTTTATGCTAAAGTGCGCGCCGCCGACACTGCCGCTTTCAAGAAAATACGCAACCGCCCTGTCCTCCACGGATGAGGAAACTGCGTCGAAAGTGGTGGGCTACGGCGAAGATGACTTCATCGGGTACGATGGTTGCGGACAGGCCGCGTATAGCGGCAAGAAATGGGAAAGACCTCTAAATGGCGCTGTTAATTACCAAACGATGCATCAACTGCGATATGTGCGAGCCAGAGTGCCCGAATCAGGCCATATCGATGGGGATGGAGACGTACGAAATCGATTCTGAGCGCTGTACGGAGTGCGTTGGTCACTACGACACCCCAACCTGCCAGAAAGTGTGCCCGATCGATAACACCATCATTACCGATCCGGCCCATGTGGAAGATCAGGAACGGCTGTGGGAAAAATTCGTCCAACTACACCACGCCGACCAACTCTAAGCCCATCAGCTTTCCACGATGACGGTGGCGCACGCATAGCGCCGCTCGTCTGCGAGTGAGACGTGCACATGCTGCACGCCCAGTTCCTGCGCAAATTCCGCCGCTCGACCAAGAAAACGCAGGCATGGCTTGCCCAAATCGTTGTTGAACACCTCGAATTGGGCGAAGGCTAATCCCTGACGAATCCCCGTGCCAAACGCTTTCGACGCCGCTTCCTTCACCGCGAAGCGTTTTGCCAGAAAGCGAATCGGCTGTTGATGTTCCTGGTAAATCGCCCATTCGGCGTCGCTCAAAATGCGGCGCGCGAGACGATCGCCCGAACGTTCAACGGCCGCTTCGATACGGGCGATTTCGACGATGTCAGTGCCGAGTCCCAGAACCGCCATTAACGACGCGCTTCCTGCATCAAGGATTTCATGTCAGCGACAGCCGCCGGTAATCCGCTCATTACAGCGCGTCCAATGATCGAGTGACCAATGTTTAGCTCGTGCATTTCCGGCAGCGCAGCGATGGGCTGGACGTTATGGTAAGTCAGGCCGTGACCGGCATTCACGCGGATCCCTTTTGCTGCGGCATAGGTCGCGGCGTCACGGATACGTTCGAACTCATGCTGGCGCGCTTCGTCGCCCTCGGCATCCGCATACGCGCCGGTATGCAGTTCGATGTAGGGCGCTTCGCAGGCGACAGCCGCATCGATTTGCGCCCGGTCGGGATCGATAAACAAAGAGACGTTAATTCCGGCAGCGTTCAGCTTCTTCACGGCATCCTGCATTTTGTCCAGCTGTCCGGCGACGTCCAGACCGCCCTCCGTCGTCACTTCCTGCCGTTTTTCCGGCACCAGGCAGCAGAAATGAGGCCGCAGTTCGCAGGCAATAGAAACCATTTCGTCCGTGACCGCCATCTCCAGGTTCATCCGCGTCTGGATGGTTTGGCGCAGCAGACGCACATCGCGATCGGTAATGTGGCGACGGTCTTCGCGCAGATGCACGGTAATGCCGTCCGCCCCCGCCTGTTCTGCGATAAAAGCGGCCTGAACCGGGTCGGGATACGCCGTTCCCCGGGCGTTACGCAACGTAGCGATATGATCGATATTTACACCTAACAACAGCTCAGCCATGATCCATCCTTAACTTTCTATCTCATCAATAGCGCCAGTTTACACCGCCGCCAATCCTGTTTGGTACTCCCGACGTCACTCTTCTTGCGGCGGAGCTGGCTTGGGCGGTTTGATCACAAACTGTCGGAACAGCTCGCGGCTCTTGAGCGGTTTACCGCCGAGGTAGGGTTTGAGCGCCATGCGAGTGAACCGTTTGGCGGCGCGCAACGTGTCCGCATCGGGGAACTCCCGAGCCGCCAAGGCGCGAAGTTCGTGACCGGTGAAACTGAGGCGATCCACCACCAGACTGGCGATAAATCCTTTTTCTTCCCGGTAGCGATAAGTCATGTCGTCCGCGACGCTTTCGCCGCTGCCGGCGCAGTGCAGAAAGTCGACGCCGTAGCCCAGATGCCCCAGCAGCGCCAGCTCGAAGCGACGCAGCGCCGGTTCAGGCGAGCCGTCGAGCGCAGCCAACTGTTGCAGACAGTGCAGGTAATCAAAGAAGAGCGCGGAGAAGTTGGTTTCGAACTCGAGAACTCGAGTAAGCAGTTCGTTAACGTACAGACCGCTGTAGAGCGTGCTGCCGCTGATGGGAAGAGCCAGAGACACCGGCTCGGCATTGCGAAGCGTTTTGACATCGCCCCGGCCGCTCCAGCGTACCAGCAGCGGCGTAAACGGCTGCAGGCATCCTTTCAGACTGGAACGGCGTGCCCGGGCGCCTTTTGCCAACATCCGGACACGGCCCTGATTCTCCGTGAACAGATCCAGCAGCAGGCTGGTTTCACTATAAGGGCGCCCATGCAAGACAAATGCGCGCTGCCAGCCTTCCATAGGCGGGGCCCCTTAGAGGTCGTCGATATAACCCAGACTGCGCAGCGCACGTTCGTCGTCCGCCCAGCCGGATTTCACTTTAACCCACAGTTCCAGATGCACTTTAGCCTCGAACATCTGTTCCATGTCCTGACGGGCTTCGATGCCGATGGTTTTGATCTTGGAGCCTTTATTGCCGATCACCATTTTCTTCTGGCCTTCACGCTCGACCAGAATCAAACCGTTGATATCGTACCCGCCGCGTTCGTTCGCGACAAAGCGCTCGATTTCCACGGTGACCGAGTACGGCAGCTCTTCGCCCAGAAAACGCATCAGCTTCTCACGGATGATCTCGGAGGCCATGAAGCGCTGAGAACGGTCGGTGATGTAATCTTCCGGGAAGTGGTGCTCCGCCTGCGGCAGATGTTTACGGACGATGCTGGCAATCGTGTCGACATTCATGCCTTTCTCGGCGCTCATCGGCACGACATCCAGAAACTTCATCTTCTGACTAATCATCTGAATGTGCGGCAGCAGTTTGCTTTTGTCCGTGACGTTATCGACTTTGTTGATAGCCAGCAGCACGGGATGTTTCTGATCGCGCAGCTTGTTGACCACCATTTCGTCGTCTTCGGTCCAGTGCGTGCCTTCGACAACAAAAATGACCAGTTCGACGTCGCCGATAGAACTGCTGGCGGCGCGGTTCATCAACCGGTTAATCGCACGTTTTTCTTCGATATGCAGCCCAGGGGTGTCCACGTAGATCGCCTGATAAGGCCCTTCGGTGTGGATGCCCATGATACGGTGGCGCGTCGTCTGCGGTTTACGGGAGGTAATCGATACCTTCTGACCCAGCAGCTGGTTCAGCAATGTGGATTTACCGACATTCGGTCGGCCTACAATCGCGACAAAGCCGCAGTAATTCTGTTCTTCGCTCATTCAAGCTCCAGCTGTATTAACGCCTGTTCTGCCGCAGCCTGCTCGGCTTTACGACGGCTCGACCCCGTGCCGACCACCGGTTCGCTAAACCCGCTGACCAGACAGTGTATGGTGAACTCTTGATCGTGCGCTTCACCACGCACCTGCACTACCAGATAGGTAGGCAGCGGTAAATGCCGTCCCTGCAGAAACTCCTGCAGCCGGGTTTTGGGATCTTTTTGCTTGTCGCCGGGGCTGATTTCATTCAGGCGGCTCTGATACCACTCGAGGATCAGCTTCTCGACCATCTGGATATCGCTATCCAGGAAAATGCCGCCGATCAGCGCTTCGACCGTATCCGCCAGAATGGACTCACGACGGAAACCGCCGCTTTTCAACTCTCCCGGCCCCAGACGAAGACATTCGCCCAGTTCGAACTCGCGTGCGATCTCTGCCAGCGTATTGCCGCGCACCAGCGTGGCGCGCATCCGGCTCATGTCCCCTTCATCAACGCGGGGGAAACGGTGATAGAGCGCATTGGCGATCACAAAGCTCAGGATGGAGTCCCCAAGGAATTCCAGCCGTTCATTGTGTTTACTGCTGGCGCTACGATGCGTAAGTGCCTGCAGTAGAAGATCATATTGTCGGAAAGTATAGCCCAGTTTTTTTTGTAAACGATTTATGAGAATGGGGTTCATGTGTTACCAATATCAATCGTGCTTTTTAACCACAGCATACGGAACAGCCCTGCTGAACTCTTATAGTGCCAAAACTGTTTCGTTTGCACTGGCTCCCGCGAGGGAGCCTGCGTTTATTTATGTCGAAAATATTCTACAACGGAAGGCGCAAAGATACCGCGTGTTTATTACGTTGTATTAGTGAATACCGCCAATACGGCTCAGGCGTACGCCAGTAGGCCATTGGCCTTCCTGTTTTTCAAAGCTCATCCAGATTGCCGTGGCTTTACCGACCAGATTTCTCTCCGGCACAAAGCCCCAGTAACGGCTGTCTGCGCTGTTGTCACGGTTATCGCCCATCATGAAGTAGCTGCCGGCCGGCACAACCCATGTGCTCAACGGCTGATGAGGCTGGTGATAGTACAGGCTCAGCTGATCCTGCGCGATCGGAACCGTCAGAATATCGTGCGTGACGTCGCCCAAGGTTTCTTTGCGCGTCGTCAGACGAATGCCGTTTGCCTGCTCGCCCGTCGGGACCTGATAAAAACCGTTACTGCTTTCACCGCCCATCCCATTAAAGGTCTGGACGAAGTCGCTCGGCTGCACATTGCTATAGGTGACGGCCAACGCTTTATCGCAATCAGAAGACTGTGAACAGGCAGGCTGGATCGTCACCTGCTTGGCGACAGGATCGTAGCTCACGCGATCGCCCGGCAGACCCACAACGCGTTTGATGTAGTCCAGACTCGGATTTTCCGGGTATTTAAAGACGGCGATATCGCCACGTTTAGGATGTCCGGTTTCCATCAGCGTCGTCTGGGTAATCGGATCTTTGATGCCGTAGGCAAACTTTTCCACCAGGATAAAATCGCCGATCAGCAGCGTCGGCATCATTGAACCCGACGGGATCTGAAACGGTTCGTAGATGAACGAACGCACCACCAGCACCACCGCAAGAACGGGGAATACCGAGGCGCAAGTCTCAATCCAGCCCGGCTGTTTGATGCTGCTGGAGAGCGTCTGTTCTCCAGCCGTACCGTCCGACTGCTGGCTTGAATGAGCCAGTCTGGCGCGCCGTGCGGGCGCCCATTTGAAACGGTCCAGACACCACACGACGCCGGTAACCAGCGTGGCGAGCGTCAGAATCAAGGCAAACATATTGGCCATGCCAACTCCTATGAAATTATTTACTGTCCTTGCCCACGTGCAGAATGGCCAAAAACGCTTCCTGCGGCAGCTCAACGTTGCCGACCTGTTTCATTCGTTTCTTACCGTCTTTCTGCTTCTGCAACAGCTTTTTCTTACGGCTCACATCGCCGCCATAGCATTTGGCCAGCACGTTTTTACGCAGCTGCTTGACGGTGGAACGCGCGATAATGTGGTTGCCGATCGCCGCCTGAATCGCAATATCGAACTGCTGACGCGGGATAAGCTCTTTCATTTTTTCCACGAGATCGCGACCGCGATACGGCGCATTGTCATTGTGCGTAATCAACGCCAACGCATCGACGCGCTCGCCGTTAATCAGGACGTCGACGCGCACCATGTTGGAAGCCTGGAACCGCTTGAAATTGTAGTCCAGCGACGCATAACCGCGAGAGGTGGATTTCAGGCGGTCAAAGAAGTCCAGCACCACTTCCGCCATCGGAATGTCGTACGTCAATGCCACCTGATTGCCGTGGTACACCATGTTGGTCTGCACGCCGCGTTTTTCCACGCACAGCGTGATGACGTTGCCCAGAAACTCCTGCGGCATCAGCATGTGACACTCAGCGATAGGCTCACGCAGCTCCGCGATATTGTTAATCGCCGGCAGCTTGGATGGGCTATCCACGTAGATCACTTCACCGGCCGTGGTTTCAACTTCGTATACAACCGTCGGCGCCGTGGTGATCAGATCCAGATCGTATTCACGCTCCAGACGCTCCTGAATGATCTCCATGTGCAGCAGACCCAGGAAGCCACAGCGGAAGCCGAAGCCCAGCGCCGTTGAGCTTTCCGGCTCATAAAACAGGGAAGCATCGTTCAGGCTGAGTTTGCCCAGCGCATCGCGGAACGACTCGTAGTCATCGGAGCTGACGGGGAACAGACCCGCATAAACCTGAGGTTTCACTTTCTTGAAGCCCGGCAGCGCTTTCTCCGCCGGTTTACGCGCCAGCGTCAGCGTATCGCCGACCGGTGCGCCCAGAATGTCTTTAATCGCGCAGACCAGCCAGCCCACTTCGCCACAGTTCAGCGTATCGCGATCGACACGTTTCGGGGTAAAAATACCCAGACGCTCGGCGTTGTAGACCTGACCGGTGGTCATGACTTTGATCTTGTCGCCCTTGCGCAGGGAGCCGTTTTTAATACGGATCAGAGACACCACGCCCAGATAGTTATCGAACCAGGAGTCGATGATCAACGCCTGCAGCGGCGCTTCCGGGTCACCTACCGGCGCGGGGATATCACGCACCAGTCGCTCGAGGATGTCGGGTACGCCGACACCGGTTTTCGCCGAGCAACGCACAGCGTCCGTCGCATCAATCCCGACAATATCTTCGATTTCCTGAGCCACACGATCCGGATCGGCCGCAGGGAGGTCAATCTTGTTCAGGACCGGCACGACTTCCAGATCCATTTCGATCGCCGTATAACAGTTAGCCAGCGTCTGCGCCTCTACGCCCTGCCCCGCATCCACCACCAGCAGCGCGCCTTCACAGGCGGCCAGAGAGCGGGAAACTTCATACGAGAAGTCGACGTGTCCCGGGGTGTCGATGAAATTCAGCTGATAGGTTTGGCCGTCGGTGGCCTTATAATCCAGCGTGACGCTTTGTGCTTTGATGGTGATCCCGCGCTCGCGCTCGAGGTCCATAGAATCCAGAACCTGCGCAGCCATTTCACGCTCGGTTAAACCACCACAAATTTGAATGATGCGGTCAGAAAGCGTCGACTTACCGTGGTCGATATGGGCAATGATGGAAAAATTTCGTATGTGCTTCATTATTAAAGTTTTTCTACCTTGGTATTTCTGAAGTCTTGCCGATCGGCATGCGCATTAGCCGACAACGCTGACCGTTGTCATAGGCCCGAATCGCAGCATTCTACATGCCATACGGGGGAAAACCTAGTCATGGGCCGTCGATTAAGATGGTTTATCATCACGGAGTCTCCCTATTCGCCTTGCGTAAGAAAGCCGGTTGCTGTGCGCCATGAGCAGCGGGAGAGGATGCCTGAAAAAGACGGGGGTCACCTCTTCGCTCACGGGCCATACAGGCCGGGATATAAGGAAGCGAGTCTTGCTACGGGAAATCAAGGTCGGCGCCTCGATAAGACGATTGATCCGACCTGACATCCAGCATAGTTCATACCATGCCAAGGCCCTTATCCGATAACGGTCAGGGGTTCTTAAAGGTCACGCTGTCAGCAATACGTTTGGCCGTGGCCAATGGCAATTCGCCAATCACGGTGATTTCGTGTTTGTCGCGCACGACGGAGTGGATCATCCGCCGTCCGAGCAACGCGTTTTGGTCCGGGTGGGTATCGCCAACCGGGCTCACATTCACAGAAAAGCTGAATAAGCCGTCGCTGTAGAGGCGAGATTCCACCGGCACGCCTCCGCTCGGCAGCGGTCGCTGGCTACGCGAGATCTCTTCAACGCCGCTCGGCAGCCACTGCGTCGACCACGTGAAATCGGCCGATGCCGCCGTGGGCACGCTCAGCAGCGGCGGTAGGCTCATGCGATCCAGATTTTTCATCTCTGACTGCACCGAACCGTCCACCGTCATGGACAAAACGCGATACTGCTCCAGCAGTTCGCCATTTTGGTCCAGCAAATCGACGCGTAGCGGCAGCCTTGACGTCGCATCCAGACAAATCACATAGCTAAAGCGCGTGCCGTCTCGTGAAACGATACGTACGACGTCGCTCTGACGATCGGCAAGACGAATACGCCCGGTGGGAATAAAGTCGTAATAAGCGGACAGACGAGAGAAATTAGCGTAAATCAACGCAGGCAGCGCATCGACCATGTGATCGCCGG
>NZ_CAMKXG010000103.1 GCF_946477055.1 Lonsdalea britannica | reverse complement strand
GCACGATGGCGGGAAACGCCGTGGATCGCGTGGCGCGTCGGCTTGGCTTACGCGTAGTGTGCGTTTTTCTGGCCGATCGCGCCTATGAAAGTAACGGGCTGTTGGTCAGCCGCGCCAAGCCGGGCGCGGTCATTCACGATACCGAACAGGTCAAAGCGCGGGTGCGCCGACTGCTGACGGAAGGCACGATTGAGAGCATTGATGGCGACACGCTGACGCTCGACGTCTCCTCGATTCTGGTGCACGGTGATACGCCGGAGGCGATCGAGATGGTCAAAACGCTGCGCGCGACGATTGAAGAAACCGGCCTGCGTATTGCGCCGGTATCAGAGCAAATTCGCCAGCAGAGCTGGGAGCAAACCTCGTTATAAGTCGTCCTTATCGCCTCAAACCGTTTATGTCTTATACCTGCTTGTCTTTACTGGATAGAGTCGAAAAAAAGGGCCGGTCTCCCGCACAGGGAGGCCCTGCCGTTGATCAGGAGAGTTGAAATGCCGTTTTCAGATTACAAAACCGCGCTGGTGACCGGCGCATCCGCCGGGATGGGCGAAGCGATTGTCGAACGTTTGTGTCAGGAAGGGCTGACGGTCCATGCCGTGGCTCGCCGCGAGGAACAACTGGCGGCGCTGGCCGCTCGTACCGGCTGTATCCCCCATGCTATCGACGTCAGCGATACGGATGCGCTTACGCGCCTGTGCAGTGACATTCAGGTCGACGTGCTGGTGAACAACGCGGGCGTTTCCCGCCCTGGCTCGATTCTGGATGCCGATGCAGAGGCGATCGACACGCAGGTGGATGTCAATCTGCGGGCGGTGCTGCACCTCTGTCGACTGCTGGTGCCGGGCATGAAGGCGCGGGACTGCGGACACGTCATCAACGTCACCTCTATCGCCGCGATTTATAACTTCAACGGCAACTCCATTTATCACGCGACCAAAGCGGGCGTCCATGCCCTGTCTCGCCAGCTGCGGGTGGATTGCTACGGCAAGCGGGTGCGCGTAACGGAACTGTGTCCCGGCCGCGTCGCGACCGATATTTTCGGCAACGTGACGGGCGATCAGGAAGGCGCGCGCCGCCGTTTTATCGACGGTTTCGAGCTGCCGCAGCCGAAGGATATTGCCGATACGGTGGCGTTTGTGATTGCCGCGCCGGTCGCCGTGAACATCGGCCATATCGAAATCATGCCTACGCTACAGGTGCCGGGTGGCCTTTCGACCATGCGGCCGGACGAGTCCGTAGAGTAATCGCTGAGAAGCGCTGAGGGGGACTAAACGATGACGCTCGATTTTTCCGCTGTATTCACCGGTCAATTTGGATCGATGATCGTCGAGGGGGCCATAGTTACCCTGAAGCTGGCATTAGGGTCCTGGCTGCTGGCCATGACGCTGGCGCTGCTGTTGGTCGTGATCCGCCTGACGCATAAACGCACGGCGGTTTTCCTGGTGGCGGCCTACGTGTCTTACCATCGTAACGTGCCGACGCTGATTCAGCTGATGATGTGGTACTTCGCGATCCCCACGCTGCTGCCGGAGTCGGTGCAGATGTGGATCAACGACTTCAACGCGGAGTTCCTGTTCTCGATGTTTGCGCTGGGTCTGTGCCAGGCCGCTTATTTCTCCGAGGATATCCGCAGCGGGCTGCGGGCGATCCCGGATGGGCAGAACGAGGCGGCGCGCGCGCTGGGCATGAGTTACGGCCGCGCGATGCGGCTGGTTATCTTGCCGCAGGGGCTGCGTAATTCACTGCCGTCGTTAATCAACCACACCGTGCTGCTGTTCAAGAACACCAGCCTGGCGATGGTCATCGGCGTCGCGGAGCTGACTTACGTCACCCGCGACATCGAAAACCAGACGTTCCGCACCTTCGAGTCCTATCTGGTGGCCTCCGTAGGCTATTTGATCTTCTCTTTGCTGCTGATGGGGGCTGGCGCGCTGCTGGCTCGCCATTTCCAGCGCGTCTATGCGAGGTAATCCCGTGGCCGATATCTTCACGATTTTGCACGACAACGGGATGCTGTTTCTGATGGGGCAGTATCCGAATGGCCCCCTCGGCGGCGTGCTGTGTACGTTACTGATCTCCGTGCTGGCGATGCTGTTCGCTTTCCCGGTCGGCATGCTGCTCGGCATGGCGCGCATTTCCCCTTTCCGCTGGTTACGCTGGCCAGCGGCCTGCTGGGTCTACGCGTTGCGCGGCATTCCGCTGCTCATGGTGGTGTTCTGGACCTACTTCTGCATCCCTTTGCTGATCGGCCATAACATTAGCGGATTCGCGACCATGCTGTGTACGCTGGTGATTTACGAAAGCGCCTACATCGCCGAGATCATTCGCGGCGGCATTCAGGCGCTGCCGTCCGGGCAGTACGAAGCCTCGCGCGCGTTGGGCATGAGTTACATCAAAACCTTCCGCATGGTGATCCTGCCGCAGGCGCTCTACAACACGTTGCCCAGTCTGGTGAGCCAGTTGGTTTCCATCATCAAGGACAGCACGCTGGGCTACGTGATCAACGTGCCGGAACTGACCTTTGCCGCCAATCAGGTCAACAACCAACTGTTGACCAAGCCGTTTCAGGTGTTCGCGATTGTAGCGCTGAGCTACTACGTCATTTGCTTCAGTCTGACCTGGCTGGCTAACCGGCTGGAAGCGC
Source organism: Lonsdalea britannica (assembly GCF_946477055.1). GTDB lineage: Bacteria > Pseudomonadota > Gammaproteobacteria > Enterobacterales > Enterobacteriaceae > Lonsdalea > Lonsdalea britannica_A. The sequence goes on along the minus strand of NZ_CAMKXG010000103.1, from coordinate 8,756 downwards.
ACGTGGCGCGCAAGCGGCGTAATGAAAACCCCGCAGGCACGCCGGCCGAGAAAACCGAATTATTGACCGAAACACCGTCGCTATAAGGAATGCATGATGAGACCGATGATTATGTTTAACCGGGTCAGCAAATGGTATGGCGATTATCAGGCGTTGACCGATTTGAATGCTGAGATCAAAAGCGGCGAGGTCGTGGTGGTTTGCGGACCGTCGGGGTCCGGCAAGTCGACGCTGATTCGGACGGTCAACCGTCTGGAGCCGATTGAAAAAGGGCAAATCCTGTTCGACGGTATCGATATTCACGGCACCAGCACCCGGCTCAACCAACTGCGCACGCGCATTGGCTTTGTGTTCCAGAACTTCAATCTGTTCCCGCACGTCTCGGTGATGGACAACATCATGATGTCGCCGGTGAAGGTGTTGGGCGTCAAACGTTCTGAAGCGCGCAAGCATGCGGGCGAACTGCTGGAGCGCGTAGGATTGTCCCACAAGGCCAACGCCTATCCGGCGCAGCTTTCCGGCGGTCAGCAGCAACGCGTGGCGATAGCCCGCGCGCTGGCGATGAAGCCGCCGGTGATGCTGTTCGATGAGCCGACCTCGGCGCTGGACCCGGAGATGGTGGGGGAAGTGCTGAACGTGATGCGCGGGTTGGCGCAGGAAGGCATGACGATGATGTGCGTGACGCATGAGATGAATTTCGCCCGTGAAGTGGCGGACACCGTCTGGTTCATGGATCAGGGGCAGATTCTGGAGAAAGCCGCGCCTGAAAACTTCTTCCGATCGCCGCAGCATCCGCGTGCGCAGCGTTTTCTGAGCGATCTGCGTCAGCACTAAGGTTTGCCGTGACACCACATTGCGCCGTCGCAGGTTAAAGCGACGGCGCGATCTTGTTGCTTCTTTCAATTCCGCGCTTTCCCGGTGCTGCCCGCGTTGCGCTGTTTATGTCGCCGCGCGGGCGTTGTGCCATTTCACTACCGTTTTTGCTGCGAATCTTTTTGCATATCGTCCAACGCGATATTCAATTCCAATACGTTGACCGTGGGTTCGCCCATAAAATAAGGCCGAGGCTGCTGTGTGTGAGCAATGATCAGCCAGCGTACGTCGTCTTCCGACAGATGTCGGGCCGCCGCGATGCGAGGCACCTGCCACTGCGCGGCCGGAGGCGATATATGCGGGTCCAGGCCGCTGCCGGAAGCGGTGACCAGCTCGACGGGAACGGGACCGAGCGCCTGCGGATTGGCGGCGCGCAGATCAGCCACGCGCTGTTTGATGGCTTCGTCCTGAGCCGGATTGCTCGCCGCCAGATTGCTGCCGGAAGAGGCCAGCGCGTTATACGGCGTGTCGGCGGTCGCCGACGGACGGCCGTGGAAATAGTCCGCCCGCGTGAAGTACTGGCCGATCAGCGCTGAGCCGCGAAGCTGTCCATCGCGTTCGATCAGCGACCCGCCAGCCGTGTCGGGAAAGGCCCACTGAGATAACGACGTCGTCAACAGCGGATAGGCGGCTCCGGTAATGACGGCCAGCAGGATAAACAGGGAAATCGTAGGACGTATCAGGTTCATACTTTGGCTCCTCAGCCCAGACCCAGAATGGTCAACAGCATGTCGATCAGTTTGATGCCGATAAACGGCGCTGCCAGTCCGCCCGCGCCATAAATCCACAGGTTACGGCTTAACAGCGACGCCGCGGACATGGGGCGGTAGCGAACGCCTTTGAGCGCCAGCGGGATCAACAGCACAATAATCAGCGCGTTGAAGATCACGGCGGACAGGATGGCCGAGTTCGGTGAGTGCAGATGCATCACGTTCAGCTTGTCGAGCTGCGGGTAGGTTGCCGCAAACGCCGCTGGGATAATGGCGAAATACTTGGCCACGTCGTTGGCGATACTGAAGGTGGTCAGCGATCCCCGCGTCATCAGCATCTGTTTACCGATGCGCACGACCTCCAGCAGTTTGGTGGGGTTGGAGTCCAAATCCACCATATTGCCCGCTTCCTTGGCCGCCTGCGTCCCCGAGTTCATCGCCACCGCCACATCGGCCTGCGCCAGCGCGGGCGCATCGTTGGTGCCGTCGCCGGTCATGGCGACCATGCGGCCTTCAGCCTGATACTGGCGGATCAGGGCCAGTTTGGCTTCCGGCGTCGCCTCCGACAGAAAGTCATCCACCCCGGCTTCGGCGGCGATGGCGGCCGCCGTCAGCGGGTTATCGCCGGTGACCATCACGGTTTTGATCCCCATCCGGCGCAGCTCGGCAAAGCGCTCTCTGATACCGCCTTTGACGATATCTTTCAGCGCTACGACCCCCATCACGGCGTTATTCTCCGCGACGATCAGCGGCGTTCCGCCGGAGCGCGCCACCGACTCTACCAGCGCGTTCACCGCTGCCGGGAACTGTCCGCCGTTGCTTTCAACGTGACGGCGAATGGCGTCGGCCGCGCCTTTACGTAACATCTTCGGGCCGATATTCACGCCGCTCATGCGGGTCTGCGCGGTGAAAGGGATGAAGGTGGCGTTCAGGCTCTGTAGGTCGCGTTCGCGCAGGTTGAACTTCTGTTTAGCCAGCACCACGATGCTGCGGCCTTCCGGGGTTTCATCCGCCAGCGACGCCAGCTGAGCGGCGTTCGCCAGCGCGTCCTCCGTGATGCCGGGGGCGGGCAGAAACTGGCTGGCCTGACGGTTACCCAACGTGATGGTGCCGGTTTTATCCAGCAGCAGGACATCGACATCCCCCGCAGCTTCTACCGCGCGTCCGCTGGTGGCGATCACATTGGCGGCCAGCATCCGGCTCATCCCCGCAATCCCAATCGCCGACAGCAATGCGCCGATGGTGGTGGGGATCAGGCAGACCAGCAGGGCCACCAGCACGATGACGCTGACCGGCGAGCCGCTCCAGGCTGAGAAGGGGTACAGCGTCGCAGTCGCCAGCAGAAAGACGATGGTCAGCGCGATCAGCAGGATGGAAAGCGCGATCTCGTTGGGCGTTTTACGGCGCTTGGCCCCTTCGACCATCGCGATCATGCGATCCAGAAAGGTTTCGCCGGGGTTGACGCTGCACTGGATCACCAGCCAGTCGGAGAGGATGCGCGTTCCGCCCGTGACGGAGGCGAAATCACCCCCGGCTTCGCGGATCACCGGCGCAGATTCGCCGGTGATGGCGCTTTCATCCACGGAGGCGCCGCCCGCCAGCACTTCGCCGTCGCAGGGGATGATATCGCCAGCTTCCACCAGCACCCAATCGCCTTTTCGCAGGCTTTCGGCGGCGACCTGCTGGTTCTGCGCGTCGTGTTTCGGCTCCGCCAGTTTCTTCGCCCAGCTGGTGCGTTTGATGCCTTTCAGACTTTCAGCCTGAGCTTTGCTGCGGCCCTCGGCCAGCGCTTCGGCGTAGTTGGCGAACAGCACGGTGAACCACAGCCACAGGCTGATCGCCGCGGTAAACGTCAGTTCCCCCGTCAGCCAATCCATGCCTATACCGACGGCCAGCAGCGTCGCCAGAATACTGCCCAGGAAGACGACGAACATCACCGGATTGCGGTATTGCATCCGAGGGTCCAGCTTCCTGAATGACTCGACCAGCGCGGCGCACCACAGCGTGTTGCGCGGCTGGGAAAGCGTGTTATGTCCCATAAAATGTGTCTCCGGCAATGAATAATGCCATTACTGCAGATGTTCGATAATGGGCCCTAAGGCCAGCGATGGAATGAACGTCAGCGCCCCGACCAGCATTACGATGCCGATAATCAGCCCGACAAACAGCGCGCCGTGGGTCGGCAGCGTCCCGACGCTGGCGGGTTGCGTAGGACGACTCGCCAGCGATCCGGCGATCGCCAGGACCGGGATAATGGGGGCAAATCGACCTATCAGCATGGCGGCGCCCAGCAACAGGTTATAAAACGGCGTGTTCGCGGACAGTCCGGCGAACGCGCTGCCGTTATTGTTGGCGGCGGACGTGAGCGCATACAGCACTTCGGTAAAGCCGTGCGGTCCGGGGTTCAATATCCCGGCTTTACCGGCATCGGTCATCATGGCCAACGCCGTGCCGAGCAGGACCAGCGTCGGGGCGATCAGGATGGCGAGCGCCGTCATTTTCATTTCCGGTACGCCGATTTTTTTCCCCAGATACTCCGGCGTGCGACCGATCATCAGTCCGGCGACGAATACCGCCAGCATGACGTTCATCAGCATGCCGTACAGGCCGGAGCCCACGCCGCCGAAGACCACTTCGCCGATCTGCATCAGCCACAGCGGCACCATTCCGCCCAGCGCGGTGAAGGAGTCGTGCATCGCATTGACCGCGCCGCACGAGGCCGCCGTCGTAATGACCGCGAACAACGCAGATTGCAGGATGCCGAAGCGGCTCTCTTTGCCTTCCCAGTTCAGCACGCTGTCCGCACCATAGGCGGCCAGATGCGGGTTGCCGTCGACTTCAGCTCTCATGACCACGGCCGCGGCGACCACAAACATAATCAGCATCGCCCACAGCACGGTGTGTCCTTGTCGGGTATCGCGGATTGCCCGGCCAAATGCCAGACACAACGCGGCGGGGATCAGGAACATCGCCAGCATCTGCACGAAGTTGGTCAGCGCTGTCGGGTTCTCGAATGGATGCGCCGAGTTGGCGTTAAACAGCCCTCCGCCGTTGATGCCGATCATTTTGATGGCTTCCTGCGAGGCGATGGGCCCCATCGGCAGCGTTTGCTGCACGCCTTCCAGCGTAGTGAAGGTCAGATAAGGGCTGAGGGTTTGCGGCACGCCCTGGCTGACCATCAACAGCGCCACCAGTAAAGACAGCGGCAGCAGCACGAACAGGGTGGTCCGCGTCAGGTCGCGCCAGGCGTTGCCCAGCTTGTCGGTCGCATGGCGGGCGAACCCGCGAATTAGTGCGAACAGCACCGCGAAACCGGTCGCCGCCGACAGGAAGTTCTGCACGGTCAGCCCCATCATCGTGCTGAAGTTGCTGATGGTGCTTTCACCGGCGTAAGACTGCCAGTTAGTGTTGCTGACGAAACTGATGGCGGTATTCAGCGCCAGATGCCAGGACAGCCCCGGCAACCCCTGCGGATTGAGCGGCAGCGATCCCTGCAGCATCAGGATGGCGAACAGCACGATGATGCCGAGCAGGTTGAACGCCAGCACCGCCGCCAGATATTGACGCCAGTTCATGTCGCCGTCCGAGATGCCGCACAGTCGCCAAACCCCACGCTCAAGCCACGCCGTTCCCGGCAGCGCTCTATCGTGAATGAGTCCCGTCAGCAGGCGTCCCAGCGGCTGGGCCAATATCAGCAGCGCCGTCAGATAGACGGCGAGGAGTAAAACAGCGTCGGCGGCCATCACAGCTCCTCCGCATTAAACAGGGCGTAAAACAGGTAGCCTAGTAATAAAAAGACCAGCACGATGCCGGCGATGATTCCTGCGCTCACGGTGATTCTCCAGGTGTGAAGGGAATACGGAGGAGCGTAGAGAAAGGGAAATAAAAATGTCGTCAAATTGCGGAGGGGCGGTATAAAAATTTTGTATAAATGGAACGAAAACTCGTCGATATCGGGCTTGTTTGGGCGCGGGATGCGTTATTGGTGATGTCCGTCAGGTGATATGCCGTGTCGTTTTACAGCGGAGCGGCTTAACGGTATTGGTCTCAGGTTAAGACCTGTCACGTTCGTCACATTTAGGAAGATGACGCTTTCATGTGAGCGTGAGAAAAACATCTATCGTCGTGTTTGCTGCTACCGTGATTGCTATTTTACACGCTATAGGCGTTCACTTTGGATTTAACGTCGATAGCGTGTAAATCTTGTTTTACCTGCTAGGGCGTGTAATATTTAATTTACCGCCTGTAACCGGTAGAGAAAAAATGAAAGTCACTAATACCAAACAGCTTAGCGCCCATTTAAAAGATATCCGTATTACGCAGAAGCTTTCACAAGGGAAAGTCGCCAGTAAAGTGGGCATCCGGCAGGATACGATATCCAACTTCGAACAGCATCCTGACTCCACCAAGCTGGAAACCTTCTTTAAAATCCTGTCGGCATTGAACTTAGAACTCACCGTTTCCCCCAGGAATGCGGATGCTGCCGATAATGAAGCTTCTATCGCAACATCATCCTGGAAGGAAGAGTGGTGATGGCTGCGCTTGATGTTTATATGAATGGCTACCGGGTGGGGGTTTTTACCAAAACAGGTAGTGGGGCGCATCATTTTTCTTATGATGAAAACTGGCTGGGTTTATCGGGTAGCCGCCCCATCTCGCTTTCTATGCCATTACGTCATCAGCCCTATAAAGGTGATGAAGTTTATAACTTTTTTGACAATTTACTGCCGGATAATTCGGATATCAGAAGACGCATTGTCGCCAGACATCATGCTGATTCCACCCAGCCATTTGATCTGTTGGCTAAAGTGGGACAAGACAGCGTTGGTGCATTGCAGTTAGTGCCGCAGGGAACGCCTATTCGGGATATAAAAACTATAGAATATAAAAACTTATCAGAGCGGCAACTTGAAAGCATACTGGCGGGATACCAGTCTGATATCCCTCTGGGGATGATTGATTCAGAAGACGATTTTCGTATCTCCATCGCTGGGGCGCAGGAAAAAACGGCCTTGCTCTATCGGGATGGCGGCTGGTGTCTGCCCCTCAATACCACGCCGACTACCCACATCATTAAGTTGCCGATTGGTAAAATCGAAAGTCACTCATACTCCATTGATATGTCCGACAGCGTTGAAAATGAGTACCTGTGTATGCTTATTGCCAACGCGTTCGGATTGCCGGTGCCGCGTTGCTTTATGATCTCCGCAGGCAAGATAAAAGCACTGGCGGTAGAACGTTTCGATCGCAAATATTCCTCGGATGGTCGTTGGATTATGCGGCTACCACAGGAGGATTTTTGTCAGGTACTGAATATTTCCTCCGCAAGAAAATACGAAAATCATGGTGGGCCCGGTATCGCTGCCATTATGTCGGTTCTGTTAGGTGCGGCTGACCCTGAAAGGGATCGCTATTGCTTTATGAAGGCTCAGGTACTGTTTTGGCTCTTGGCCGCAACGGATGGACATGCGAAAAACTTCTCGCTGTTTATCGACGCGCAGGGCGGATATCGGCTTACGCCTTACTATGACATCCTGTCTATGTATCCGGCGATTGGTGGTCGGGGAATTGACCGCAGAGATGCCAAACTGGCCATGGGACTGACCGGGTCAAGAGGCAAGAAATGTGCGATTGAGCAGATTTTTCCACGGCACTTTTTCGCTACGGCGGAGACCGTTGGGTTCGCCAGAGAGTCGATGGAAAGCATTCTGACCGAGTTCGCACAGTCGATGGATGCTGTGATTGCGAAAGTCAGAAACCAACTTCCTGTGGGTTTTCCAGCGCCCATTCGTGATGCTATTTTGGACGGAATGCGGGCGAAGGCGAGTCGATTAACGTCAGGATGGGGTTAAGGCTGCCCTCTGTTCCGCGAATGGTGCTAGGGAATAACGCTTTCCCAACATCGAGCTGCAAACAGAATCACGGGCGTCATCATGACGGTCCTGAATGGAGGTTATGCTAATAAAAAATCCCGCATAACAGGCTGCTATGCGGGATGTGTGGAAGTGAGTGGACGCTTACAGACTCAGCGTTACTTGCCGATGCAGAAGCTGGAGAATATGCGGCCCAATAAGTCGTCGGAGGTAAATTCCCCCGTGATCTCGCTGAGCGCCTGTTGCGATAGCCGCAGTTCTTCTGCCAAAAGCTCGCCTGCGTAAGCGCTGACCAGCTGTTCTCGGCCTTGTTCCAGATGTTCGGCCGCGCATTCCAGCGCCTGCAGATGGCGGCGGCGGGCCAGAAAGCCGCTTTCGGTATTGCTGGTAAAGCCCATGCTCTCTTTCAAATGATTGCGCAGCAGGTCAATGCCTTCCCCAGTGCGCGCCGACAGTTTGATCAGCGAGTGGGTACTTACATCTTCGATACCTAGCGTTTCACCGGTGATATCCGCTTTGTTGCGCACCACGGTGATCGGCAACGTTTTTGGCAGGCGCGCCATAAACTCCGGCCAGATAGCGGCAGGTTCGCTGGCATCGGTGGTGGTGCCATCGACCATAAACAGCACTCGATCGGCCTGCTCGATTTCCTGCCAGGCGCGCTCTATGCCGATACGTTCCACCTCGTCGTTGGCATCGCGCAGACCGGCGGTATCGATGATATGTAGCGGCATGCCGTCGATATGAATATGTTCACGCAATACGTCGCGAGTGGTGCCTGCGATATCGGTGACGATAGCCGCTTCCCGGCCCGCCAGCGCATTCAGCAGGCTGGATTTACCTGCATTAGGACGACCGGCAATCACTACTTTCATCCCCTCGCGCAGCAGGCTTCCTTGTCGTGCCTCGGCTCGCACGCCGTTGAGATCGGCGATCACCGTGTTGAGCTGCGCTTCAATTTTGCCATCGGAAAGGAAATCGATTTCTTCATCCGGGAAATCAATCGCCGCTTCGACGTAGATACGAAGGTGGGTCAATGCTTCAACCAGCTGGTGAATACGGCTGGAGAAAACCCCCTGCAGGGAATTCACGGCGGAGCGCGCGGCCTGCTCGGAGCTGGCGTCGATCAGGTCGGCGATGGCTTCAGCCTGCGCCAAATCGAGCTTATCGTTCAGGAAGGCGCGTTCGGAGAACTCGCCGGGACGGGCGATGCGTACGCCCGGCAGCGTCAGGATCCGCTTCAATAGCAGGTCCAGAATCACCGCTGTCTCTTATACACATCTCCGAGCCCACGAGACTA
>NZ_CAMKXG010000102.1 GCF_946477055.1 Lonsdalea britannica | reverse complement strand
TATCCTCTTCGTCGGCAGCGTCAGATGTGTATAAGAGACAGGAATCAGATCGATGTCCTGAGACAGTCCGGGCGCGGCATCTGCGTCCAGCGACTTAAATACGCCTTCGCTACCGCTTTCGTCTTTTTCCGCGGCTTGCTGCTCATTAAATGCATCAGCCCACAGATCGTCCACGGATTCTTTTTCTTCGGACGGGTTCTTGGTGTCACTCATGGGGCTGTCCCTCGTTGTTCAGAGAAGTCAAAATTGGATTCACTAACTGTTCGACTCGAAGAGCATATTGTCCTTTGTAGGTGCCGTACTGACCGGTCAATACTGGTACACCGTCGACATGGGCAATGATGCTGTCAGGTTTTTCTATAGGCAATACATCGCCCGGCTGTAACTTCAGCACTTTGGACAACCGCAGCGACACATCGGTAAAGTTGGCGACCAGCTCCAGCTCAGAATGCTGAACCTGCTTGGCCAACGTATCCCTCCAGCTCTGATCTTCCTGCCGTGAGTTCTCCATCGGAGGATTCACCAGCAGTTCGCGCAGCGGCTCGATCATGGCAAAAGGAATACAAATATTGAATTCGCCGGTCAGGTTGCCGATTTCCACGTGGAAAGGCGTGGTTACCACGATATCGTTAGGCGATGTCGTGATGTTGGTAAACTTGACCTGCATTTCGGAACGCACGTACTCCACGTCCAACTTGTAGATCGCATTCCACGCGTCGCCGTAGGCTTCCAACGCCAGACGCAGCATTCTTTTCACCACGCGCTGTTCGGTGTGGGTGAACTCTCGCCCTTCGACCTTGGTTGGGAAGCGTCCATCTCCGCCAAACAGATTATCGACCGCGATAAAAACCAAGCTCGGAGAAAACACGAACAGCGCGGTGCCGCGTAGCGGCTTCAGATGAATCAGGTTGAGGTTGGTCGGCACCGGCAGGTTACGCGCAAAATCATGATACGGCTGGATTTTGATAGGTCCGGCGGTAATATCCGGGCTACGACGCAACAGGTTGAACAGCCCCATGCGGAACTGACGGGCAAAGCGCTCATTAATAATTTCTAACGACTGCAAGCGCTCACGAACAACACGCCGTTGCGTATTGGGGTCGTAAGGCCGAATATCGCTCTCCGGGCCAGAGGCCGACTTGGCTTTGCTATCGCCGTCGTCACTGTCACCGTTGAGCAATGCGTCAATTTCTGCCTGGGAAAGAATACTGTCACTCATAATATTTATCGCAGTATAAAAGCGGTGAACAGAACATCCGTGACCACCTGGTTGGGTTGCCCTTGAACCAGAGGCGGGCTAAGAACCTGTTTAATTTCGTCAATCAGCTTCTGCTTACCTTGTTCGTTTGCCAACGCGGCCGAATCCTGTCGGGAAAGCAGCAGCAGCAAGCGGCTGCGCACTTCCGGCAAATAGCGGGTGAAGCGACTCTTGGTTTCTTCATCTGGCAAACGCAGGGTGAACCCAACGTACAACACACGATCGGGATTGTTATCCGGATTAACCAAGTTAACAGTAAATGTATCCAATGGCATGAATACAGGTTCCGGGGGAGGCACTTCTTTTGCCACCGTTGGCTCAGCGTTTTTATGATAAAAGAACCACCAACCGGTGCCGGCGGCACATGTCGCTACCAATGCGATAACGATTAGCAGCATTAACAAGACAGAACGCTTGCGTCCCGACTGTGATTTTTCTTCAGCCATAGACTAAGATAATTCCTATACTCATTGCCATTGATGCAGCTCTGTGCTGCATATACCCCGTAATTATCCCGTCTATTCCGTCGTTCAATAGGGTGAATAGACGAGAAAAATCACACTAGCTTACTGATTTGCCTCACGCAAAAGTATCGACGCCGCTCGAAGAGGACGCAATTCTCTGGAGTGAAACTGGCACATCCACGATTTCCATGTGGGTGTCAAGGCTGCTCGAGTACTGAGACGAGGACGAACCGCCGCCGGCGCTCTGCTGCTGCCCCTGCTGCCATTCGGAGCCAGCGAAGGTCTCGCTGCCGACACTACTCTGGTTCAGCGTAATACCGCTTTCAGACAACGCCGTTCTCAGCTGCGGCATCGCAGCTTCCAACGCGGCTCGCACCTGTCCATGCGCAGAGGCAAGGTGGATTTGAGCCTGGTTATCATCCATCTTCATGCTGACCTGAATCGCGCCAAGCTCCTGAGGATGCAGACGCAGCTCAACGTTTTGCTGGTTGTTACGTGTAAACATCACAACCTGCTGGCTGAGCGCCTGTTGCCACTCATCGCTGCCCAGACGAGACGTCAGTACTGCGGTTTGTGGCGTCGCCGCAGCGGAGGTATTGGCCTGGGTGCTGTTGAGTGCGCCCAATGCGCTATTTACCGTCGCAGCGCTGGAATTACTGTTGGTGGAAGACGGCTCTTGCGTGACTTTAAAGGCGTTGCTCACGGCAGCGCTGATGTCAGCAGACTGAACCTTGCTCGACGTCGCAGTCGTATCAACTACGATGCTTTTCAGGTCAGTCGAATCATCGTCTTTCGCAGTTCCTTTCGACACGGATTTGCCGGAAACGCGGCCCAGAATGTCAGTCAATGCTTCATCGTCATCCTGCCCCGTCGTCGTGTCATCAGCGACGGCGTTCAGCATAGAGGTCAGCGACGTGCTCTGCTGACCGTCGGTCAACGTCTGCAAGGCATTTTGTCCGTCCACGCTCAGCGCGGCGACACCTTCACTCTGTGGGGTTATCGGCTGCGGCGTCACTTTCTGTAGCTGCGGGGCCAATCCAGCGCCCAGCATAGCCATGATCGTCGACGATGCATCCTGATCGGCCGTCGCGACCGAAATTCCGGTATCCGCCGTGACCTGGTCGCCCAGCGTTAATGCCGCGTCAGCGCTGTCATCAACAGCATCCGTTTTCGTGCTCGTCGTGCTTGCGGCTTGCGCCACTGTCGACTTACCGTGCGTCGCGTGCGATTGCTTTAACAACGCGCTAAGCGAAGACTGTACAGACGATTCCGTTGATGCGTCTTCGCCTGCATTCGCCTCAGCTGCCTGCGCATCCACTTCCTCACTGTTGTCAGCCTGTTTTGCCGACGTATTTTCGGTTTTGGGCGTCGTGTTGGACGTGGACTGAGCCGTAGTTTGTTTCACCGGCTGAGGCTGTGATTCTTTATTCTGAGCATTTTGAGAAGCCGTGTTCAACGTATTCTGCTGTGTACGATTTTGCTCTTCATTCAGGTGTGACGAAAACAGCGCCGTAAAGCTGTTAGGCTGTGACGCATTACTGTCTTTGTTGCTGCTGGACGAAGTCGAATCAGTTCGAGCCGTCTCAGACGCTGAAAGAGCAGTAACAGTAGATAGATTCATGGATTCAGTTTCCTCAATGACGAGCGCTGTGCAAATTCATCCATCAGTTTTTGGTCTCGACGGTTCTCACGAACCAGAAGTTCCTGAGCCGCCCGTTCTTTTAATGTCTCAAACGCATTCAGCCGTTGACGCTTAGCCTGCCAGGTTTTCATGGCTTGTTCTAAACGCTGTGCCCATACGGCCAGCTGTTTGCGATGCTGTTCGATGGCCAATTCAAGAGTTTTTATAAACTGCTGATAATTGTACCAATTCGCTGCGTTGATACCGCTGCCCATTGTTTGCTGCAGCTGTACACGGTAGTCATCTTCATACCCGAGCAACATATCGAGCTGCTGTTGCGCCTGAACGTGTGACTGACGGATCTGCCCCAGCAGAGTAGCGGCATCGTCCACTTCCTGCTGAGCCAATTCGCGAAGTTTGTCGAGAGGAGTTTCAGTTTTCATAGTACCTCAATCACGTACAGTTACCGGCGGCTTACTGATTCAGCCCCTGTCGGGTAAAGCCTACGGCCTTGGTAATCAATACACTACATGCCGAACAGCGCATTCAATTGCTGCAATGCCTGCTGTTCGTCGCAACGTTCGAACATCCCCTGTTGTAAAAACGCTTCCATCTGCGGATAGAGCTGAATGGCCTGATCCAGCAAGGGGTCGGTTCCCGATGCATAGGCACCCACGCTGATCAAATCCTTGTTCCGCTGATATACCGATAGCAACTGCTTAAATTGCCTTACTTTGGCGTAATGTGATTCGTCGATCAAAGCGGTCATCGCACGGCTAATCGACGCTTCGATATCAATTGCCGGGTAATGACCGGATTCAGCCAGCTGTCGAGACAGCACAATATGCCCATCCAGAATGGCCCTGGCGGAGTCAGCGATCGGGTCTTGCTGATCGTCGCCTTCCGTCAATACGGTGTAAAACGCCGTAATAGAGCCCCCGCCGTGCATACCGTTACCCGCACGCTCAACCAACGCGGGCAGCTTCGCGAAGACGGAGGGCGGATAGCCCTTGGTCGCCGGCGGCTCGCCGATGGCGAGTGCGATTTCTCGCTGCGCCATCGCGTAACGCGTCAGGGAATCCATAATCAACAGAACATGGTGTCCCTTATCGCGAAAATCCTCCGCGATGCGGGTGGCATACGCCGCCCCCTGCATTCGCAGCAGCGGGGAAACGTCAGCCGGTGCGGCAATCACGACCGCTCGGGCACGGCCTTCGGGCCCCAAAATATTTTCGATGAAGTCTTTTACCTCACGGCCACGTTCGCCGATCAGGCCCACCACGATGACATCAGCTTCAGTATAGCGGGCCATCATGCCCAGCAGCACACTTTTACCTACGCCGGAACCGGCGAACAGGCCCATACGCTGCCCTCGTCCGACGGTCAGCAAGGCGTTGATGGCCCGGACGCCAACGTCAAGGACGTGATCGATGGGCGTACGCTGCAAAGGGTTAACTGGCGGCGTGATCAGCGGCGCCTTAAATCCCGTTTCCGGCGGCGGTAATCCATCCAGCGGTTTCCCCGCGCCGTCCAGGATCCTGCCGAGCAGCTCAGGCCCCAGAGGAAGTTTTTTACCTTCGTGCTTCTCTCCCCCGCGGGCGTAAACACGCGCGCCGGGAATAATGCCTTCGACTTCTTCGAGCGGCATCAGGAATAATCGTTGCCCATTAAAACCGACGACTTCGCTTTCGACTTCTTCGACCTTGTCGCCGTTGGCACGTTCCACAAAACAGGTCGCGCCCAGCGGCAAATGCAGCCCAGAGGCTTCAAGTACCAGTCCCGTCGCGCGAGTGAGGCGCCCGTAACGACGCACGGTGGGCGTTGTGGCGATCTTCTTCTCGAACGAATCCAGCGTAGTCAACCAGCGAGAGAGTCGGTTCGTCATCACAACTCTCCCGGCGCAGCCATGTGACACAGCTCATGCCAACGTGTCGCGATGCTGGCATCCAAATCACCATCCTCGGCGCTGACTTTACAGCCGCCCGGATGCAGTTGGTTATCCGCCAGTAAGCGCCAGCCATGCTGCGCCAGCGTCGGACCCAACTGCTTCTCTACCCTTTCCATATCGGACGGATGGACGCGTAAATTAGGCTTGCCGCTAAATAAAGGTTCTTGTTGGATCATCTGCTGTATCTGATTCAGCAAGGCAGTACCGTCGCATACCGGCGCCTGACCCAAGACCTGCTTGGCCGCAGTCAGCGCCATTTGCATCAGACGCGCGGTGATGACGCTGTCCAGCGAGTCGAGCGTTTGCTGGAATTCGGTCACCATCTGCTGCATCTGCTCAGTCAGCTTTTCCTGCTGCTGTTTTTCTTCCTGCGCACCCTGCTGACGGCCTTCGGCCAGACCGATTTGGTAACCTTCGTCGTAGCCTCTTTGCTGACCGTCTTTATAGCCGGCATCTTTCGCTTTAAGCTGAACTTCTTCGCGCAGCAGTTCCAGTGACTCCAACGCCTCAACCGGAGAAGTGTCTTCGTCTTCCGTGTAGGAGGGCGTAGCTTCTTCCTGCTGAGCCGACGGCGGCGGTGCCGCCAAATCGGTCAGTGTCCAGGGACGCCAGGGTAAGTCATTGGTATTAGACATACGCATCCTCGCCGCCACCGATGATCATCTCGCCGCTGTCCGCCAGACGACGAACGATGAGCAGGATGGCTTTCTGTTCGTTTTCGACCTGAGACATACGCACCGGTCCACGCGTCGCCAGGTCGTCGCGCAGGATTTCCGCGGCACGCTGGGACATGTTGCGCAGGAATTTCTCGCGCAGCGGCTCTTCCGCACCCTTCAGGGCTATCAGCAGGGACTCGGACTCCACTTCCTGCAACAGACGCTGAATACTGCGGTCGTCCACTTCGACCAGGTTTTCGAACAGGAACATTTCGTCGATGATTTTCTGCGCCAGTTCGCCGTCGAACTCGCGAACGGCGTCGATGACCGCTTCTTCCTGCTGGGTTTTCATCAAGTTGATGATTTCGGCCGCAGTACGAATACCACCCATCTTGCTGCGTTTGAGGTTCTGTCCGTCCAGCAAGCCGTTCAACACTTCGGTCAATTCAGCCAGCGCCGCCGGCTGTACGCCGCCGAAGGTGGCAATACGCAACATGACATCGTTACGCAGACGCTCATCGAACAGCGCCAGAATATCGGCAGACTGGGCGCGTTTGAGGTGGATAAGGATGGTCGCGATAATCTGCGGATGCTCATCTTTAATCAGGTCTGCAGCAGTCTGCGGCTCCATAAAGTTGAGCGTTTCCATGCCGGAAGAAGTTTCTTTGCTTTCCAGAATATCTTCCAGCAAGGTCGATGCGCGTTCCTCACCCAGCGCTTTGACCAGAACGGAACGCAGGTAATCCCCTGCGTTGACGCTCAGCGCCGCGTACTGTTCAGCAGAAACCTCGAATTCTTTCAGCACTTCCATCAGCTGCTGATTGGACACCTGTTTCATATTCGCCATGGCGGCACTCAGGTGCTGAACTTCACGCGTGGAAAGATGCGTGAAGACTTCAGCAGCGCGGTCTTCGCCGATGGTCATCAGCAAAATAGCGCTCTTATCAGTTCCAGTCATACTCATAGTTCAGTACTCATCCATTGGCGAATTACCAGGGCGCAGACGCGAGGATCGTTCTCGGCCATGTCGCGAATACGCTGGCTTTGCAGCTCAGTATTGACGCGCTGCTGCGATTTACGCTGCAAGTCTTGCTCTTCTTTGCTGAGCTTGACGATAACGTCTGCATCGCTCTCCTGACCGCCAGATAAACTTTCCGCCAGAGCCTGCTGCTCTTTCTTCTTGAGCTGCAACTGCGGACGTACCATCTTGCGCCACAGGATCCAGGCCACAATCAGGACAAGCAGCCATTTGCCTGCGCTAATCAGCAGATCGAAGAAGGCTTGTTTCTGCCAGAAGGGCAATTCGCCTGCGGCATCATTCGATTCCGTAAACGGCGCGTTGACCACGTTGATGGTATCGCCACGGTCAGTTGAGAAGCCCATAGCTTCACGTGTCAGCGACTCAATCTGCTTAATCTGCTCTTCGTTCAACGCCGCGGATTTACCCTCAGCGTTGGGCGCATAGTTAACGACAACCGCCACGGACAGGCGTTGTACGGCACCGGCGCTTTGCTTGGTATGACGAATGGTGCGATCGACCTCATAGTTGATGGTCTGATCGCGGCGGTTGTTCGAAGACTGTATGCCGCCGTTCGCTCCGCCCTGATTCGCCCCGTTGGCGCCGTTCGCGTTGTTGTTAGCACCGTTCGCATTCGCCTGCTGCTGGCCGTTAGCATTGTTATTGTTCTGCGCGCCGTTGGCGTTTGGCGCGACAATCGGCGCCGCCGGCGTAGCGGGAGGCTGATTCGATAATGCTCCCGGAACGCCACCCACGTTTCGCCCGCCCAACTGTTCGCTCTGGCTAGACTGCTGAGAGCGAACCGCGGCCTGATTCGGTGCCTGGTTCGGCTGATACTGCTCATCCGTCTGCTCACGGTTGGAGAAGTCGATCTGGGCAGTCACCTGCGCATGGACGTTGCCGGTACCCACAATCGGCGCCAGGATGGCTTCGATACGACGCTGGAAGCGGTTTTCAACTTCGTTGGCGTATTTCAGCTGGGCGGCATTCAGATCGCGACCGGTGCCGTCCGTTTGCGTCAGCAGTCGGCCATTCTGGTCGACGACGGTCACGTTGTCCGGCGGTAAGCCAGCGACGCTGCTGGACACCATATAGACAATGGCGTTGATCTGCCCTTCATCCAGCGCTCTACCCGGCTGCAGGTTCAACGTCACCGATGCAGAGGGGGATTTTTGTTCACGCACGAACAATGAAGGTTTAGGGATCGCCAAATGAACCCGCGCTTTCTGCACAGGGCCCAGCGTCTCCATCGTTCGGGACAGCTCCCCTTCCAACGCGCGCTGGTAGTTAACCTGCTCGCTGAACTGGCTGATACCGAACTTCTCCTGATCGAGAAGTTCGAAACCCACTGAGCCGCCTTTAGGTAGCCCCAACTGTGCGAGTCTCAACCGGGTTTCATAAACATTTTCTGCTGGGATCAGCAAAGCCCCACCGTTATCGCTGAATCGATAAGGGATGTTCATCTGCGTTAGCTGGGTGACGATCTCGCCGCCATCTCGATCGTTTAGATTGCTGTAAAGCACTCTATAATCGGGACTTTTTGCCCATAAAACTAATGCTGTGACAACAGCCACAGCAAAGGCTGCGGCGATTAATAGAGGTACTTTCGGATTAGCACGCAGCCGGTTAAGCACAGCAGTAAATCCGTTGATACTCATTGCGGGCGAACTGCTTTTAGCGGAGCTCATGCACTATTCCTGCCAATTAACATTTTGATAGTTATTAATAAAAACAAAATATACTCCCTGAATAAGCAACGGCTGTTCTAAACATCAACACCCGCCTTTGAGATTTGGGCGATATATTATTTATCCCATAGGGACAATTCTATAGGTGAATTAGCCAAGGTTTTTATGCCTATTTAGAAGCTTAGGGTTGCTGGTATTCTGCTAAAGTTATCGCCTGTAAATAATTGGTCACAGAGAAAACCCGAGGGTTTAAATGTCAATACAGGGAATTGAATCTGTCGTTCAGCAGCTACAAAGCGTAGCACTTCAGTCGACTGGTAGTACTTCTAACGCGATTGCACAGCAGCAAAGCGGCTTTGCGGACGAGATGAAATCCGCGCTGGGAAAAATCAGCGAACAACAAACCACAGCTCGCGCACAAGCGCAGAAGTTCGAGCTGGGTGAAGAAGGCATCGCACTGAATGACGTGATGGTCGACCTGCAAAAAGCGTCGATTTCGATGCAAATGGGTATTCAGGTAAAAAATAAACTGGTATCGGCTTACCAGGAAATTATGAATATGTCGGTATAAATAAAGACTGCTATCTTTTTATACCCTCAGCCTTTAGCCATCCAATTATAAGCACCCTTCGGGCTATTCAATTTCGCATAGCCTGGTCCTGCTTTTTTTTCAAATTCTTCCCCGACCTGTTTTATGACGGGTATTGCGGTTGAGCCCTCACCGTTTTATTTCCGCTCATTCATCTCACCAATACTTCCGAATATGCTCAAGCCACGTCCATAAGCCATTCACTTTCGTCTAGTGTATGAAGTCAGCCGGGAGTTTAAAGTTAGCCTGAGGCAAAGCTACAAGCTGTGCAGGCCTGTTGTCAGCGCTAGCACGTTTGGGATAGGAGAATAAGCCTGTCTATAGGCGTGATGTGAGAGTCAGTTTCAGAGGGAAAGTCCCGTCGGGGCGTAAATTGACGAGACAAAAGAGCATTGCAATCCGCTGGATTACTCTTTCCCGCCGCCGGGCAACATGGAATCGCCATCGGCGAATTTATGATAGGCCGCATTCACAGACTGCTGTCTGACCGACTGACCGATAAGTCCCCTCAACTCATTCATACGCGACTCAAGGAGTTGAGTAATCAGCGTTTCATTACTTAGAATCGTATCAAGGCACTGCTTGATCTTACGCTGTTCAACGCTGGAAACTTTATTGTTGTATTCGATCAGGCCTGGAAGAAGTCCAACCGCTTCAAGATAAAGCTGTTCAACTTCAATCAATTCTGCCCATTCTGCTTTTTTTGCAAGTGCCAGCATACGATCGCTTAGTTCAAGGATTTGCTGATAACAGGCAAGAACTGATTTGCTGGCTTCCATTGTGGTTTCCTGACTTACACTGTTGGTTATGTTTAACGCAAAACGGCAAAAAACTGACACTGTGCCGTACACGAAGCTATTCCGATAATATTCCCGGCACAGACAAAAGCTAAATTACAATTCAATCAGCAGCGTTATTTTTTTCAGGGCTTATTTCTTTCCAGGAGTCAGCAATGCCTCGCAATAGTTCCGTTATATTTTCGAGTAACGCACGATCGTTGTGCAGATTGGCATGAAGCAGCTGACGGATCATATAGTCGTAAAGCTGCGCCAGGTTAGTGCTGATCTCTCCGCCCTTCTCCATATCCAGAGAAGCCAGTAATCCACTGTCAATAATTCTGATGGCTTTGGTAATCGCATTACCCTTCTCCACCGTGTCGCCCTGTTCCATGAAGATATCTGCACGAACCAGGGCGCTGATGGCGCCATCAAACAACATGGTAATCAGTTTATGCGGGCTGGCGCTCATCACGCCACTTTCCAAACCGACCTGCGCATAAGCCTGTGAACCATACATCATGGCCATAACCGTTCCTTACCCTACTCGTTAACTGCTGGAGCTATTGCTAAGCTGTTCGAACGCCGACGTCAGATAGTCACCCGTGCTGTTCAACTGCTGTACCAACACGTCCAGTTTGGTGAACTGAGTCCTGTAACGGCTCATAGTATTCTCGATGCTGCTCTGAACATCAGTATACTGAGTCTTGAGCTTGTCGATAATGGAGGTGATACCTGATTCAGCATTATCGATCAATCCTTTACTCTTGGTATAGGTCGACACGGTCGATACCAGTTGCGTTGCCAGACCGGTCTTTTTGCCATCACCCATGAAGAACTCGCCAACGGCAGAACCTTCGTCAGTCAGTGCATTCACGAGAGCGGTGTTATCAATACTCAGCGTTCCGCGAACCACCGAACCCGTCGTAGCGTCCGTCGTCGTACTCAGCGAGATACCCATTTCAGAGAGCACTTTAAAGGTATCGCTGCTCTGTGCCGAACTGATGATCGTTTTCAACTGGTTTTTGATGCTGCTCAGCGTAGAGTCCCCGACCAGAGCACCGTTGCTCGTGGACTGAGATTCACCTGCACTCACGCTGCTGTAGGCGCTCAGCGAAGCAAAAGAGGTCAGCAGCGTGTTATAAGAACTTACCCAATCGGTAATCGCGCTGGCGGCATCCGTGACACTTTTTGTCACCACCAGGTTTTCCGAAGAGCTGGAAACCGCGTTCAACGTCAGCGTCACACCTTCGGTCGGGACATCAGTTACGGTGTTGCTGCTACGTTCAATCGCAATACCGTTGACCGTCAGCTTGGCATTTTGTGCCGCGACCTGCTGAGTCATCCCATTAGACGTAGACGTGCTGTCATATCCCAGAATGCTATTCAACGTGCTGTCATTTGAGCTCACGCTCATCGTTGACGTTTCACCCG
>NZ_CAMKXG010000101.1 GCF_946477055.1 Lonsdalea britannica | reverse complement strand
TGAATAAAAATGAGCTGCAATTGCGCTGGATGGCGGACAATATCGCCGCGATAGCCGTTAACTTTTTGGTCCTGATTTCGCTGGTGTTGCTGGGAACCTTTGTTCTCAAACAGATCCGTATCACGGTGCGTAACAAAGAGATGCTTTCCATGATGCACCGGGAAGTGGAAGACCAGAATCAGGTGCTGCAAGAGCTGGCGCTGGTCGATCCGCTGACTCAGCTGGCGAATCGTCGCCGGTTCGATCTCTATCTGGAACAGTGTCTGACGACGGCGGGCGTCGAGGGCGGCGACGTGGCGCTCGCGATGATCGACGTCGACTTTTTCAAACGTTATAACGACACCTATGGTCACATCGAAGGCGACCGCTGCCTGGCTGAAATCGGGCTAATCCTTCGTTCGCTCCCGCTCCCGGCAGGCGCTCAACCCGCCCGGTACGGTGGGGAAGAGTTTTCGATTATTTTGCCGGGGCTTTCCGGCAGGCAGGCGGAGCTGGTAGGCAACGAGATGGTTGAAGCGATGAGGACGCGCGCTATCAAACATCAGGGGTCTCAGCTGCCGCAGAAAATTGTTACGGTCAGTGTCGGTGTTTATTCCTACACGTCTAAACATCCCTGCGATGCCCAGCGTTTGAAAGAGGGGGCGGATCAGGCCCTGTATCTGGCGAAGAAAAAAGGGCGTAATCAATGTATTCGGCTTTAGCGTTATTCAACCTATAAAAGTAATTTTGTGCGAAATATAGGCGACGCAATCGTTATCACTGAATAAAGTATTATTTTAGTTAGGTGATAATTCCCAGGCTCTCTATTTGGTGCGGCAAATATTTCGTCGCACTTTTTCATTGTCTTTTTTATTTTCCTCATTCGATGATGCACACACCCAGTTTTGACTTTGCTGGTTTATTATCCTGCTGCTAGTGTTATTGGTAGACGTATAATCCATGAGTTTGTATTTAGGCGTGATAAGTATTTTTGTTTTAAAGGGTTGTTAAAGATTTAAACCACCTAGTCGATAGCCCCAAAGAATACTGATAATAACCAAGGATTTTTAAATGTACGAACGAATTAAGATTCGAAGCGGGCTATATGCCGTTATCGCTATATTCTTTATTTTATTATCCGCGCTCTGTGGATTTAGTCTGTTTTCTTCTATCCAGAGCAATAGTTCAATTCAAAAAGTGGATACCATTCAGGGCGATCAGGTCATTCCACTGTCTTCTACCTACACCGATTTATTGAGTGCCCGACTCTTGTCGATGAATATCGCTTCATCTATCGAGAAAAAAGATAATACTGAAACCGTTGCGCCTTACTTGAAAAAACTGGGTACGTACGTCGACAAAGCCAAATTGACCATGACGGAACTGCGTAAAACGCGGGCGTTGACCCCTCAGGGCCGACAGCTGCGTGCGGAACTGGATACGGCATTCGATGATTATGTATCTACCGCTATCGATCCGATCGTGGTTGCACTTAGTCAGGGCGACGTGACTCAGTTTTATGGCCAACTCGAACCGTTAGCCGCGGAGAAAGGCGAGGTATTCCGCCTGAAGCTGATGAATTTCATCGACTTTGCGCAAACTGTCGGTGACCATGAAATCGTACGAGCGGAGAGCTTCTACAAAACTACCCTGACGATCCTTATAGCAGCGTTCGTGGTGGTGCTGCTGCTGAGTATCTGTTCGATTCAGTTTATTCGTACCGTAGTACTGTCGCCGGTTGAACGCGTTCGACACTATTTCGGCATGATGGAAGGCGGCTCGCTGACGCTGGACATTCCGCCGCAGCACAATACCGAAATGGGTAAGCTGCTCCAGTCTCTGAAAGACATGCAGGAAGCCTTCCGTCGAATCGTTGCCGATGTGCGCGACTCTTCAGCGGCCGTGGCCTCTGGCGCGCAGCAGATTTCTGCGGCTAACCGTGACTTCTCCTCCCGTACGGAAGAGCAGGCGGCATCGGTTGAAGAGACCGCCGCGAGCATGGAACAGCTGACGTCTTCGGTCCACGAAAACTCGGCGAACACCCAGCGCGCGATGGCGTTGACCGCGACCGTGGCTGAACTGGCGGAGAAGAATGCCAGCAACTTTGGCAAGCTCATCGCGCGTATTGATGGCATCGCCACCAGCTCGAACAAGATCAACGACATTATCTCCATCATGGATGGCATTTCGTTCCAGACCAACATTCTGGCGCTGAACGCCGCCGTGGAAGCGGCGCGTGCCGGGGAAGCAGGCAAGGGCTTTGCCGTGGTAGCCGCTGAGGTGCGGAATCTGGCGCAGCGCAGTGCCGGTTCGGCTCGTGAGATCAAAACGCTGATTGAAGAGACCTCTAACGAAGTTTCGATGGGCTCCAAAGTGGCGTCTGACTCGTCGGCCGATATGAATCTGCTGGTGGGTGAGATCAAAAAGGTTAACGAGTTCATGCAGGAAATTTCGCTGGCTTCTTCCGAGCAGGCGAAAGGCATCGAACAGGTGAATGTGGCGATTACTCAGCTGGAGCAGGTCGCGCAGCAGAATGCGGCGTTGGTGGAAGAGTCTGCCTCAGCCAGTGCGTCCCTGAACGACCAGGCGGTCAATCTGGACGAAACGATGGCATTCTTCAAACTGGAGCGTCACACGGCCGCGCTGGGACATCACCAGTAAGACGGTAACGTTCTGCGCCGTACGTCCTGCGTTGAATGACATGGGGCAAGGCTTGCGCTAGTGTGATCATAAAGCCCGCCGACATTGTCGGCGGGCTTTCTTGTTTTCTGCGTCAATAATATGTGCGCGACCTATTCAGGCGGCGGGAACCTTAAGCTCAGAAGTGCCATGTACGGTGGTCAACGTTACGCCTAACAACACAAGCGTGGTCGCCGCCAAATGATAGAGGTACAGCTGTTCCTGGAGGAATAGCGAGGACAGCAGAAACGCGTACACCGGCACCAGATACATGGACGTGCTGGCGCGCGCCGCGCCCAGTAAGCTCACAATACGCGAATAGACGCTGTAGGCGGCGATACCGGCGACCAGCGCCAGAAACAGAATGGCGTACAGCAGATGCGCCGAGAGAACGGGGGCTGCCTGCGTCATACGCCATTCCAGCGGAAGGAAGGGCAACAGAAAGGCGGCGCTGCCGATTGCGATAATCCACAGCAGTACGAAAGCCGACACGGCAATCGGTCGTTGGCGTAATAGCGCCGTGTATCCGGCCCAGGCGGTCGCCGCGATAAACGCGATGATGTCGCCCTGATTAAACTTCAGCTGTAGCAGATGAGAAACATTCCCTTCGAAAACCACCACGCAAATACCGAGGAAGGCGATGCTCGCGCCGACGAAGAAGTTGGAGTGAAGCGGGATGCGCCACACCACACGTTCAATGATGGAAACCATGATCGGAGATAGCGAAAACAGCAGCGCGATATGGCCTGCGCTGGTGTGATGCGCTGCGGCATATTGCGGTGCGACGCTGAGCACGCCGCCCAACAGAACGAGCAACGCGATATCTTTTCCTCGGCGGCGGAGCGTCGGCACCGCCCGGCGCAAAGGCGACAGGATAAAAGGGAAAATCACCAGAGCGGCGATGAGCCATCTCGCAAAAGCCAGCGTAAGCGGAGGGAGTTCGGGGCTGATCCAGCGTGCGACCACCATGTTGCCGGAGAACAACAGTGGAGCGAGTAGGAAGAGCCCGGGAACAGCCAATAGCGATATTTTATTCATGATCTTTCCCTCTTATCCCCTGCGAGCATCAATCTGGAAAGTGGGGCGCGCTATTCCGTCGTGACGATAAATCCGTGCCTGAAGGCAACCTTACGGTTTGCCGCGCGGGCCTGAAGAGAGTCAGCCGGTGGACGAGTCGGCTGCTTTTTTCAGTATAGAGAGGGTTGTCGCTAATTATTTCCTGCGTTTTTCTTTATTTATACGTTAATTCGGTAAATATTTATGGTGATAATAAAAATCTAAGCATAGCTATGCTGCGGTGGGGGAATGATGGCAAATAAAGATAAAGCGCTGGATATGACCGATAAGCGAATCTTATCGGCATTGCGACGTAATGGCCGCCTGACGGTGGCGGAATTGGCCGAAGAAGTCGGGCTTTCGTCGTCGCCCTGTTGGACGCGTCTCAAACGTTTGGAGTCGACCAAGGCGATTGAGGGTTACGTGGCGGTCATTAATGCCAAGGCGGTGGGGGCATCAGAGGTCTTTTTTATCGAGATCACGCTGGAGCATCACGACGACCGTATGTTGGAGCAGTTCGGTCAGGCGCTGATGGACATGCCCGAAGTGCTGGAAGCGCATTTGGTGACGGGTGATTACGACTATTTAGTCAAGATCGTGGTGGCTGACGCCGAGCACTACGAGCGTTTTCTCCGTCAGAAGCTCTACCGCGTCAAGGGGATCCGACATACTCGCTCGACGTTTGCATTGCGCACGCTGAAAAGAGAGATCTCCATCGATCCTTTGTTATTGCCCACGGCCACGTCTTAGTCGGAACAGCTAAAAAGGGCGGCATCGTGGCCGCCCGTCCCGGACTGAAGCGAGAGAATCAGTTGAACAGCAATCCGCCGTCGATCAGCGGCGCTTGTCCGGTCATATAGTCGGAGTCAGGGCTGGCGAGGAAGGAGACAAATGCCGCTACATCCTCGGGCGTTTCCGCGCGACCCAGCGCGATGCCGTCGACATATTTTTTGTAGGTCGCGCCAATCGCAGCACCGGTTTCTTCGGCCATACGCTTGTCGATTTCGACCCACATGTCCGTGCCCACGACGCCGGGGCAGTAAGCGTTGACGGTGATGCCGAAGCTGGCCAGCTCTTTGGCGGCGGCCTGCGTCAGCGCGCGTACGCTGAATTTGGTGGCTGAATAGACGCCGAGCAGGGCAAACCCTTCGTGACCGGCGATAGAGGAGGCGTTAATAATTTTTCCTTTCTGCTTAAGCGCCTTGAATTTCGTTGCTGCCGCCTGAATGCCCCACAGGGTGCCCTGCACGTTGATCTCGAAAATTTTCTCCACATCCTCTTTCGTGACGCTGAGCAGATTCTTCGTCTGACTGATACCGGCATTGTTGACGATGATATCGAATCCGTTCAGCTCTTTCTCTGCGAAATCGACGGCGGCGAACACTTCTTCACGCACGCTGATGTCGGCCTTGTAGGTGACGGCCTTACGGCCCAACGCGCGGATCTCGTCCGCGACGGATTTGATTTTGTCGTCCTTGACATCGACCAGTGCGATATCCGCACCGTCTTTCGCCAAACGCAGCGCGATCCCACGGCCAATACCTTGTCCGGCGCCGGTCACCAGCGCGACTTTACCTGATAAAGACATAATCAACTCCTTCGGATGGAATAGTTCGGATACGCTAAGTTTAGCTGCATATCTTCACTGCCTGACGTTTTTATAATTTATTGTTTTTTAAGCTTTTTGCTCAGTTTCTCTTTTTTGATGAGATTTTGTGCTGGGATGCGGAAACCCAACGTAATAATGCACTGGTATTATTTTATTTAAGGGTGAAATTAAGGATGTTTGGGGGAGTTTTTCGTGGTGGTTGAGGCACAAATAAAAGTGTGACAGGCTTCTCTGAATTTGTATAATTCATTGTTTTTAATTTGAATTATCTCCGTTTTTATCAGAACGTCATTGACGGGCTTGACGCTTTGTGAAGGTATGGTCTCAACTCCCATCGATGACGGGTGGTATCTTTTTATGACCGTTGATGACCATCGGTGATGGACCGTAGAGTAACGGTTCATAGCGCGCGGTGACGAACGCGGCGGGATGACCGACGTCTCTACGGATGAGGGATGCTTGCTGGGAGAGGGGCTGCGCTCGGAGGGCCGAACCACAGCGGATGAAAGCGGTGCGTTTGGCGCGTGCGCACCGCTTTTTCGTTTTTTATCCGGGCAAGAGACTTATCCCGTGCAGGACTTATTGGGATCGGCGTACCACTGCCGGGCGTTGGTTGAGATCTGCGTGGCCAGATGGGCGAATACGCGTTGCTCCGCCGCCACCAGATGCGGTATTCCGCCTGGCGCATTCTCGGTTAAGCGACTGGTGCATACCAGACGGGTCGAACGTTCGGCGCCAGGCTGGCTGAGACTCCAATCGGCTTCGAGCTGGACAGTCTGACCTGGCCATGCATCCAAGCGACGTATTTGCACCAGTACGCGTATGACGGGGTTATCCGCGGGACGCGGCAGGCCAGAGATATCCTGCGTGTTCAACTGAGCGACCAGTTCCGAAGCAAGCGCGGTGCGGATCTCATCGCTGAGCGCGCTGAGCCAGCGTTCATTGTCGAGGACGCCTACGCTGCCTTCACCCTGACGCACGACCAGCTGCGGCAGGTCGATTTGCGGCGGTACGCCGACCGGCAGCACGGCGATCAAAAACGGCGCGGGAGGTGTGGCGTGCGTTGGCGCGGCGGCTGGCACCAGCGTGTGATAATTCATCTGCGGCGATGCGCAGGCGCCCAGCAGTAGCATGATGGCGGTAGCGAGGCAAAAACGGACGTGTGCGATCATTTTGTCGCTCCTGAATAGGATGAAGGGCTGGCCTGAGTGAGTGGCGGATCGTGGGGTCTGCCCTGAAGCAGAGACTCCGGATGACGCTCTATCTGATCGGCCAGTGTGCGCATTGAACGCAACGCGCGCAGCAGTTCCTGCAGGTTTTGTCCCAGCGTCATCATGATCGGTGAATCTTCCGCCATCAGACCGTTAGCCGTTTCAGCCGTTTGCCGCATTTGCTTGAGTAACTGCGTGGTTTCCGGCAACGTCTGGCCGTTCACCTGACGTAGCGTTTTATCCAGGCTTCCCAGCGTCGCGTTCAGATTGTTGCTGATGGATTCGAGCGGCATTTTGTCGACTTTGCTGACGATGCTGGCCAGTTGCTCCTGCAGACGATCAAACCCTCCGCTGGTGGTGGGAAGCTGCAGCGGGTGAGCGGTCATATCGAATTTCACCTTGGGCGCCTGCGGAATGAAATCCAGAGAAATATAGAGCTGCCCGGTCAGGAGATTGCTGGACGTTGCCTGAGCGCGTAGCCCCTGCTCGACCAGATCTCGCGTGAATCTGGCCGTTGCCTGCTCGATATTGTCCGTGGCTTTAGGCAGCTTGTTCAGCACATTGCCCATTCGGTTGGGATACACCTCGATGCCGACGACGGAGGGGAAGCGGTAGCCTGTATGGTTGTAGTCCAGCTCCACCGACACGACCTGACCGATTTTGATGCTGGAGAACTCGACGGGCGCGCCGACCGCCAGGCCGTGCAGCGAGCGTTCGAAGCGTAGCAGGAAGAACATTGCCGGTCCGTCTGGCGGCGCCATCGCGCTGTCCTGATCTTTGGCGAGTCGATACGTAATGTCGCTTACGGCAGCAGGCGAACCGCTGCCGCTATCGGGGGTAGCGAAGGCGATACCGCCCGTCACGATGGACGCGATCGTCTGTGTTCTGAGTCGAAAACCGTTGGCGCCGACCGAGACATCCAAACCGCTGGCATTCCAGAAGCGGGTATTGGGGGTCACGAAGCGGTTATAAGGCGCGTCGACAAAGACCTGTAGCGCGACGTTTTTGCCATCCTCTTTCAACTGGTAGGACGCAATACGGCCGACCTGAACCCGACGGTAGTAAACCGGAGAGCCGATATCAAGCGATCCCAAATCGTCCGTCAGCACTTCAAACTGACTACCGGGCATTCCATTGACGACGGCTGGCGGCGCTTCGAGTCCGGAAAAGGCGCGTCTTGACTCGTCAGACGCGCCTTTATCGACACCGATATAGGCACCGGACAGCAGGGTATCAATCCCGGTGACGCCGCCCATGCCAACGCGAGGACGGACGACCCAAAAACGGGTATCGGCCCGCGCCAGATTTTCCGCGCTCTTGTCCAGCTGTACGGTGACCTGCACGCGGTCACCGCCGTCGTCCAGCGCAAGGGACGTGACTGTTCCAACCGTCACGTCCTTGTACTTGACCGCAGTTTTACCGGCTTCCAGCCCCGAGGCTGTCAGAAAGGTAATCGTGATCTCGGGACCGGCCGAGAACCACGTTTTCGCCAGTAAAGCCGCGCCGGTTATCAGCGCAATCGCCGGAATAATCCACACCAACGAGATGTGCCGGCGTTGGCGTGAGATGTCCGGATCGCCGGGTTCATTGTGTGGGTCGTACGTATCATTCATTTATCATCACCATCCCAAATGAGGCGTGGATCAAAGTTCATTGCGGAAAGCATGGTGAGTATCACCACCAAACCGAAATACAAGATGCCGCTGCGCGGCTCTACATCGCTGAGAGTTTGAAATTTGACGAGCGCGGAAACGGCCGCGACGACAAAGACATCGAGCATGGACCAGTAACCGATAAGCTCCGTTAACCGATACAGTTTTGCCCGTTCAAGACGGGCGCTAGCGCTCTGTTTCCGTGCGGAGATCAGCAGCACGCCGAGCGCCAGAAACTTGATGCACGGAATAACCACGCTGGCGGCAAAAATCAGCAGGGCGATACCGTACGAACCGGCGTTCCAGAAGTCGATCACGCCCGCCATGATGGTGCTCTCACTGCCTTTGCCAAACAGGCTGGTGTACATCACTGGCAGAACGTTGGCCGGTATATAGAAAATTATCGCAGCAATCAGGAACGCCCAGGAACGGCTGATGCTGGCGGGGTGCCTCGGGTGAAGGCGCGTTTGGCAGCGTGGGCACCGCGCTGGTATCGACGATGTGCGCTCTGGCTCACAGACGAGGCGGCACAGAGGACAGACAATGACGCCTAGCTGTCCGGCCCGTATCGGGCTACGCATGATTGGCCTCCCGCGTGGGCAAGGGATCAGTGTAGTCCCACAAGACGAGCATATTACGATGACTGATCACCACAAGAAGCACCATTTGCGCCGCCATCGCCCAGCAGCCGGGACCGGGAAGCACATCCAAAAATCCCGACAGCTTGATGCCTGCGACCATGAAGCCGAGCATGCCGACTTCAACCATGCCCCATGGACGGATTCGATCCTGAATCTTCATACAGAGAATGAATCCCATAGCGCGACGCCGACGACGGGCGGACAACAGTATCCAGCCGAACAGCAAAATTTGCAGTGCGGGGATGACGATGAGCAGCAGCACGGTCAACACGGCCAGCAGCAGCATAGGCCCCTGCGCGAGTGCGATGGCGGTCTGCCAGAGCGTCGCTGAATTTTGCACACCGTGGAAACTGACCCGGAGTACCGGAAAAATATTCGCCAGCACCCAGACGATAGCCGCTGTCAGCGTGATCGCCAGCCACGCGTTGAGATCCATCGGCGCTGCGCGATACAGCACCGCCGAGCAGCGTGCGCAGCGAGCGGATTCGCCATGCTGCAGCGAAGGTTTCTGGTAAACGCTGTCGCATTGGACGCAGACGGTTAGATGACGGCATGTTTTCATGATAATTCGGGCGATAATCGCCCCTCAGAGGAAGCCGCTGATGGACGAGGGCTGAGCTCCGTAAGGTAACCCATTGTATATTGGCTCTTTAGATATCCGGATGGCGAGTGCCATAGATTCGGGTGGAAAGTGGACGTTGCGATAGATTGCCACGGGTTTAATTTTTACGCTCATATATTTACGCCAGTCGATTGGGCGGGCGTAACGCGAGGCGAGAGAAACGGCCGACAACGCCACGGCCCGCGGCGGTTGTACGGTACGTTCGGCGCGTAATAACGGCCGGTCTTGCGCAGGGGTAAGCCCGGGCACGCAGAACCCGACAAGCAGAATAACTGACCGCAACTTCTTGAGCTGGTTATACATGAGAAGGACTCTGTCAGATTCAAGTGGTACCGAAAGTCGCCAAAACCGCTTGCTGACTGAAGACGGCCAGCCTTTACAAGGTCAGACCTCAGCGGTACAGTAATGACAATTAGCAAAAATAAACCGTACGGTTCAGTTTTGCACCGATTTTTTTTTGCTGTCAAGAAAATGGTGATATGCCAATCTCGTTATTGCAGGTGAGACAATGAAAGTACGGACTCAGGCCCGTCGTGAATCTATCGTCAGCGCTGCGGCCCAGCTCTTTCAGGAGATGGGATACGAGCGCGCATCAATGAATGAGCTGGCGAAGCGCCTCGGTGGCTCCAAAGCCACGCTCTATAGTTATTTTCCTTCCAAAGAAGCGTTGTTCGTCGCCGTGGTACGAGCCCATGCGACGATGCACTTGTCAGATGCTGTCGCTGAGCTGGTCGATCGCATCGAAACCGGCGTCTCCTTTTATGAAACGCTGATGCGATTCGGCGAACGTATGCTGTCGGTACTCACTAATGACAGTAGCGCGCTGGCCGTCTACCGCATGGTCGTTGCGGAAGCCGGGCGTTCAAACATCGGTATGCTGTTTTACGAATCCGGTCCCAGCGAGTGTGTGGATGTGCTGTCCAATCTGATGACGACCGCGATGGAACAAGGCGATCTGCGACAGGACGACCCCCGCATTCGCGCGCTGCAGTTTCTGGCGTTGGTCACGGCTGAAACGGAGATTCGCATCTTCCAGTGTGAACCGGAGCCGTTTAGCACCGATGAAATCCGTGAGCTGACCCGACGTGCGGTCGACATGTTCCTGGTGGGCGCTGGTCCCCGCTAACGGCCTATTTTTCTAGTTCATCTCTCTCCTGCCGGGATTCATCATGACCATGTTGAGTCCCGGCGCTTTTTATCGTCTCCCTCCCAGCCATATTATTCACGAATGGAATATCTCAACGCTATGCGCCATCAATAATGCCGCCTTCGCTATAAAGATATACGCGGCGCCGCCGTTATTCTATTTCTGCGGCCGATATTGGTGTTAATGTTAATCAATAAGCTTTAGCTAATTAAATCTCGCTTTGTCGACGGTATGTTATGAAATAGTAGAAAGGCTATGGTAATATCAGCCGCCTGATTACCGATGTGGCTTTCATTGCGCTAACACGGGGGCTATACCCGAAAACTTCAACGCTCGCGTCATTAATGGCATTACCTTTGTTTGTTTTTTATCTCCTCATGACTTAATGCGGAGAGGGGGACGTGTACCTATCCAGTTATATTATGGTCTATCAAAGATGCGCAATACGATGAAACAAAAATAACAAACAGAACCAGGAAATCCGACATGACATAAATTGAATTCTCCGGAATAAATCTCAACGTATAAAATATTTTTATCATTGTCTCCTGAGATATAAAAAATAAAAACGCATTGATGCGGTTCTTGCGATACGGTCTTCTTTCCCCTAAAGGAAAAAAAGAGGAACCTCTAATGAGGATAGGGGGAATAATTGGTGTTAAGTTGTGCTGGAGAACGGGGCTATTGTCCGCTTGGTGAAAAATTAAGAATTAGCGTAAAAATAGACAGATAGTGGAAATGATTTATCCCTTTCTCTCTTCTTTTATCTATATGCCGAACACGGTAAAAAAGAGGATGCGTGTCTGAAATGTCATAAAATAACTACCGTAATGTTATTATATTTAGATGCAACTGTCTCTTATACACATCTCCGAGCCCACGA
>NZ_CAMKXG010000100.1 GCF_946477055.1 Lonsdalea britannica | reverse complement strand
TCCATGAACCGCTCGGCGTCGTCGGGCAGATTATCCCCTGGAACTTTCCGCTGCTGATGGCGTGCTGGAAAATGGCGCCCGCGCTGGCGGCGGGCAACTGCATCGTACTGAAGCCCGCGAAGCTGACTCCGCTCTCCGTCCTGCTGCTGATGGAAATGATTCAGGATCTGTTGCCGCCGGGCGTGATCAACGTGGTGAACGGCGCGGGCGGACAGATCGGCGAATATCTGGCGACGTCGCCGCGGATCGCCAAGGTCGCGTTTACCGGCTCGACCGAAGTGGGCCAGCAGATCATGGGCTATGCCGCGAAGAACGTCATTCCGGTGACGCTGGAACTGGGCGGGAAATCCCCCAACATCTTCTTCGCCGACGTCATGGACAAAGAAGACAGTTTCTTCGACAAAGTGCTGGAAGGGTTCTCCCTGTTTGCCTTCAATCAGGGCGAAGTCTGTACCTGCCCGAGCCGGGCGCTAGTGCAGGAGTCGATCTACGAGCGCTTTATGGAGCGCGCCATCAAGCGGGTGGAATCTATTCGCGTCGGCAATCCGCTGGACGCCAACACCATGATGGGGGCGCAGGTATCGTCTGGACAGCTGGATACCATCCTCAACTATATCGATATCGGTAAGAAAGAAGGGGCGCAGGTGCTGACCGGCGGACGTCGCAAGGCGCTGAACGGCGATCTGACCGAGGGCTACTATCTGGAGCCGACGGTTTTGCAGGGCAAAAACAACATGCGAGTCTTCCAGGAAGAAATCTTCGGGCCGGTACTGGCGGTGACGACGTTCAAAACGCTGGATGACGCGTTGGAAATCGCCAACGACTCGCCTTATGGTCTGGGGGCGGGCGTATGGAGTCGTAATGCGAACATCACCTACCGCATGGGACGCGGCATTCAGGCCGGACGCGTGTGGACCAACTGCTACCACGCCTATCCGGCGCATGCCGCGTTCGGGGGTTACAAACAGTCCGGCATCGGGCGGGAAAACCACAAGATGATGCTGGAACACTACCAGCAGACTAAATGCCTGCTGGTCAGCTACTCGGACAAACCGATGGGGCTATTCTAGGCATCGCAGAGTCAGGCGTTAAACCAACAGGGCTGCCTCGGCGGCCCTGTTGGTGTTCTGCCGAATATTTTGGCCAGCATCACATTGAGTTGCCGCGGGGCTCCCTATAAGCTGTTTATTATTGAATAAAAATAGGGCGAGGGCGCGGATGACCGACAGGATCGGCTGGGTGGATAACCTGCGGGCGATAGCGTGTTTGATGGTGGTCATGGTCCACAGCGCCGCAGGGTATGTCACCGACGGCGGTGCGCCGGGGAACGTCTATTGGGACGTCGCCAATCTGCTGGATTCCGCCTCTCGCGTCTGTGTGCCGTTGTTTTTCATGATTTCAGGCTACCTGTTCTTCGGCGAGCGGCAGGCTCAGGGCAAACACTATCTGCGCATCGGTTGCTGCCTCCTGTTCTACAGCCTGCTGGCGCTGTGTTATATGGCGTGGCTCACCCCCATCAATCCGTGGCTGGCGCTGCGAGACAGCTTGCAAAAACCGGTGTTTTATCACCTGTGGTTTTTCTACGCCATCACCATCATTTATCTGTTTTCTCCATTGATTAAAGTGCGTCAGGCGTCAGGTTATACGCTGGCGGCGGCGATTGTATTATTGGCGGTGGTCGCCAACCCTAATATGCCCGCCGTGATGGACGGTCAGCATCAGATGTTGCCGGTAAACCTGTATATGTTTGGCGACACGGTCTATTACCTGCTGTACGCCATCACCGGCAGGATTATCGGGATGATGACGATCCCTCGCTGGGCGGCGCGCTCGGCGCTGGGTGTCTTCGCTCTAGGAGCGGTGCTGGTGACGCTCGGGACTCGCCATTTGACGCTCGTCAACGGCGACTTTGATCAGACTTACTATCTTTACTGCGGGCCGCTGGTGTTCCTGGCCGCCTCTGGTCTGCTGGTTAGTGGAAAATACTACCTTAACTCGGCGCCTTTGCCGGGACTGGCGCTGATCGCACGCCATTCTCTGGCGATTTACGGCGTTCACGCGCTGGTGATCCACTATTTGCGCACGCATCAACTGACGCTGGAAAGCTCCCCGGTGGCGGATATTTTTTACGTCTTTGCGATGGCGCTGGCGGTCGGCCTGCTGTTTTCACTGATGCTACAGCGCTTCGATCGCCGTCGTCTGGTGAGCTAGGGCTGACGCGACTGAGCCCGGCGCAGCTGACGCGCCGAGGAGAAGCCGGCCAGCAACGCCGCTTTCTCCACGCCGATGCCCTGCCTGATTCGCTGTTCCGCCACGGTAAGCCGCAGCTGTTCGTGATACTCGCGCACGGTAATCCCGACATGTTCCCGAAACAGGCGCGTCAGGTGGCGGCCGCTCACATGTACGCGGTCTGCCAGCTGGTCCAGCGGCCACGAGGATTCTGGCGCCGCGGCCAGCAAATCCTGCGCGCGGTGGATCACCGGATGCATGTGATTACGGTGCTGTAGCCAGGGCGATAGCTGGTCGTCGTTGCCTGCGCGGCGGAAGTACACCACCATCTCCCGGGCCACCTGCAAAGCGTGCAAGTTGCTCCGGAACCGGGCGACCAGATGCAGCGCCAGATCAATACCGGCGGTGATCCCCGCGCTGGTGTAAACGTTGCGATCCTCCACGAAAATGCGATTTTCTCTGATTAACGCCGCCGGAGCCTGTTCGGAGAGACGGTCGAGGATATCGTGATGCGTGGTGCACTGGTAACCGTCCAGCAGCGTCGCCTGCGCGGCGAGCAGCGAGCCAGAGCAGATGCAGACCAGCGTCAGAGTTTGGTGCTCGAGTTCAGACCGCCGCTCGCGCAGCCAGTCACGGGCAATCTGGGCCAGCGGCGTGGCGAAATAATGTTCGGACGGGGTGACGCCGGGGACAATTAAAATGCTGTCCGGCGGCATCGGGGTTGGCAGCGGTTCCAGCTGATTGAGCGTCAGTCCAATAGAACAGCGCAGACTCTCCACCGGACTGATGTAATGCAGGTCAAAGTCGCCGGCCAGGCGTAACGCTTCTGCCGGTCCGGCGATGTCGAGCGACAGTACGCCGGGCAACATTAAAAAATAGACCTGACGTGCCATGCCGTGTTTACTCCGTCGGGGTCAACGTCGCCAGACATGCCTCGACGCTGCTTAGGGTCGCGAACCGGTTAACCAATACGGTTTCGGTATGATGTTTCAGCTCGCTGGCGCTCAGCGTTTTGCCGTCGTGCGTCATCGGGAAGGTCAGCGTTGCTTCAGTCACGAACGTTACCTGATAGCCCAGATCGGACGCAACCCGCGCGGTGGTTTCGCAGCACTGTTCGGTGCGCATGCCGCAGATGATCAGATGGTGAATTCCTTCCTGCTGCAACCATTCATGCAGTCCTGAGTCAGTCAGGGCGTTGTGAACGTGTTTGTAGACTTGTTTATCCGGCTGATGATGGAGAAAACACTGCCGCGTGACGAAGCCTGACTCCCGCGAGAAAGGACCCTCTTTCGCGACGTGAAATACATCCACCAGCGCGACATTTTGCCGTTTACAGCCATCGATCAGGCGCAGCAGCGCTGCCTGAAATGCCGGGAGATCGTCTTCCTGCCAGAAAGGGCGATGTAAGAAAGAATCTTGTACATCAATAACTAACAGTGCAGTGCGCGACATGGTTTATCTCCTTGTTCATGATGTTGGCTATCATGCGCCCAACGTTAAAACGAGAGAAGGCCAAATCCGGACACGATAGGGCTAAATCCGGACCAGAGAGACATCGGCGATGTTTCGCCGACGGATCGTGATGTCAGGCCAGAATGAATTTTTTGCCGAAATCCTAACGAGTCTCTTCCTGTCCGGTGGAAAAGATGTTTAAATTATAAATCATATATTCTGCATAAATATTCATTGCGGAGTACGCGAGGAAAATGCCGTCGACAGAGTGAAGTGCCGCGATCTTCTTCTGCATTGTGTCCAATTTAGTGCGGCGTAACCTACGTAATTCGGCGTTGGAGTGGTTACACTCAATGCCATCTAACTCGAGCAGGGATTAATTGTTATGACGACGATTTTGAAGCATCTTCCGGTTGGTCAACGTATCGGCATCGCTTTCTCCGGAGGTCTGGACACCAGCGCCGCCTTGCTGTGGATGCGTAAAAAAGGCGCGGTGCCTTACGCTTACACCGCGAACCTGGGTCAGCCAGATGAAGAGGATTACGACGCGATTCCTCGTCACGCCAAGGAATATGGCGCGGAAAATGCGCGCCTGATCGATTGCCGTAAGCAGCTGGTTGCCGAAGGCATCGCCGCGATCCAGTGCGGTGCTTTCCATAACACCACCGCCGGTATGACCTACTTCAACACCACGCCGCTGGGCCGCGCAGTGACCGGCACCATGCTGGTGGCCGCCATGAAAGAAGACGGCGTGAATATCTGGGGCGACGGCAGCACCTACAAAGGCAACGACATCGAGCGTTTTTATCGCTATGGGCTGCTGACCAACGCTGAACTGCAAATCTACAAACCTTGGCTCGATACCGACTTCATTAATGAACTCGGTGGTCGTCAGGAGATGTCCGAGTTTATGGCCGAAGCGGGCTTCAGCTACAAAATGTCGGCGGAAAAGGCTTACTCCACCGACTCCAACATGCTGGGCGCGACGCATGAAGCGAAGGATCTGGAGTTCCTGAACTCAAGCCTGAAAATCGTCAATCCCATCATGGGCGTCAAATTCTGGGACGAAAATGTCAAAGTCCCTGCGGAAGAGGTCACCATCCGCTTTGAACAAGGGCATCCGGTCGCGCTGAATGGAAAAACCTTTGCAGACGACGTCGAGCTGATGCTGGAAGCCAATCGTATCGGCGGCCGTCATGGTCTGGGTATGAGCGACCAGATTGAAAACCGGATCATCGAAGCGAAAAGCCGGGGCATCTATGAAGCGCCGGGGATGGCATTGTTGCACCTCGCCTACGAGCGTCTGGTCACCGGCATTCACAACGAAGACACTATCGAGCAGTACCACGCGCACGGTCGTCAGCTGGGCCGTCTGCTGTATCAGGGGCGTTGGTTCGATCCGCAGGCGCTGATGCTACGTGACGCGCTGCAGCGTTGGGTCGCCCGTGAAATCACCGGCGAGGTCACGGTTGAACTGCGTCGCGGCAATGACTTCTCCTACCTGAACACCGTGTCCGACAATCTGACCTACAAGGCTGAGCGTTTGACGATGGAGAAAGGCGACTCTGTCTTCTCGCCGGATGACCGTATCGGCCAGCTGACCATGCGTAATTTGGATATCACCGACACGCGTGAAAAACTGTTTAGCTACATGGAAAGCGGCCTGCTGATCACGGGCAGCGCCGGTGTTCCGCAGGTAGAAAGCGGTGAACTGCTGCAGGATAAAACCAAAAAATAAGCGTCGGGCTTTCGGCTGATGCATTAAAAAAGGCATACCTCGGTATGCCTTTTTTGTCGCTATCGCGAGGGGTTAGGCGTTGCCCGAATGGGCTTCTGCTCTCTGAGCATCATTTCCCCCTAGCCTCCGCTTATCTCATTTTCGCGCTGAACAACGTGGGTGAGGGAGCCGTTTCAGCAATCAGGGATAAAAACGGCCTCTATTTCTTGGCAAAGTGTTTGTAAACGTTAGGGTATGTGTCAAAAGCAGGCGGATCGCGGCACCCTCGTTACACGGGACTGTACGCATGATTTCGGACCTGACTCACCGCGATGTTTCCTCCGTCACTAAAATAAAAAAATCCCGTGAGGGACTTTTTTTCGTGTGCTCTTCGAACAAGAGCGTTAATTAGACAGATTGTGGATGTTATCCAGCAATACATGACGGGAAAACAGGTGACGTTGCTTTCCGAAAATAATATCGAAGCTCATATTGCTAATAAAGCGGGGCGGCTCGCGATCGGACGAGACGGTTTTCCGATATTTCAGCGGCGGAATATTATACGTTTTCGTAAAGCAGCGGGAAAAATGAGGCAACGAGGAGAAACCACAGGCATAACAAATATCGGTCAGAGACCAGTTGGGCGAGATATGAATAATCTCTCTCGCCAGGGTGACGCGAACGCGCCAGATCCATCGCATGGGCGTAATATTATAGACTTGATTAAATAAGCGGCAGATATCGAATTTCGATTTGCCACTCACGGTTTCGAGTTGTTCCAGCGTGATGTTATCGCCGATATTCTCAATAATGTAGTCGATAATCCCGACCAGACTTGTTGCTTTATTATTGTTTTCCAAGGTCTTTTTTAAGTTCGGGTGACGACGATACATGTCCTGAATAAGATTATGGTTGAAGCTTTCATTATCCAAGGTGTGGGGGTAGGCATTATGTAGATTCATGGTGTCATCCAAAAATGTATTTACCGTGCCTGGAGCGGTTAATAAAAATGCTAAAAACGGCGTTGGTATTGGGTTGTTAATTATTGTCATTGCTGTCATTGACAGGGGTACTCACGCAAATTGTGTGCCATATTTGGAATGGCCTTTTTCAGCGGGATACGTAACGTTTTTTCCACTCGGCATTCCATTTTTGGGATGACGACATTTCGTTATTGGGATTGCTCGTCTCGAAAATGGTCAGCGTTCTTCGCGTGATTGGAATGGAAACGGCAGGATTTCGTTAACATTCATCTCTAAAGGTAATGCCGCCAAAATATCCACGCCGACCGGTCAAAAATACATCGTGATGAGACGTTGCGATGTATGCGTTTACATCAGACGTTCGTGATGTCGAGCCGATGGCTTTTAGGCGTCGTGGCAAACAAGGATGACAACGTGAATAAGGTGAACAGGGAAAGCGGGATAAATCGGAGGGTGAGAGCAGACATGAGCCAGGAAAGCCGGATGGATTTCTGTGGTAGCGCTGAGCATCGCGAGCAAGATCTGGCGAACCCGCAGTGTATCGTGATCCATCGGCAGACATTGGATCGCCCGGAAATGTCTGCAAACGTGCGTTTGGCCTGCCGAATGTCGCCGTACGACGCGCTCACCGACAGCACATTGGCGGAGGGGATTCTTCGATGCCTGCTGTCGCCGCTGTGTCACGTGTTGCCGCACGAGCTGACGTTTGCTCGTAACCCGTTCGGCAAACCTTTTCTGCCCCAATACCCACAGCTTCACTTCAACCTGTCGCACACTCAGGCCGCTTTTGCTTTCGCCATCGCACAGGGTGACGCGGTTGGGGTCGACGTTGAGGGAAATCGAGGGCGAGTCGAGCATAAACGCGGCGTGGCGAAACGCTTTTTCCATCCTGATGAAGCCGACTGGCTGGCGCAGTTTTGCGACGAAGAGGCGTATGTGCAGGCTTTTATTCGGATATGGACGCGCAAAGAGGCCTATCTGAAGGCGTTAGGGCTTGGCCTGAGCAAACCGTTGGACTCGTT
Source organism: Lonsdalea britannica (assembly GCF_946477055.1). Lineage (GTDB taxonomy): Bacteria > Pseudomonadota > Gammaproteobacteria > Enterobacterales > Enterobacteriaceae > Lonsdalea > Lonsdalea britannica_A. The sequence goes on along the minus strand of NZ_CAMKXG010000100.1, from coordinate 4,160 downwards.
CAGCTGCCTGATGCAGGAGAACGGGCGGATTCAGGTGCAGGATGACGCTCAGCCCGCCAGCGCGCAGATGGAAGAAGTCTGGTTTGACGAAGAGAGCATGGCGCTCAACTGTTGCCTATTGTCGTCCGACGAAACGGCCTTGAGTTGGCGGCTTGCCACGCTGACGGAACCGGATGCGTTAATGGATTGGCGGAAATAATACCGGTGCAAACTAAACTGGCAGGATGGCGCTCGTGCGCGATCTCAACGGTATGGCTCTCGTAGCAGGCCGGTCCGGGCGTTGCAGCAGAGGTTGTAGCAGAGAGTGTGAGGCGATAATGACGGGTAGGTTTCCCGTCATTGACGAGAAAGAGAAGAAGGCGCCCTTTGCGGATGTCCCGATCCGCAAAGGGCGTAGCATCCATGGTTTTCTCCGGCGCCGACGCGCAGATCACCGTGAGTGATATGCACGCAGAGCTTCAGCCGAAAAAGAAAGCGTTCCCATTCCGATCTTCATCTCCCGTCATCCCGCTGGAGCATGAGAGTAACCGGCATAGGCAGACCATCAACATCCTTGCTGATACCGTAACGATCCGTCTTCATCCCTGTTCGAGCGGCGCAATCCTGCGCTCTGATCGTGACGTTTATACATCCTTGTATATTTTCGCCTGCTTATGCCAGCGAAAACGCTTCCTTGAAAAGATTATGCCCGGTGCCCGCGGGCATTGTTGTCTGAAATTGTGAGATAGGAAAATAATTGCAATGTGCACGATAAACGCTGTGCATTGTGGTGCGAGGTATTGGCTGATGGCGAGTCAGCATCATTCCGCATGATAAGAAACAGAACAGCTGCCATAGGCGGCTCCCAGCCCTACGGACAGCATCACGTGCGGTTGCCCGGCACGGATAGCGGGAATGGCGGCGGGCAGCAGGAGAAGGGGGTCTACGGTGCAGCAGTGGCCGATATCCGGCAGCAGGCCGAGCGAGATGGCCGCGCACGGTAGTTGGCGGCGGCGCGCATAGCGACGCCAGCTGATGCGATTGATGTTGTGAGGCAGCAGCGACAGGCTATCGGGATCGCCTGCCTGGGCGCCCGCCAACGCCTCTGCCACCATGCCGTCGTGGGCCCGATAAAACGCCGTCTTCGCCTCCCGTCCGCTATTCAGCCCATCATAAAATTCCAATCTCTGGCCGAGAAACGGTTTCCCCAACCGTAAACCCGCGCCTTCATGCTCCAGCAGCAGCGCGGCGAAGGCATCGCCAATCAGCGTGTAGCCCGGCACGTAGCGCCGCGAGGCGCCCAGCGGCGACAACGTATCGCCGGCGATAATAGCGACGCGTTTTGCCTGCTGTTCCTCCAGTAGCCGATGAGCATGCGCCAGCGCCCAGAACAAGGTCGCACAGTGCTGTTGGTCCAGTTCGAGGCAGTGCGCCTCGGCGCTGACAAACGGATGGCGTTGTTTCAGCTGTGTCAGCCACGCGGGATGTTCGCATGATGACTCCGGCATGCCGTGTACATAAATCAGCGCATCAATCGGGAGGTCAGGTCCAGATGACTGTTGCATTAATCGGCTAAGGAGTTGATAGAAAACGCCATAAAGAGAAACGGTCGCTTCCAGCGCGGCAATGCGGCGAAAGCCGAACAGTTGGCAGAACGTATTGGCTTCGCGGGGGCTATACCCCGTTTGAGTGATGATCTCCTCGGCATTCAGGCGAGCCGACGGAACCCAGGTGGCCAACGTATTGATGTGCATCATGCTTTCTCCGTCCTGATCGCAGCGGGGTTCCGGCATTAAACATGGCAGGTTTTTTGGTGCAGAAAGTGCGTCAGGGTATCGAGGGTGTGAAAGGCGTCGAAAACGTTTTCATCCATCAGATCGAACAGTTCCCCCGTTAGCTTGCCGTGTGCTTCATAGCGATCGCTAAGGACGGCAATCAGGCTGATGAGATTGACGGAATCCAGCAGACCGTCATGGGCGTACATTGGCGCGCCCTGAAATATGGCGTTGATGCGTCCCTGATCCACACCGATGGCTTTCAACAGCTCGCGTACGAGCAAATGTGTTGCATCGTCACGCTGATGCCCAGACTCTGAGTGCTCCATACAAACTCTCCGACTCGCTGTATTGAGCGCAGTATAACGGTCGACCCGGGGGCAACTTGTTCGAAATTGCATTCGGCGAGTTATGGATTTTTGTGTACGAATTTAGGCTAAATATGTGTGTTTTAGCGCTTTATGCCCGACGATGGTGAGAGTGCCTGTCGCCGATAAAGCGAGCGTTAAAAGCGGAAAGTAAGAGGATGCCGGTGAAAGGTAAGCGATACCATTAAAAAACCCGCTGGACGGTCGAAGCCGGTTCAGCGGGTTTGTGTGTCGCGCGAAGCGCCTCGTCTTCGGTGCTAAATAAGGCTGGTATCGACCTCTGGCAGAGACTCGAAACCGGGTCTGGCAAAATAATATCCCTGAGCGAAATCAATCCCGATTCCTTTAAGAAAATGATATTCCTTTTCTGTTTCAATGCCTTCTCCCAGCACTCTGATATTCAACGCTTTCAGCATGCTGACACAGTGGGTGACGATGGTCTGGCGTGTTGCATCCTGATCGATGTCGCGGATCAGCGCCATGTCCAGCTTGACGATATCCGTTTGAAAATCCGCCAGCAGATTTAGCCCGGAATAACCCGACCCAAAGTCATCAATCGCCGTCTTGAAGCCCAGCTTTTTGTAGCATTCAATAATCGACTGTATGCGTTTGCTGTCTTTGGCCTGCTCGTTTTCGGTGAACTCGAACATGATGTTCTTGATAGGGAACTGATACTTTCTGGCCGCTTCCAACGTCGAGCGAATGCAACGTTCGGGGCGATAAATCGCATTGGGCAGAAAGTTGATGCTCAGCATGCCGGACAACTTCAGTTTGGCTGCAAGCGCGATGGCCTTGATTCGGCAGAGCTGGTCGAAGCCGTAGCGTTTGTCATTGCTGATTTGCGAAATAATGCTGAAGGCCGACTCGTTATTGCAGCCTCGAACCAAGGCCTCGTAGCCGAACACGCGTTTAGTCACGCAGTCTACGATAGGCTGGAACGCCATGGTGAAGTCGAGACCCAAATTATGGCTGTCCGCGCAGTGAGCGCAGCGGGACGACATAAAAGGGGGCGATTGGGAAGTCATGGTTAGGGATTTCCTGGATTAGGGAAAAAATGGACGCGTTCACCCGCCTGAAGCGGGGCGATAAGATCGTGACGCCCTCTAATAAATGTATAGCTTGTAAGCTGATGAACTGCGTTCACATGGCAATTTATCGGCAATATTCGCGTAAGAATTAAGGGAAGTTGCCCGGATAACGCGTAAAGAAACGCAAATGGCGGGTTATCCGGGTGATAAGCATCACGATATTCAGTACGGGTCGGGAAAGACCGTTGCGATGGCGGCGGGTGGGGGCGGGGCGCAATTTCGGAGAAGCAGGCCCGCCCGTGGATAATCCCCCAAGGGCGGACATCAGGACGGTTTACCAGTAGCGCACGATTTCCTGACGCAGGGCATCAGCGATGGCGCTGCCGTCATCCCCGGCTAACGCTCGTCCGGCGATAAATGTTTTGGCGTTAATCCCACGGAAGTGCTGCAACGCCTCCGGCACGATACCGCCCGTGATCGACACCTCAAACCCCATCTCCGACAGGGTATGCATACGTTGGATGTCTTCCGGCGTCCAGCCGACTCCGGCCAGCTCGGCGTCTCGCGAGCGGTGATAAATCGCCTGCGTGATGCCGAGTTTTCGCCAGGCCTGCGCGTCTTCCCACGTCCAGTGGCCGTAAAGCTCCATCTGAATTTCTCCGTGGTGCTCGTCCGCAATGCATTTACAGGCGGTGATTGTGGCGATGTGGGCCGCGGCCGACACCGTGATCCAGTCCGCGCCTGCGGTAAAGGCCATCTCCGCCAGAATGGCGCCGCCGTCGGTGGTCTTCATATCGCAGACCAAAATATGATCCGGATACTGCTGGCGCAGCGTACGGACGGCATTCATCCCTTCAGCGAAGGCCAGTATGGTGCCGACTTCAATGACATCGACATACTCCGCCACGCGGGCGGCGAGATCGACCGCGGTGGGAAGGTCCGTGGAGTCCAGAGCAATCTGTAGCAGGGGTTGAGTCATGGTGTGAGCATCCTTTTTCAATGTTGAGGCG
>NZ_CAMKXG010000099.1 GCF_946477055.1 Lonsdalea britannica | reverse complement strand
GTCTCCCGGCTGATGGAAAGCCACATCAAGCTGGAAAAACGCCCGGCGAGCCAGTTCCCACCGGTGTATGTCACCGAGATCGGCTGGCCGTCGACGACCATCCCGTATGCCAACGGCGAAGCCGCTCAGGCCGCTTTCCTGCTGCGTACGCTGATCGAGTCTCAGCGGCACAACATCATTCAAAGCACGTTTTGGTATGACTTCGTGAACGATGGCGCGAACGGCACTAACAAAGAGCACAATTTTGGGTTGCTCTATCAGGACTACACGCCGAAACCCGCTTATAGCGCGATGGCGGTGATGAATCACATGCTGACCGGCATGGACTTCAAAAAGGCCGTCGTCGATGCCCCGGACGTCAAGGTCTATCGCTTCTCCAACGGCAGCAAAGACCTGCTGGTGGGATGGACGATTGGCGCAGACAAGAAAGAAGTGCCGCTGAACGGCGGTAAAAAAGTGCAGACGGACTGGCAGGGAAATCAGACGGATATCGATGGCAAAACCTGGACGCTGGGGCCAATACCGCGCTATCTGAGTGAATAACGCGTCGGGTATCAACGACGCCGGGTGAATGACGGCGGCAAGACAGTATCCGCACCGGACGTGAAAGACGCCTTCACGGAGGCGTCGCGGCAGACTGCATTTTTATTAACCGGGTGAAGGGGTTATCGGCGCAAGACCTTCCAATGTTCCGATTCGGCATCAAACCGTTCGGTGGTATCATTCGCAGATTCATCTCACCCACAACAATGAGTCATCTGATGAAATTCCTTGTTACCGGAGCCGCCGGTTTTATCGGTTTTTATGTTTGCCAGTCGCTGTGTGCCGCCGGGCACGAGGTTGTCGGGATAGATAATCTCAATGACTACTACGCCGTCTCTCTCAAAGAGGCGCGCCTGGCCGAACTGCTGCCGCTGGACAACTTCCGTTTCGAGAAGCTGGATATCGCGGATGATAAGGCAGTACATGCGTTGTTTGCGGCGGAGAAATTCGATCGTGTGATCCATCTGGCAGCCCAGGCTGGCGTACGTTACTCGCTGGAAAATCCGCTGGCGTATGCGCAGAGCAACCTGACCGGACACGTCAATGTGCTGGAAGGCTGCCGCCATCATGGCGTTGGTCATCTGGTTTATGCGTCATCCAGCTCCGTGTACGGGCTGAACAATAAAACGCCGTTCTCAACGGCGGATAGCGTGGATCATCCGGTTTCGCTGTACGCGGCCACCAAAAAATCCAATGAGCTGATGTCGCATGCCTATTCGCATCTGTACGGTCTGCCGACCACCGGTCTGCGCTTTTTCACCGTCTACGGCCCATGGGGACGACCGGATATGGCCCTGTTCAAGTTCACCAAGAACATCCTGAACGGCGAGCCGATCGATATTTACAATCACGGCGACATGCGCCGCGATTTCACCTACGTCACCGATATCGTGGAAGGCGTACTGCGTGTCGCGGATGTGATTCCACAGCCCGATCCGTCGTGGCGGGTGGAAAGCGGTTCGCCGGCCAATAGCTCGGCGCCTTATCGCGTGTACAACATCGGCCACGGCAGCCCGGTCAAGCTGATGGATTTTGTCACAGCGCTGGAAAACGCGCTGGGAATCGAAGCGAAGAAAAACTTCATGCCGATGCAAGCAGGCGACGTGTATCAGACCTATGCCGATACCGACGACCTCTTTGCGACGACAGGTTATCGCCCACAGGTGGAAGTCGCCGAAGGCGTGCAGGCGTTTGTTGACTGGTATCGCGATTTCTACCGCCTCTGATCGAGGCGATGAAGCGCGGGCGGCCGATTTTCGCTGCCGCACGGCCATTTCTTCTGTGATTTTAGTTCTATGCCACGTTGGATTAGTGTGATTTGAAAATGAAAATTGCGATTGCAGGTACCGGCTACGTCGGCTTGTCGAATGCGATGCTGCTGGCGCAGCATAATGAAGTGGTTGCGCTGGATATCGTTGCCGAGAAGGTCGACATGCTTAACAAAGGTGTTTCACCTATTGTCGACAAGGAAATCGAAGATTTCCTGCGTAATCCGGCGCTCAATTTCCGGGCCACGCAGGATCCCGCTGCGGCTTATCAAGACGCCGATTTCGTCATCATCGCCACCCCGACGGACTACGATCCGAAGACCAACTACTTCAACACCAGTTCGGTCGAAGCGGTCATTCGTGATGTGCTGGCGCACAATCCGGGTACGGTGATGATCATCAAATCGACCGTTCCCGTCGGCTACACCCGTCAGTTGAGGGAAGAGTTCGAGACCGATAACATCATCTTCTCGCCGGAATTTCTGCGGGAAGGCAAGGCGCTGTACGATAACCTGTACCCTTCGCGCATTGTCATCGGCGAACGTTCGGAGCGCGCGGAAACCTTTGCCCATCTGCTGGTGGAAGGCGCGATCAAAACCGACATTCAGGTGCTGTTTACCGACTCCACCGAGGCCGAGGCCATCAAGCTGTTCGCCAATACCTATTTGGCGATGCGCGTGGCGTACTTCAACGAGCTGGACACCTATGCCCAGACGCTGGGCCTGGACAGCAAGCAGATTATTGAAGGCGTTGGGTTGGATCCGCGTATCGGACAGCACTACAACAACCCTTCATTCGGCTACGGCGGTTACTGCCTGCCGAAAGATACCAAACAGCTGTTGGCTAACTATGAAGCGGTGCCCAACAACCTGATCCGCGCCATTGTGGACGCCAATACCACGCGTAAAGACTTCATCGCCGATGCGGTGATCAAGCGTAATCCTACCGTCGTGGGCGTCTACCGTCTGGTGATGAAAAGCGGATCGGATAACTTCCGCGCCTCGGCTATTCAGGGCGTGATGAAGCGCATCAAGGCGAAAGGGATCGAGGTCGTGGTTTTCGAACCGGCGCTGAAAGAGGACAACTTCTTCCACTCCCAGGTCATCAACGATCTGGAAGAGTTCAAACAGATTTCCGACGTGATTCTTTCCAACCGCATGGCACCGGAATTGTCTGATGTTGTGGAAAAAGTCTTTACTCGCGATCTCTTTGGCTCAGATTAGGTATAAGGTTAAGAGAGTGTGGCACGGCTAGGGAAGTGCCACGGAAATGGCTGACTGTTTAAGAGAGCGATAGATGACGACATTAAAAGCAGTGATTCCCGTTGCCGGGCTGGGTATGAACCTGTTGCCGGTAACCAAGGCAATTCCTAAAGAGATGCTGCCGCTGGTGGATCGCCCGGTAATCGAGAAAATCGTAAAAGAGTGCGCCAACGCGGGCATTAAAGAGATTGTGCTGGTGACGCACGCGTCGAAAAATGCCATCGAAAACCATTTCGATACGTCGTTCGAGCTGGAATCCTTGTTGGAAGAGCGCGCCAAGCGTCAGCTGCTGGAGGAAGTGCAGGCCATCTGTCCGCCGGGCGTGACTATCATGAACGTGCGTCAGGGGCAGACGCTGGGGTTAGGGCATGCGGTTTCCTGCGCCTATCCGATTGTCGGCGACGCGCCGTTTGTGGTCGTTCTGCCGGACGTAGTGCTGGATGAGAGCTCCGCGGATCAGTCCACGGAAAACCTGGCTCGTCTGGTGGCGCGCTTTGAAGAGACCGGCCATAGCCAGGTTCTGGTGAAGCATCGCCCGTATGAAGCTCTGCCGGAATACTCGGTGGTCGAATGCGAGCAGCCGCTGACCCAGCCGGGCGCGACGTCGGCTATCACGTCGATGATTGAAAAACCCAAGCTGGCGCGCGTGGAAGGTTCCGACCTGTCTGCGGTTGGCCGCTACGTGCTGACGGCGGACGCCTGGCCTATCATCAACAACATCCTGCCGGGCGCATGGGGCCGTATTCAGCTGACGGATGCGATTGCCGAGCTGATCAAAACTCAGCAGGTGGATGCGGTGGAAATGGCGGGTCGCAGTTTCAACTGCGGTCGTAAGCTGGGCTATGCTCAGGCCTTCGTCTCCTACGGCTTGCGCAATCCGAGTTTGGGCAAGGCATTCAAGAAAAATATCGAAAAGCTGCTGGCTAAACACTCAGCCTGACGACAGCTTCCCGCCCGAGCCCGTATTTATGCCGGGCGGGACCCTATCCTATCGAACCAATTACTACCCACTCGATAAGAGCTGAGTTACCATGGCGGCCTGCTTTTGATTGCCTGTGGCGCGCCAGCCGCGACCCGGGTAGGTTACCCTTCAAACAGGAGTTGCTTTAATGTCCAAACAGCAAATAGGCGTTGTCGGTATGGCGGTAATGGGGCGCAATCTGGCGCTGAACATTGAAAGCCGTGGCTATACCGTCTCTGTCTTTAACCGTTCTGCTGATAAAACCGATGAGGTGATTGCAGAAAATCCCGGTAAAAAGCTGGTGCCTTGCTACACCGTTCAGGAATTCGTGGAATCCCTGGAGAAGCCGCGTCGTATCCTGTTAATGGTCAAAGCGGGTGAAGCCACGGATAAAACCATCGCTTCTCTCAAACCCTATCTGGAAAAAGGTGACATCCTGATAGACGGTGGCAACACCTTCTACAAAGACACCATCCGTCGTAACCGTGAACTGTCCGCCGAAGGCTTTAACTTCATCGGCACCGGTGTATCCGGCGGCGAAGAAGGGGCATTGAAAGGCCCATCCATCATGCCTGGCGGTCAGAAAGAAGCCTATGAGCTGGTTGCGCCTATTCTGGAAAAAATCGCCGCACGCGCGGAAGGCGAAGCCTGTGTGACCTATATCGGCGCTGACGGCGCGGGTCACTATGTGAAAATGGTGCACAACGGCATCGAATACGGCGACATGCAGCTGATCGCAGAAGCCTATTCCCTGTTGAAGCAGGCGCTGAACCTGAGCAACGAAGAGCTGGCCACCACCTTCTCTGAATGGAACAAAGGCGAGCTGAGCAGCTACCTGATCGAAATCACCGCGGATATCTTCACCAAAAAGGATGAAGACGGAAAATATCTGGTCGACGTCATTCTGGATGAAGCCGCAAACAAAGGCACCGGTAAATGGACGAGCCAGAGCTCGCTGGATCTGGGCGAACCACTGTCGCTGATCACCGAATCCGTATTCGCTCGCTACCTGTCTTCGCTGAAATCTCAGCGCGTTGCTGCGTCTAAAGTGCTGTCCGGCCCTGCCGCTCAGGCATTTGATGGCGACAAGGCGGAGTTCGTCGAGAAAGTGCGTCGCGCGCTGTATCTGGGCAAAATCGTTTCTTATGCGCAGGGTTTTTCTCAGCTCAAAGCGGCATCAGAAGAGAACAGCTGGGATCTGAACTACGGCGAAATCGCCAAGATCTTCCGCGCGGGCTGCATCATTCGCGCCCAGTTCCTGCAGAAAATCACGGACGCTTACGCGCAGAATGCGGCTATCGCCAACCTGCTGCTGGCGCCGTACTTCAAGCAGATCGCGGACGAATACCAGCAGGCGCTGCGTGACGTGGTTGCCTACGCGGTTCAGCACGGTATCCCGGTTCCGACCTTCTCGGCGGCGATCGCGTACTACGACAGCTACCGTTCTGAAGTGCTGCCAGCGAATCTGATTCAGGCTCAGCGTGACTATTTCGGCGCTCATACGTACAAACGCACCGATAAAGAAGGCGTATTCCACACCGAATGGTTGGACTAAACGCTGCGTTGATACTCTCCAGCCGGGCGTCTACCGCCCGGTTGTTCCACCTTTTGCCGTTACCCTCATTTCTTATCGGACAGCTCCGAAAAAATAATACGCAGTAAAACTAATAAGAGAAATGTCATTCCCTTCCTGTATGTTGTTAACACGCATCTCTATTTCTGTATTTATTTAATTCAAGGCTACGCAGTTGTTACATGCATCATGATGTAACGTCGTTTTCATTGTGGTGATACCCCCGAGTTTAAGGACAGTGAATGCCCGATTTGGCTGAGAAATCAGCTGAAAAGTAGGGCAGGAAAGGCCATGAGTGTGGTCTTCTCCTGTCCTGAAGTACTTCCTAGGAAAGAAGGAAATTGTGATGAAAAAAACGTTAATGACTGCGGTACTGGCCTTGGCCATGTCCTCCAGTGCATATGCTGCTGTGGGCGAACTGCTCGGTGGTGCGGGTGGCGCTGGCGCCGCTTCCGCTGCTGTCGGTACGTCTACGGCGGTCGGTGTTGGCGTAGCGGCGGCTGCCGTTGCTGCTGCCACCGTGGCGACTGCGAATGATAGCAGCACGTCCAACAGCACGGGCACAAGTACCTCTACAGTCACATCAACCCAGGGTTAATGGGATTGAGATAATAATAAGGCCACTTAGGTGGCCTTTCTTTTGCTTCAGGGGATTCAGGCGAGAACCAGAGCGATGATAAAAATTCTATCAGGTAGCAGAACCCGTGCGCTGATTGCTATTCCACTTTTTTCTCTCATGTTGATGGGGTGTTCGCAACAATTCGCTTTGTTGGGTCAAACGATGAAGCTGGCCATCTGGGGGCAGGACGATACCGACCTCACGCCGCAGCAGGTGGCGAAGGTGCCGTATGCCTCGGCCTATATTAAGGTCGGCGAGGCGCCGCGCGCCTTCATGGTGCTGGCGTTCGCGGAAAATGGACTACTGAAGTGGGTGGCCGCGGATAAAAACATGGTCGCAACCCATGACGGGCGCGTGGTGAAAACCCAGGGGTTCGGCGAAGACATCCAGCATGTCGCCAATCAGGAACACGATCCGTTGCATCTGGGGCTGCTGAAAGCAGGGACGCCCATGCGCTGGCAGACTGAGGTCAGTTGGTCTCAGGTCATGCGCGGCAGCTATGAACTGCAGTCCTCGTTCGAAAACCGCGGCCGTGAGCCGCTGGTCATCCTCGGCAGAACCTATCAAACCGTGCGCTTTGATGAGCTGGTGACCGTTCCCGCGTTGAACAAGCGTTATACCAACCAGTATTGGCTGAATGCGAGCACCGGTCAGGTGATGCAGAGCCGTCAATACATGGGGCCGGATATGGCGCTGGTTCAGTTTACCGCTTTGAAATCCTACGCTCAGTCACTGTAAGGACGCTTCTATGTTGCTACACAATCGGCTGGCCGCCGTGCTGATGTTGATGACCGGAACGGTGGGCGCGGCGCAGCTTACGGTAAAATATGGCGATCGCACGCTAGATCCTGTGGTGCTGGAAGACGGCGTTCGCCTGGATCAGTTTTATGCCAAAACGCCTTTCCCTGCGGACGTCAACTGGCAGAATGCGTTGATCACCAACCCGGCGATGACCTCCAGAGTGGCCGCGCAAGGCCAGACGTTGCAGGATCACCTCTATCGCCTGCAACTGTGGTGGCGCGATCGCGGTGATGGCGACTACGCCATCGCAGCCTGGTATGTCGCGCAGGCGCTCAAGCAGGTCCCTGTCGCCGGCCGAATCCCGACGGCGCTCGACCCAGACCGGGTGCGCCTGAGCCTACAGAGCAATCGTCCGCTGGTCGGAGACTATCAGCTCTATCTCGCCCCCTATTCCAAACAGCTGTTCCTGTTCGGTCTGATTCGAACGGACATTGATATCGGTACGGCTCAGGTGTTCAAAGATCTTCCGCTGCGCTCCGGCTGGTCAGTTGAAAACTATCTTCAGGGCCGACGTTTTCTTCCCGGCGGCGATAAAAACACGGGGTATCTGATTGCGGGGACGGGGACGTGGCGCAAGGTGCCGCTGGCGATGTGGAATCGTCAACATATCGAACCCGCCGCGGGGGAAACGCTGTTTATCGGCTTTGATCCCGCCATTTTGCCCGAAGAGATGTCCTCGCTTAACGAGCAGATTGCCGATTATCTTGCGAACCGGATCCCACACTAATGGCTAAAAACAATACTCTCAGACTGAATTGCCTCTCTCTGGCGATCGGCAGCGTTTTCAGCACGTCGGCGTTGGCGGATGCGGCAAACGGCACGGCGCGCGAGCTTGCCGATGCGACTAACCAAAATCACTATTATCAGCCAGCAGGCGTGTCTCAGACCGACTTTGGCGGCGTGGGCCTGCTGCAAATGCCAACCGCGCGCATGGCCGAAACCGGCGAGTTCAGCGCCAACTATCGTGATAACGATCAGTACCGCCGCTATTCCGTCTCCTTGCAGCTGCTCGACTGGCTGGAAACGACGGTGCGTTATACCGATATCCGTACCCGGCTTTATAGCGCCGATCCCAACTTCAGCGGATCGCAAACGTATAAAGACAAAGGGTTCGACGTTAAAGCGCGGCTGTGGAAGGAAGACCGCTGGTTGCCTCAGGTCTCGCTTGGGCTGCGCGACATCGCGGGGACCGGCCTGTTCGACAGCGAATATCTGGCGGCCAGCAAGCGCTGGGGGCCGTTCGACCTGACGCTGGGCATCGGCTGGGGAAATATGGCCCAGAGCGGCAATATCACCAACCCGGCCTGTAAGCTGACGGAAAGCTTCTGTCAGCGCACCAGTTCTACAGATACCGGGCAGTTCGAGGTGAACAACTTCTTCCACGGACCGGCGGCGATATTCGGCGGGATCGAATACCAGACGCCGTGGGACCCGCTGCGTCTGAAGCTGGAGTACGACGGCAACAACTACAGTGATGAAGCCGCAGATCGCGGGCGCAGAGAGCGTATCAAGCAAGACTCGCCGATCAACGTGGGCATGGTCTATCGGGTCGGCGACATTCTGGATACCTCGCTATCCTGGGAGCGGGGCAACACGCTGATGTGGGGGGTCACGCTACGCACCAACTTCAATCAACTGCGGCCGCACTATGTTGACGATGCGCCGCCGGTTTATGCGCCGGTCAGCAATCCGCAGGGCGGGACGGACTGGAAACGCGTGGCGAAAGAGCTGGATGAGAAAGCCGGCCTTGGTCAGCCGGATATTTATGCGGACGATAAGCAGGTCACCGTCGTCAGTCCGCAGTACAAATATACGGATAGCGCCGAGTACAACAGCCGCGCGGCGACCGTTCTCGCCAACCATGTACCGTCCAGCGTCAGCGAATATCACATCGTGAGGGAAAATCGCCATCTGCCGACTGACAGCACGCGTGTCGACGCGAACGCGTTCCGTCAGCTGCAAACGGCGTCGACCCCGCTGGGACAGCCGGAGCCGAAAGCCTATGATGTCGAGCCGGTAGCGCCGCCGCGCGGTCAGGAAGTGCTGCATACCCAGCCCAAGCGGTTGACGTACTCCCTGGCGCCCGCGCTGTCGCAGTCCATCGGAGGGGCCGAATCGTTCTACATGTATCAGGTGTCGGCTAATGCCAACGCGGACCTGTACCTCTCCGATCACTGGAGCGTAGGGGGCACGGTCAACGTTAACCTGTTCAATAACTACGATAAATTCAGCTACACGACACCGCCTCAGGATACCAAGCTGCCGCGCGTCCGCACCTGGATACGTGAGTACGTCACCTCGTCTGATGTATTGCTCACCAATCTGCAGCTATCGCGCACCGATCATCCGGCGCGAGACTGGTACACGCAGGTCTACGGCGGCTATCTGGAGATGATGTACGCTGGCGTCGGCGGTGAAATGCTGTATCGCCCCTATGGCAAAAGCTGGGCGGTCGGGCTGGATGTGAACTACGTCAAGCAACGTGACTGGAATGACACGATGCGTCTCGCGGACTACAGCGTGGCTACCGGCCATCTGACCACCTACTGGGAACTGCCTTATATCAAAGGTGGGCTGGCGAAGATCAGCGTCGGCCGCTACTTGGCGGGAGATAAAGGCATCACCGTCGATCTGTCGCGGCGGTTTGACAGCGGTATCGTTGCGGGCGCTTTCGCGACCAAAACCAACGTCAGCGCCAAAGAGTATGGGGAAGGGAGCTTCACGAAAGGATTCTACGTCTCCATACCGTTTAATCTGCTCTTTGCGTCGCCGACGACGAACCGCGGTTCGGTTGGCTGGGTGCCGCTGACGCGTGACGGCGGGCAGATGTTGGAACGTCGCAACGTGCTCTATAACGTTGTCGAACAGCCATAAATCGGCTTGCCGACCTATTGGGCTAATGAAAGGCGGAGGGAGCGGAAACGCTTCATCCGCCTTTGTCGTTTATCGCGTGTTTGCCGCGAAACAGTCCCTCTGGCGGCCTGTTTTCAGGCGGGGAATGTAAGGAAATTGTTTGTTTTGTGATGATGGACGGTAAATAGTCTAACCCGTTATTAATGGGCGGTTTTTTAAGAATAAGACGCTTGTTGGGCTGGGGCTGGCTTCACTATGATGCAGCGAAACAGTAGTCAGATGAGGTTAAAATGAAACGTGTATTAAAACTGGTAAGTGTACTGGCGCTGCTGACAACCCTGAGCGGATGCATTTTCCCACCCCCGTGGGGCGGCGGTCACGGTGGCGGTGGTGGTCATGGCGGTGGTCATGGCGGCGGTCACCATTTCCAGGACCCGAGAGGTTAAGAATGTCATCACGCCAGCAGACGCTGGCGTTAACGTCGAACGATTCTACACCCGTTGATTTAGGCCAGTGCGTTTGCACTGGCTTTTTTTATGGGCGTCCGCTCCTGATGATTCGCTCTCCGAAGCGTTTCAGCGCTGAGGTTGTCCGCCAGCTGAGCATGTAGCTCATCGATCAACTGATAGCGGCGTTTATACTGCGCGCGTTTGTTGCTGGGTAACGCCTCCAGCGGTTTACGGGCGATGAGTTGCGGCAACTGGTAGAGGTTGTCATGCGTTGGGACCGCCTCCAGCGAGGTCCAGAACGCGTCGTAGCAACAAAACAGCACGCTTTTTTTGCTGCGATGATAGCGTTGGCTTTGATAAACATGGCTGTCATCGCCGACCGCCAGCACGCGGCGAATTCCGGCGAGATCGGCCAACGTCAGCAGGCTCTCAATCAATAACCGTTTGGGGAACAGACCGTGGCAGGCTTTAGTCGCCTGTTTGATCAGATCGCGGGTCGTTTGCTTGCCTTTACCCTGCAGGCCGCCGATGACGATGGCGGGTTGACCCAAGACATTAATGATACTGAACGATAGTGAGATGAGCGGCGTCTCCTCCATCCATATCTGCAGCGTCGTTTCACCCTCTTTGTCATACCGCCATACGCTGCTGACGATAGCGAATTTCTCGCCCTCCTTGCCGTAAAATTCGGCCAGACGACAAGGGGTTTCGCTTAGCAATGCATCATGCAGACGCTGCGAAGACAGACCTTCCAAGAAGGAATAGTGGTGGCAAATCGCTTTAGCCCGCTCGGTCGCATTGAGCCCGACATGCAGGTAAGGTCGATGAATTTTCGTGGGCAGGCAGGGATGCGTTTTCACTAATCGCTGCATGCACGGCATGGCGCATATCCCGCCCAGAAAGTAATAGGTTGGGAAAGGCAGCATCAGCGAGCGCAACAAAAACTTCGCTTTTATCTTATTCTCAAACCATATTTTTTCAGACCGGAAATGTCCGTTCAATAGCTGAAGAAATAGCGACGCTCTGGATATTTTTTTCATAGGCTCCACGCGATATTTAACGATTTCTTGTCATGTTTTTTTCGAAAAATGGGGTGTTGCCTTATTTCTCCCGCGAATAACAAGAAATAGATGGCGGGAAATAATAATAAGGATATAAGCCCATTCTCGGCAGGTTAATAGCTCTAACTAAGATGAAGTATAAGAACAATAAATAAGGAATAAATATATTCTGAGTTAT
>NZ_CAMKXG010000098.1 GCF_946477055.1 Lonsdalea britannica | reverse complement strand
CAAAACCTGCTTCGCTTCAGCGCAGTAAATAACATCATGCCGGACACGGCGTTAGGCGATCTTGCTGCTGTTCCGAGGCGAGATGCCGGGCGTAAGGCGCCAGATTACCGATATGCGCTGCTACCCACTCGGGGTTGTAATAAGTATCCAGGTAGCGCTCGCCGCTATCACACAGCAGCGTCACAATCGCGCCTTGACGCCCTTCAGCTTTCATTTTCTCAGCTAGTTGCAGCGTGGCCCACACATTGGTGCCGGTAGAGGGGCCGACTTTGCGACCAAGGACGCTTTCCAGCCAGTGAAGTGTCGCGACGCTGGCGGCATCAGGGACTTTAATCATGTCGTCTATCACGCTGGGAATGAAAGACGGTTCGGCACGCGGGCGGCCAATACCTTCGATTCTGCTGCTGCAGGCGGAGGTCAGCGTACGGTCCTGCTGACGGTAGCAGTCATAAAACACCGAGTTTTCGGGATCGGCGACCACCAGCTTCGAATCCAGTCCTTTATAGCGAATATAACGCCCGAGGGTGGCGGAGGTTCCCCCCGTGCCCGCGCTCATCACCAGATAATCAGGAACCGGGAAAGGCTCTCTGGACATCTGGTGATAAATGCTGTCGGCAATGTTGTTGTTACCACGCCAGTCTGTCGCACGCTCAGCGTAGGTAAATTGATCCATATAGTGGCCGTTCAGATCGCGGGCCAATTGCTCTGAGGCTGCGTAAATTTGTCCCGACTGCTCGACGAAGTGGCAGCGGCCGCCATAAAACGTAATTTGCTCGATTTTACGTTTCGCTGTGCAGGCGGGCATCACGGCAATAAACGGCAGCCCCAGCAGGCGAGCAAAGTAAGCCTCGGAGACGGCGGTGCTACCTGACGAAGCCTCGATGATCGTCGTGCCTTCCTTGATCCAGCCATTGCTGAGGCCATACAAGAACAGTGAGCGTGCCAGCCGATGTTTCAGGCTCCCGGTGGGATGGGTGCTCTCGTCCTTCAGATAAAAGAATATACCGGGGTAGGCGGGTAACGTCAGGCGCATGAGGTGCGTGTCGGCGGAACGTTGAAAATCAGCCTCAATCGCGCTGACGGCGTTTTTAACCCATGTGTTAGTCATAAAAGAACTTCCGTTGTATCTGAAGGATGCGCTTAGACTACCGTGCTTATGAGGAAAAAAGATTGCATATTTTTCTTTATTTGCCCTAAATGAGAGAAAATTTTTCTATGGTTATCCCCTATGCTAGATAAAATCGACCGCACTTTGCTCGCTCTCTTGCAGCATGACTGTACGCTTTCACTGCAGGCATTGGCCGAGGCGGTCAACCTGACATCGACACCCTGTTGGAAACGGCTGAAGCGTCTGGAAGAGTCGGGATATATCAAGGCGCGTGTTGCCCTGCTGGATAATGAACGATTGGGGCTGGGGTTGACGGCGTTTGTGCTTCTGAAAACTCAGCAGCACAACAGCGACTGGTATCGGGACTTCTGCCGCTTTGTGTCCGATATGCCGGAAGTATTGTCCTTTTATCGCATGGCCGGTGAGTACGATTACCTGATGCAGGTTCGGGTAGAAGATATGAAAAACTATGACAATTTCTACAAGCGGCTCGTCAAAGGTATTCCGGGGCTGGTGGACGTCACCTCCAGCTTTGCGATGGAAGAGATCAAACACACCACGGCGTTGCCGATAAAGGTCTAAATTTATCCCTTTGGGCAATCATGTATACTATTGTTCTGCCCGCAATAATAATGATGCTACTAGCTTTGGAATGAAGACCGCGTGAGACTTTTTGCTCAACTAGGATGGTATTTCCGCCGTGAATGGAAGCGTTATCTGGGGGCGGTAATCCTCTTAATCGTCATCGCCATACTGCAATTACTGCCTCCGGCGCTTGTCGGGATTGTCGTCGATGGTGTAACGCAACACGATATGCCGGCCGCTACCGCGATGGGGTGGATCGGGCTGATGGCGCTGTCCGCCGTATTAACTTACGTGCTGAGATATTTCTGGCGCGTTCTGCTGTTTGGCGCGTCCTATCAACTGGCGGTAGAGCTGCGTGGTGATTTTTATCGTCAACTCAGCCGTCAGCATCCTGCCTTTTATCTGCGTCATCGCACCGGAGATTTGATCGCGAGAGCCACCAATGACGTCGACCGAGTGGTCTTTGCTGCCGGTGAAGGCGTGCTGACGTTTGTCGATTCTCTGATGATGGGGTGCGCCGTGCTGGTGGTGATGTGCACACAGCTAAGCTGGCAGTTGACGCTGCTGTCTTTGGCGCCGATGCCGATCATGGCCATCATTATCAAGCACTACGGTACGCAGCTGCACCACCGTTTCAAAGCCGCTCAGGCGGCGTTTTCAATGCTGAATAATCAGACGCAGGAAAGCCTGACCAGTATCCGGATGATCAAATCGTTTGGGCTGGAGGATTATCAGTCACAGCGTTTTGCCGAAGTGGCTGCGGATACGGGCGCCAAAAACATGCGGGTGGCTCGCGTGGATGCGCGGTTCGATCCCACGATTTATATTGCTGTCGCCTTATCCAACCTGCTGGCCATTGGTGGCGGTAGCTGGATGGTGATCCACGGGACGATGACGCTGGGCGAATTGACCAGTTTTGTTATGTATCTAGGACTAATGATTTGGCCGATGCTGGCACTGGCCTGGATGCTGAATATCGTTGAACGCGGCAGCGCTGGCTATAGCCGTATTCGTCAGCTCCTGTCCGAGAAACCGGTGGTGGTCGATGGTGTTCAGCCTCTGCCGGACGAGCCCGGAACGCTGGCGGTAGATATTCAGGCATTTCATTATCCGCAGCACGGTCAGACCGTATTACATAACGTCAGTTTCACGCTGCAACCGGGAAGAATGCTGGGACTCTGTGGTCCCACCGGTTCCGGAAAAAGTACGTTAATCTCTCTGTTGCTGCGTTCATTCGATGTAGAGGCGGGGTGCATTTCTTACCATGGCCTCCCGCTTGATAGCCTGCGTCTGGATGACTTGAGGAGCCGGTTCGCCGTCGTAGGACAAACGCCGTTCCTGTTTGCCGATACGGTCGCGAGCAATATTGCCTTGGGACGACCGGATGCGACCGTCGCGCAAATCGAGGAAGCGGCTCGTTTGGCTCATGTCCACGACGATATTCTGCGCTTGCCGCAGGGGTATGAAACCGAAGTGGGCGAGCGTGGGGTCATGCTCTCCGGTGGGCAGAAGCAACGTATTGCGATTGCACGCGCGCTCCTGCTGGAGGCCGAGGTGCTGGTGCTGGATGATGCGCTTTCCGCCGTGGACGGACGTACTGAACATGAAATATTGAATAACCTGCGTGAGTGGGGAGAAAGGCGCACCCTGATCATCAGCGCACACCGGCTTTCGGCATTGGTTGACGCCGATGAAGTGCTGGTGCTGCAACAGGGCGGAGTGGCGCAGCGCGGTAATCATCAGGCGCTGTCACGAGAATCAGGATGGTATCGGGACATGTATCGTTACCAGCAACTCGAAGCCGCATTGGACGAGCCAACCTCGCATCAGGAGGTTAAAGGTGAATAATTCACATCCGCTCTGGCCGACGCTGAAACGTCTGCTGGCCTATGGTTCACCCTGGCGTAAACCGCTGGCGGTAGGCATGGTGATGCTCTGGATCGCGGCGGCGGCGGAAGTCGCCGGCCCCATACTCATCAGTTACTTTATCGACCATCTCGTCTCAAAAGGGCAATTTCCGCTGATGCTGGCCAGCGGCCTGGCCGCAGTTTACGTATTGCTGCAACTGCTTGCCGCCTCCCTTCATTACCTGCAGGCGCTGACCTTCAATCGGGTCGCCGTCGGTGTCGTACAGCAATTGCGTATTGATGTGATGGATGCCGCATTGCGTCAGCCGCTATCGACGTTTGATACCCAACCCGTCGGGCAACTCATTTCCCGCGTGACGAATGATACGGAAGTGGTCCGGGATCTCTACGTGATGGTGGTGGCGACGGTTCTGCGCAGCGCAGCGCTCATCAGCGCCATGATGGTGGCGATGTTCAGCCTTGATTGGCGCATGGCGCTCGTCGCGTTGACTATCTTCCCGGCCGTGATGGTGGTGATGGTGATTTATCAACGCTACAGCACACCGATAGTACGCCGAGTGCGCAGCTATCTGGCGGATATCAATGATGGTTTTAATGAAGTCATCAATGGTATGAGCGTTATTCAGCAGTTTCGTCAGCAGGCGCGGTTTGGCAAACGCCTGAGTGAAGTCAGTCAAAAGCACTATCTGGCGCGTATGCAAACGCTACGTCTGGAGGGCTTTCTGTTACGTCCGCTGCTGAGCTTGTTTTCCGCGTTGGTGATGTGCGGGCTTCTGCTGCAGTTCGGCTTTAGCTCGGTCGGTTCGGTAGGGGTTGGCGTGTTATACGCCTTCATCAATTATCTTGGACGGCTTAACGAACCCTTGATCGAGCTGACGACTCAACAGTCGATGCTGCAGCAAGCCGTCGTGGCCGGAGAGCGTATTTTCGCGCTGATGGATGGCAAGCGGCAGGATTATGGCGATGACTTACGCCCGCTGACCAGCGGACGCATCGATATCGACGATGTCACCTTCTCTTATCGCCGCGGCAAACCGGTATTACGCAACATCAATCTGCAAATCCCCGATAAAGGGTTTGTTGCGCTGGTGGGGCATACCGGCAGCGGCAAGAGCACGCTGGCGAACCTGCTTATGGGGTATTACAACCCCGATCTCGGCGTCATTCGATTGGATCAGCGTCCGCTGCCGACGTTGTCGCACTCTGTCCTGCGCAGTAATGTGGCGATGGTTCAGCAGGACCCGGTGGTCCTTGCTGACTCGGTTTATGCCAACGTCACATTGGGTCGAGAGATTGATGAAGAGAGCGTGTGGCACGTGCTGGAAATGGTGCAACTGGCTGAGCTGGTCAGGGATATGCCCGAGGGGATCCATAGTCGAATCGGTGAGCAGGGCAATAACCTTTCCGTGGGGCAAAAACAGCTGCTCGCGCTGGCCCGCGTGCTGGTGAACTCGCCTAAGGTACTCATTCTTGATGAGGCGACCGCTAATATCGATTCCGGGACCGAGCAGGCTATCCAGAAAGCGTTGCGGTTGATTCGCGCTCAAACGACGCTGGTAGTCATCGCTCACCGTTTATCGACCATCGTTGAGGCGGACAATATTCTGGTGCTTAACCATGGAGAAATGGCTGAGCAGGGGACACATACGCAATTGCTGGCTCAGCAAGGACGCTATTATCAGATGTATCAGCTTCAGCTGGCAGGACAGGCCCTTGCAGAGTCTAAACGCTATGACACGGCGGAGCTGACCTCCTAGCCCCCTCTGAACCGCGTCTGATTTTCGGTACGCACCATAACTTAGCAGAGATTCTCCTGCTAAAAGGTAGGATGCACTGGAATCAGGCGCGGCGCACAAAAATGGTGCACTGGTTGTGTGCGCTTTCATTCCTGATTGTCCATACTTTATTCAAACGCGATTTCCGCGATGCGCGCATTCATCACCTTTCACTGCTTTTCCAACGTTAAGCCATTTATGGCACATCAATTGCTTTCAATGATGGCGTAGAGACATTTGATAGTGACGGCACAGGCCTGAACTTAACGGGTTAGGGGGATGAGAATGAAACTGGTGACTGTGGTAATTAAACCGTTCAAGCTGGAAGACGTGCGCGAAGCTCTGTCTTCCATTGGTATTCAAGGCCTTACCGTTACTGAGGTGAAAGGGTTTGGACGCCAAAAGGGCCATGCGGAATTGTACCGTGGCGCGGAATACAGCGTGAACTTCTTGCCTAAAGTGAAAATCGATATCGCTATCGCCGATGACCAGCTCGATGAAGTGATTGATGTGATCAGCAAAGCCGCCTACACCGGCAAAATTGGCGACGGTAAGATCTTTGTCGCCGAACTACAGCGCGTCATTCGCATCCGTACCGGCGAAACAGATGAAGCTGCACTATAACAACTACCTGATTTAGCCTTATAAATAGGGATGAATGAAAATGAAGAAACTATCCTTCTTGTCTGGTCTGGGTATCGCAGCCATGCTCCCGGCATGCGCCATGGCAGACACTGCAGCACCAGTGATCGATAAAGCCGATAACGCTTTCATGATGATTTGTACCGCGTTGGTGCTTTTTATGACCATTCCGGGTATTGCGCTGTTTTACGGCGGTCTGATTCGTTCTAAAAACGTCCTGTCCGTGCTGTCCCAGGTTGTTGTGGCCTTTGCGCTGGTATGTCTGCTGTGGGTCATTTATGGCTACAGCGTTGCGTTCAGCTCCGGCAATGCCTTCTTCGGTAGCCTGAGCAACTTCATGCTGAATGGCATTGATATCAACTCGCAGAGCGGCACGTTCTATCAGTTCATCCATGTCGCTTTCCAGGGCTCCTTCGCGTGCATTACCGTGGGCCTCGTTATTGGTGCTCTGGCGGAACGTATTCGTTTCTCCGCCGCGCTGATTTTTGTGGTTCTGTGGTTCACTCTGTCCTACCTGCCAATGACTCACATGGTATGGGGCGGGGGCTATTTGGCTGCTGACGGCGCACTGGACTTCGCGGGTGGTACGGTTGTGCATATCAACGCCGCGGTTGCGGGGCTGGTTGGCGCGACCTTGCTGGGTAAACGTGTAGGCTTCGGCAAAGAAGCGTTCAAACCGCATAACCTGCCGATGGTGTGCATCGGTACCGCTATCCTGTATATCGGCTGGTTCGGCTTTAACGCCGGTTCCGCCAGCTCAGCCAACAACATCGCGGGTCTGGCATTTCTGACAACGGTGATTGCAACGGCAGCCGCGATTCTGGCCTGGGTGGTCGGTGAATGGGTTGTACGCGGTAAGCCTTCTCTGCTGGGCGCATGCTCTGGCTGTATCGCAGGTCTGGTTGCGATTACGCCTGCGGCAGGTACGGTCGGCGTCGGCGGCGCGATGGTCATCGGTTTCGCGGGCGGCTTTGCCGGTCTGTGGGGCGTGACCGTATTGAAACGTTGGTTGCGCGTTGACGATCCGTGCGACGTCTTCGGCGTTCACGGCGTCTGCGGTATTGTCGGCTGCATCCTGACGGGCGTTTTCACTTCGTCTTCACTGGGTGGCGTGGGCTACGCGGAAGGCGTCACCATGGCTCATCAGGTCTGGGTACAGCTGTTCAGCGTGATCGTGTGTATCGTATGGTCTGGCGTCGCTGCATTCATTGCCTTCAAAGTCGCTGATATGGCCGTTGGTCTGCGCGTACCGGAAGAGCAAGAACGCGAAGGGCTGGATGTTAACAGCCATGGCGAAAACGCATACAACCAATAATCAGTCTCTGGATGCGTGTATCGCACGCCTCGACTGAAATAAAAAACCACCCGTCAGTTTGCTGCGGGTGGTTTTTTTATGGGCGGCTATAAGATCGAACGAGTTATACGCTATGTCGGCGAATAACGCCCTCTTGCATGCTGGAAGCAACCAGAACGCCGTCGCGAGTATAGAACTGACCTCGAACCAATCCTCTGGCGCCGGAGGCCGATGGGCTGTCTACCGCATACAGCAGCCAGTCATCCATACGGAATGGTCGATGGAACCACATGGCGTGATCGATAGTCGCGACCTGCATGCCGGGTTCAAGAAAACCCACGCCGTGAGGTTGAAGTGCTGTCAGCAGGCAGTTGCAGTCTGAGGTGTATCCCAAAAGGTACTGGTGAACGCGCTCATCGTCAGTCAGTGTACCGTTAGCTCGACACCAGACATGGCGGATTGGCGGTTCAACTTCTCCCTTTAGCGGGTTATGAAATTTCACCGGGCGCATTTCGATCGGGCGCTCTTGGGTAAACGTCTTTTTCAATTGAGGCGGCAGCAAATGGGCCAGGCTCTGAGCGATGTCACGCTCCGAAGGCAAACTTTCCGGCATCGGCACCTGCGGCATGACGCTCTGGTGTTCAAATCCTGACTCCGGCTGCTGGAATGACGCGGTCATATGGAAAATAGGACGGCCGTTTTGAATGGCATCTACGCGTAGCGTACTGAAACTTTTGCCCTCGCGCAGGGTGGCAACCTGATAGATTATCGGTTTATGACTTTCTCCCGGCAAAAGAAAGTAACAGTGGAAAGAGTGCACGCTACGTTGCTCGGATACGGTCAGTTTCGCCGCCGATAGCGCCTGACCGACAACCTGGCCGCCAAAGACCTGTCGCAGCCCTAAATCCTGACTTTGACCACGAAATAAACCTTCCTCGATTTTTTCCAGATTCAGCAAATCGAGAAGCTGTTGTAATGCCTGACTCATCATTATCAGCCTTGTCGGTAGTACGCCATGTTGCGGGTCCTTGTGGCGTTAACCACGTGACCCCACTTTTTTGTTTTGGTCCTTTCCGTCATCCCTTATGAAAATATCAAGATATTGAACCATAATTAAAACGCCGAGTGGTTCTTGCTACTTAGCGGTCATCGGATTTTCGCCGAAGGCCAGATAAATGATAAAGGGAGACTTACCAAATGAAATTATGGCATATCTTGGGCGGTATCATGGTATCGATCGGCTTGGTTGGGTGTGCAGATAAAAGTGATAGTGGTGTAGCTCCGGATGTCAGAGGTCCTATCCCGGCGAGCGGCAGCTATCTGCCCGGCATTGCGCAGCCTTCCGTGACCGGTACGGTGAATATTCGACAAAAAATCGCACTGCCAGCGGATGCCGTGTTAACGGTGACGGTTTCAGATGCCTCGCTGGCCGACGCGCCATCGAAAATCATTACCCAGCGGGTGACGTTGACTCACGGAAAACAGTCACCTTTCCACTTCGTTCTGCCCTACAACCCGAGTGATATCCAACCTAACGCGCGAGTGTTACTGAGCGCAGCCGTCGCTATCAACCATCGAGTGACGCTGATTACTGAAAGCGTGGTTCCTGTGATCAATAACGGCGTTCGTTCCGCGGATCTGACTTTGGTTCCTGTGGAGTCTGTACCTGTCCCGGCGAATCCTTCTGTGCCGTTAGCAGCAGGAACGGATGTTCATAGCGGAGCTACGGTGCCGCCGGTCGGTGGTACAACCGTGACCCCTATCCAGTAATCAAAGGCTGACCAACGGCGGGTTATCGGATTTACGCCGTTGGTTGCCAACGAAATAGGTTGAGATCAATTTTACCTGCCAAATTAAACCTTACTCCTTCCGCTACCAGCGCCAGCTTTTGACGCTGGTGGCTAGATCCTGTCAACGATAGCTCGCCTTTTCGATTAATCACTCGGTGCCAGGGGAGCTTTGTGCCTTCAGGCAAATTACGCAATATCGCACCCACTTGACGCGCTGCCCGTGGCGAACCGGCTAAGAGTGCAACATCCCCGTAGGTGGTGACTTGACCAAAGGGGATTGCTGCGATGACCTGAAAAACGCGTTGTCGAAAATTATCTTCGTGCTGCGACATAGCGTATGAAATCTCCTGTTTGCCATGAGAGCGATCGATAGCGCATGGTATCAAGCAGGTGATGGGTAAGAAAACAGCGGTTAGGCCGCGTCGGCTTGCAATTGACCAGTCCATCGCTGATAATGCCCACCGCTTCGCAGTGCGGAGCCGTCAATGGAGGCCCCGTTGGTTCTCCCGCAACACTAACCTGTGGACTCGGTCAGGTCCGGAAGGAAGCAGCCGCAGCAGGCGACGTGTGTGCCGGGATGTAGCTGGCGGGGCCTCCACCATTTCAGATGTTTCTTACCTATTTTCCCTTCTTGTTTTTTTTTATTTTTACGTTTCGTATGATCTTTGTTTAAGAATCTGGCGTTGTCTTGGGTTTTATTTATTGGACATTGTTAGGTTCATGCATTCAATGCCATTGACGGTAAGTTTATAAAAAGACTTATCTCAATCGGTAGGGAGTTGTTTAATAAAATGGGTGTTAAGTTATTTCTGATGAATTAAGGCGGAAGTACGTACATATCAGTTGTTACTAATTTTAGCATATTGCTTAATTTTTCTAATAAGACAAAGGCCGATCATGATATCGGCTCAATGTTCTTTTAGCTTAACCTTGGATGATTAATACGTATTAACGTACGTATTTCCATACGGCGGTAGGGACTTTGTCGTAAAGCTTATTCATGGTTAGCTCGGCCAGACGGTGGTCTGCCGCGGAATAGAACATTTCTAACTCATCGTTAGAGAGTTCATACTTGTTTTTTTCAATAACTCGTTCAAGGGTGTCAATGGTTGTGCATTTGCGCAAACGCATCAAGTAATCTATTTTTTTCATAATAACCTTTATGAATTTTCCTGGGTTAAAATAAGTATAAGGCAAATAATTGCTTAAGTTCTTACTGTTGCATAGCTGCTCTTTTCTGAGAGCATTCTGAATAATTGTGACTTAGATTTTTGCCATCTCCGCAGCTCCGCATCATTAATGCCGTAATTGCTGAAAAGAATATAAGTATCGTCTAAATATTTTTCAACCCGCATGTACAACTCTTCGTCATCCGGGTATTTAATTTTATAGGTGCCAATAAAGGCCGCAATATGCTCAATAAGTTCATTGAGCTGAAGATTTATTGCGGAGGTCGGATCATTCACCCAGCCGTGATTGCTGTCACCTAGTGTCGCGATACTTTCATCGCGCAGATTCTCACACAAGAATCTGAGTTGGGCAATATCATAATGTTTAGGTGAGTACTCATCCATTTCAATCCCTCCGTTAAGCCATGGTTCAGTCTTACTTAGGGTTTACTCCTGCCGTAGCAGGTAACGCGATGAATTGCATAAGAGTGATTACACTCCGTTGTCCTCAAATAGACCAACCAAGGATAACACGGTGAATGTAAAGAATGTCCTCACGTCATTGTAAAAGTCATTCTGCATCAACTATAGCAAAGAACGCGTGGGTTCGCACAGCGCGGACATTTTCTGTAGCTATTGCTGTTATCGAACTCACCGTTTAAATTTTGTAATGTATTAATTGAAGCATAAGACTATTAAACATCTCTTTTTAATCGCGCTGCTTTTACTATGTTAATTAGTTTTTCTGGAATTGAATGTAAGGTATCCATATAAAATGTAACAAAAATAGCATCAGTCAATCTCAACTCTGTTGAATGAGCGGCTGGTGGGATAGGGGAGCCGGCTCCCCTATAGTGGTCAAAAGCCAGACGGCGTTTAAAGGTGATAGAACCAAAACAAGCTGATTCATTAACAGTCAGTGAGTTACCTAAATGTTAAGACCTGTTTAAATCCTACGACAGAAGGGAATTTCTTTCAGGCTTAATTGTTTGTTTATTGATTACAGCATAGAAGTCCGATGAGTTATTCATTAGTGTTTTTTCTTTTTCCGGCCCTGAACCGCATTAAAGCGAGGGTTACTTTTACAAATAACGTAAATTCTGCCGCGTCGTTTAACGACGATACAATCCTTGTGGCGATTTTTGGCGCTACGGAGTGAGCTTAATACCTGCATGACGTTTTTCTCCCGTCTTTAAGATTTAAGAAAATGACCGAATCTTTTCTGAAAGCGTGCGGCGCTTCCTTCTTTTGAATACTCTTTCTGCTTGCCGGTGTAGTATGGATGCGAGGCTGAAGAAACTTCAATGGTGACATAGGGGTAAACTTTCCCCTCATATTCATGCGTTCTTTCCGTGGCGATCGTGGAACCGACGGTGTAGAACGTGTTGGCGCTGGTGTCATGGAAAAGCACGGTGCGGTAGTGAGGATGAATATTGGGTTTCATAATACGCCTTT
>NZ_CAMKXG010000097.1 GCF_946477055.1 Lonsdalea britannica | reverse complement strand
CGCCATTCTGCAAAAACAGGCCGGTTCCCATAATGTGGTGGATGTTCAACAGCTCAAACGTGTTGTTACTGCCTTTGATCCACACGCCCCAGGATTCGTGGTTGAGATTGTTATTCTGCCGGACGCCTACAATCTCTAGCCCCTTCAATGACACCCAGTTTGCCGTCACGTTGAACCCTTTGATGCGGCAGTCATCCTTCATTTTGCTGAAGTCAAACACCGGCGTCTCCCCTGTGTAAGCCCAGTACTGAATGGGTTTTCCCGCCATTCCGCTTTTGTTCAACGTCACCGCATTGACGATATCGGTACGGCTCGCGCATTGGTTGACGCCCCCGATAAAACCGTATTTACCGCCGCGTATCCACAGTCGGTCACCGGGCGCCAGGGTTTGCTGCGCCCGTCCAAATGTTTTCCAGGGTGCGGTGAGGGTGCCAGTGCCGTTATCATTACCGGTCGGCGACAGATAAAAGGTGGCCGCATTCGCCGGTGCGGTAGTAGCGGCTAGCAGGCCCAACGCCAGCGTTGAGCAGATCGTATTACTCATTTCCATGTAGAACTCCTTCCTTTTGTGGTCTTCATTCATGCTTCTGAGGCTACCCCACTCGCTTAACACGGTGACGTGATACCCTCCAGCAATCTCGGCAGTCTTCGCTGACCGCCTTGCCTCATCAGACGGCGTTGCTATCTGAACGCGCTGATCGTGATCGATGCCGGACCATTTAGTCCAGCCTGAAACCCCGGGTTGACGGTATTTCCTCCCGGATTTCAGCAAAAAAAAACAGGCGGCCATAATGTCCGCCTGCCGTTGTAACTAAACGAGAATGAGGGAAGTTTTAGCCGCCGGCCATCGCCAGGCGTACGCGCTCCAGATCTTCTGGCGTATCCACGCCGACGCTCGGAATCGCTTTCGCCACATCCACATGAATTTTTTCTCCGTACCAGAGTACACGCAGCTGCTCCAGCAGTTCGATTTTTTCCAGCTCGCTCGGCGCCCAACTGACGTAGCGACGCACAAAACCCGCCCGGTAGGCATAAATGCCGATATGACGCAGGAAGTGATCCCCAACGTTCTCTTTCGACTGGGCGAAGCGCTCGCGGTCCCACGGGATCGGCGCGCGCGAGAAGTACAGCGCATAGCCTTCCGCATCTCTCACCACTTTCACCGCATTGGGGTTGAACACCTCTTCGCTGCCGATAATCGGCACGGCTAAGGTCGCCATCCCTGCCCGGCTTCCCGCCAGATTTTCAGCGACCTGACGCACGATGACCGGCGGGATCATCGGTTCGTCGCCCTGAATGTTGACGATGATTTCATCATCCGGGAGACGGTAGCGCTCAATCACTTCCGCCAGCCGCTCGGTGCCTGAACTGTGATCCGGGCTAGTCAGACAAACTTCGCCGCCCGCCTGACGAATGACCTGCTCAACGTCAGGATGATCGGTGGCCACAATGACACGCTCCGCGCCCGACTCCTGCGCACGTTCCATGACGTGGACCACCATCGGCTTGCCGTTGATGTCGGCCAGCGGCTTGCCCGGTAGACGGCTGGAGGCGAAGCGGGCCGGGATAATTACGGTAAACGTCATTTTGCGGTCTCGTCGGCGGTCAGATGGCGGGCCTCATGATCCAGCAGGACGGGAATGCCGTCGCGCACGGGATAGGCCAGACCTTCTATCTTGCAGATCAGTTCCTGTTTTTCTTTATCGAAGACCAACCGGCCGTTACAGACCGGGCAAGCGACTATTTCAAGTAAACGATGATCCATCGTGCTTCCTCCATCAAGAAGCTCTTTGTCAATGAGAGGCAACGCGCCTTATCAGGCGTTCGGGTTGCCCTGTCGATACTGTGCAATCAGTTGTTCGAGCCGTGCCAATACGGCCTCGGCGGGCGCCGCGGATAGTTCGGCGGTGACCGGCAAATACCACCAGTTAGCCTTAGCGAAAGCGCGGCACTTCACCGCGTCTTTTTCGGTCATGATCAGCGCCTGCTGTTCGCCGCCGGGTAGCGACGCAAGCTGGGCAGGCGAATAGGACTGGTGATCGGCAAACGCGACCTCATGCTCCACGGTCGCGCCCTTTTGTTTGAGTGTGGCAAAGAATCGCGGCGGATGCCCGATCCCCGCCATCGCCACCAGCGGCGGCAGCTCCGATACCGGTCGTCGTTCACCGGTCACGAGATTGACGGCTTCGTCCGCAGACAGCTGCATGGCGATCTCGCCGGGTTGAACGTCGCCGCCGTTAACGATGATCGCATCGACGGAGGCCAGACGGGAGGCCCGTTCGCGCATCGGTCCGGCGGGCAACCACCAACCGTTGCCGAAACGGCGCACGCCATCGACCACCACCACTTCGACATCACGCGCCAACGCATAGTGTTGCAGGCCGTCGTCGGTGATCACAATGTCGAGCGGATAGGCAGCCAACAGAGCCTCTACGGCCTCGCGGCGTTGGGGCGCAACGGCAACGGGCGCGCCCGTGCGTTGAAAAATCAGTACGGGTTCATCACCCGCCTGTGCGGTGGTGACGTCGGGTGAAACGACCAGAGGATAGCGTTCCGCTTTTCCGCCGTAACCGCGCGAAACCACGCCGACGCGGTAACCTCGCTGCTGCAGCTGTTCCACCAGCCAGATGACGACCGGCGTTTTACCATTGCCTCCCGCGGTCAGGTTCCCCACCACCGCCACCGGCAAAGGCGCGCGCCATACATGACGCCACCCCCAACGATAGCTCAGGCGAATAATCCCGCTTACCGCGCCATAGAGCAGCGATAGCGGGATCAGCAGCCAGTAGAGCGGAGAGCGTCCTGACCAGATGCGGTCAATCATGAGCCAAACTGCATCTTGTGCAACTGCGCGTAAGCGCCATCACGGGTAATCAGATCGTGATGATTGCCGCGTTCAATAATGCGGCCGTCTTCCACCACCAGAATCTCGTCGGCATTTTCAATCGTCGAGAGACGGTGAGCGATGACCAGCGCGGTACGGTCTTTCTGCAGTTCATCCAGCGCCGATTGAATCGCGCGTTCGGATTCGGTATCCAGCGCCGAGGTGGCTTCGTCCAGAATCAGGATCGGGCAGTCGCGCAGCAGCGCGCGCGCTATCGCGATACGCTGACGTTGTCCGCCGGACAACAGCACGCCGTTTTCGCCGATCACGGTATCCAGACCGTTCTCCATCTTGCTGATGAAGTCCATCGCGTGCGCCATGGTTGCCGCGCGTTCGATATCTTCGCGGCTGAACGATTTGTCGAAGGCATAGGCGATGTTGTTCGCGATGGTGTCGTTGAACAGGTGTACGTTCTGGGACACCAGCGCAACCTGATTACGCAGAGAAGACAGCGTATAGTCGCGCAGATCGTGACCGTCCAGAATGATTTCGCCCGACTGGATATCGTAAAAACGCGTAATGAGATTGGCGATGGTGGACTTGCCGGAGCCAGAGCGTCCCACCAGCGCGACGGTTTTACCCGGCGGCACATGCAGGCTGATGTCGTTCAACGCCAGCGTTTCCTTGCCCGGATAGGCGAAGTCGACATGACGGAACTCCAGGTCGCCTTTGGCGCGCTCAATCACGCGTTTGCCTTTATCGGTTTCCTGTTCCATATCCAGGATGGTGAACAAGGTCTGGCACGCGGCCATACCGCGCTGGAACTGCGCGTTGACGTTGGTCAGCGATTTCAGCGGACGCATCAGGGTGAACATGGCGGAGAAGACGACCGTGATAGTCCCGGCGGTCAGGGTTTCCATTACGGAGGGGAAGCTCGCGGCATACAGCACAAAGGCCAGCGCCAGAGAAGCAATAAACTGCACCACGGGATCGGAAATGGAGGACGCAGACACCATCTTCATGTTCTGCTGACGCATGCGGTTACTCACCGAATCAAAGCGTTCCGACTCGACTTTCTGGCCGCCGAAAATCAGGACTTCTTTATGCCCTTTGAGCATTTGCTCCGCGCTGGTCGTCACCTGCCCCATCGTGTTCTGCATGTTTTTACTGATGTTACGGAAGCGCTTAGACACCAGACGAATGCTGTAGGAGACAATGGGCGCGATCACAATCAGGATCAGCGAAAGCTGCCAGCTGTACCAGAACATCAGTACAAACAGGCCGATGATGGAGGCACCCTCACGAATAACGGTCACCAGCGCGTCCGACGAGGAAGCGGCCACCTGTTCGGTGTCATAAGTGATTCGCGACAGCAGCGTCCCTGTGGACTGCTGGTCGAAGAACGAAACCGGCATTCCCATGATGTGGCTAAATAACCGGCGACGCATGTTCATTACGACCTTGCCGGAGACCCACGCCACGCAATAGCTGGAGATGTAGCTGGAGATCCCTCGCATCACCATCAGCCCGATAATGGCTAACGGCATCCACACCAGCACGTTGCGGTCAGCCTTGCCAAATCCGTCATCCAGCAACGGCTTGAGCAAAGACAACATAAGCGTGTCGCTGGCGGCATTCATTACCAGTGCGACGCCTGCGACGACCAACCCCGTCTTGAACGGCGTGATCATCGGCCATAGGCGACGAAATGTCTGCCATGTGGAAAGATCTTGATCATTAATCATGCAATAAACCTGAGCCTATAGAAATAGCCGCCTATATTACCCATTCAT
This sequence comes from Lonsdalea britannica, assembly GCF_946477055.1. Classification (GTDB taxonomy): domain Bacteria; phylum Pseudomonadota; class Gammaproteobacteria; order Enterobacterales; family Enterobacteriaceae; genus Lonsdalea; species Lonsdalea britannica_A. Next base: position 7,071 of record NZ_CAMKXG010000097.1, on the reverse strand, counting down.
GGCCCCGTGAGAAAGACCAAAGGGGAATCAGGGCGATATGTGGAAATGCCGCATCAGTGCATTTACGTGTAAGCACGGCGTGTCGTTACCCGACCTCGACGAACTTTCCTTCACCTCCTGTGTGGTTCCACGCGGTATTAGCGCTTCGTTTAATATTCTTTCTGCCCGGCAAAAGCATCGCGCACGCTATTTCCCCGCACGATAAGACAACGCCCGCCATATTTCAGAAACATTGGATTTGTAGAGTGATTTTAATGACGTCATCGCGAGCCATGAATAATCCACGCTCATGAAAGACGCTGATGCCGATTTTATTTTCGCGATAATAATATTCAGGAGGAAATATGTTAACCAGACGGAATTTTTTATTTATTTCGGCCGGGGTCATGCTAAGCGGATGCCATATTGGAAAAAACACCCGTTCGGCAAAAACTAAAACGCGCATTGTGGTTGTCTCGGATGGACATTACGGACAGGAAAATACCGCATACGATCACAACTTCACCCGAATGGTGGACGAAGTGAATGCCTTTAACGCTAAAAAGCCCATTGATTTTCTGGTGTTCAACGGCGATTTGATTCATAACGAGCCGCGTTTTCTTGCTCCTGCCCGCGCGCACCTCGACCGTCTGGATATGCCCTATTTTGTCACCCGCGGGAACCACGATCGCGTGACGGAAGCCGACTGGGTGGCGCAATTCCATCAGCCTTTCAACCACAGCCGGGTATTACGAAACGACGCGTTCCTGTTCATGGATACCTCGGACCTGACGGGAACCTACCGATGCCCCGATCTGTCATGGCTGAATGAAAAATTAGAGCAGCAAAAAGATCGAGACGGCATTTTCATTTTTATGCACATCAATCCGGTCGGCGCGGCTAAGGCCTCGATTCAATGCGAAACCATCGCTTCAACGTTATCGGCCTATCCTAACGTTAAAGCGGTATTTAACGGGCATGACCACGACCGCGATGAAGTGCTGACCCGTAATAACATTCCCTATATTTTCGACGGACACGTGGGAGGAAATTGGGGCAAAAAGTATCTGGGTTATCGCATGATAGAAATCAACCACGATCATTCCATCCTGACCTATATGATGAGCGAAGAGACGGTGGTTAACACCAACACGCTAGAAACGCGAGCGACCGATCGTGTGGTTAAAGCAGCCGTGACAATTTAAAACTTCGCGCAGGCCTGTTTCGTTGACCGGTTTGATCGTCGAGAGGGATAACGATGAGACGCCTGACCGCCTGGTGTATCCCTCCCTTTCGACCTCGATCAGGCATTTCACGCCGCTCCCGGCAAATAACAGGTCTCCCCCATCACGCGACCCCGCCTGCTACGAAGATGGCGTCCAATTCGCTTAACGTCGGCGACCTTTGACTCTCCTCGCAATACCATCGCGTTCATGATGCCTCGGGACTGACGCCAAAACGGCGATGATACCAACGCGGGGAGATGTCCTCCCTAAAGCCAAAGACCTGCCAGCCTTCGAAGAAAAAGCGCACGCTGAATTGACCGGACGTCGCCGTGTCGTGCCAAGGGTGCTCCAGCTGACGATAGCGTCGCCGCACTTTCACCGACGGCAGCCGCCACGGGTTATAGCGGGAATTGGACGACGCCGACCACTTCGCCCCCACCGCACGAATAAAGGGCGACGACGAAGAGGTCGCGCTGCCGTGATGCGGCACCTGCAAAATATCCGCCGCCAGCGCCAGCCGCTGAGTACGCAATAGTATCGCTTCCGTTTCGGCCTCAACGTCGCCGGTGAGCAGCACTCGAAACTGCCCGTCATCGACCGCGACCACACAGGAGTCATTGTTTCCCGCATCGTGGATAGCTCGCGGCGGCCACAACACCCTGAAACGTAATCCCTGCCAGTGCCATTGCTGACCTTGCAGACACGGTTGATGTCCCTTCTGCGTCATCGGGCTGTACACCTGAGCGGCAGGAAACTGCCGCTGCAGTTCGATGAGTCCTCCGCGGTGGTCCAGATGACTGTGGCTCACGATAATCCGCTCCAGTTCCAGCCCCCGCCATCGAAGGTAGGGCACAATTTCACGGCTCGCCATAGTGCCGCCCGCCCAGCTCGCCCCCGTATCGTAAAGCACGGCTTTACCGTGACGCTCGATGACGACGGCCAGCCCGTGACCGACATCCAGCATATCCACCCGCCACAGGGGCGCAGGCGCTTTTGGCCGAAGGAGCAGGATCAGCAGCAGACTGATCACGCTGAGAGGCGCATAGCGCCACCAGGCAAAACGCCAGATCGCCACCGCCAGCCACCCGGACAGACTAAACGGCAATGCCCGCTCCCCTAACGCCCACCAGCCGGAGGGCAACCCCGCCAGCGGTGCGAATACGGCCGTCAGCGATCGATCGGCCAACCACCAAAAAATGGCGCTAACATCCGGCGCGAAAGACAATAGCAGCGCAACCAGCACCAGCGGCGTCGTCACAAATGACACCAGCGGCACGGCCCATAGATTTGCAGGCAGAGACGTCAGACTGACGCCGTGGAACAACACAATCTGCAACGGCAGCAGCAAGAGCGTCATGCCCGTCTGTAGATGCAACCAGCGGAGCCATACCCAGCGTTTGGGCCGCAGACAGCATGCCGGTAGCGGCGCCCACTGGTACCAGAAAATGAGCGCCGCCACGGCGAAACTCGATAACCAGAAGCTGTCCGATAACACGCTGAGCGGATCGCCGGTCAGGATCAAAACCACACACCCAAGCCAGACCTGCCACGGCGTACAGCTGACGCCCGTGAGTCGCAGCAACGTCCACACGCTCAACGCCAGACCGGCCCTGACCGCCGGAGGATTGCCGCCCGCCAACCAGACATAGCTCAGGGCGGCGAACAGCCCGACGATCAACGGAAAGCGATAGCCAATACGATGCACCGGAAACAGGCTCTGCATGCCCCGCGCCAGTCCCCAACCCAACAGCGCCGCCAGCGCGATGTGCAACCCGGATATCGCCATCAGATGCATCGTGCCAGTCTGACGCAACAGGGCCTGAGTGTCGTCGTCTACGGTCGCCATCTCGCCAAGCGTCAGCGCCAACAGAATCGAACGCCACGGCAGGCGCTGAGTCTGACGTTCCACCGTCGTCACGATGTCCTGCCGAACTCCGCAGCGCGCATCCAGCACCGTCGCGTGTTGAACGGCTCCCGTCAGCGTTTGCCTGCGGGCCAGCGCCCAGCGCTGGCTGTCGAATCCGCCTTCGTTCAGCCGACTGTGTACGGGCCGCAGCTGTAGCCGCAGACGCCAGCGTTGCCCGCCGCACCACGCGTTCAGGGCCGCGCCTGAATTTAACCTGACCGCGACCGGAGGAAACAGCCAGCGTTCATCGATCCGAATCAGACGTACGACCGGGGCCGCTTCCGGCTGCGCACCAAAGCGTACGCTGGCGATCGCCACCTCTGCCGTCACCGGACGCGATGTCAGCTCCACCGTCTGACCGACGGCCTGTCCGGCGTTGTGACATCCCCACACCAGCGCAAATCCCGCCAGGACTCCGGGGCGCAGCGTGCCGGGAAGGTAACGGTAGGCCGGGATTAGCGCGGCCAGCAAGGCGAACAAGACGCTTGTCGACGGGATCTGCGGCAACCACAGCAGCGGCAACATACCGCTTATCAGCGCAAGCGCCATGACATTCAGCGACATAGGAAAGCGGCACTCCCTGACCGTTCAGCCCGCCCGTCGGACGGCGTCTTTATCCCTTCACACAGTCTATTTTTCATCGTGATGAAATCAAAGCGGCCAGTGGTTGAAGCGCGAGCCACTGCGCAAACAGGCATGCAATGCCGTGCAACAACGTTTGAATGGAGAAAGAGGGTCAGTGAGGTGATGTAGAGGGGATCGTGGTGAGCACAGGCCAAAAAAAAGGATCGCCGAGGCGATCCTTTCGATAGGTGATGAAACGGGTTATTTGGTCTCAGCGGCCGATTTGATTTCACCCATTTCTTTAATTTTGCGTGACAGCTCACGGCGTTCTTTCGACAGATCCGCGTTTTTGATGATGTATTCATCAACACGGTCTTCATAGTCGCTACGCATGTTGGCGATGATGTTCTGAATATCATCAATCGACATACCCGGTTTGATGTATTCGCTCAGGTTGTCCAGCAGCAACACACGTTTCTGGTTATCACGAATTTTCTTTTCGTTATCGGCGATTTCACGCTGCAGCTTGTTTTTACGACGGAATGTACGCACAAACGCCAATACGTCCTGGAAACACGGTTTGTTGTTACCCTTATCCATTTTCTACCCTTACTTAACTCATATTAAGATTCAAGATGCGGAAACCGCCCGTGCTAAACATACAGGTTAGCAGTTCTTAACGACAAGTCGGTATTGACTGATTGCAGCCACTGCCGGATGCCGACGGCGATTACAGATGAGCTTGTTTTATCATTGTTTTCACTTTCTTTCACCCGCTTTCCCCTCCGCTCGCCGCAGGACGGCATTGCATGGCGGCCGACCGACCACTCTTCGTACAATTTTAGCGACGCGGGTCTATGCGACTCAGCACGCCCGCCACTGCGATCTTGTGTGCCCCGACTTCCGCCTCGCGAAGCGCTGACCGATTCCAGACGCTCTCGCGATTGTCGCGATAATCCCAAGGCCAGTCTGGCCTACCGACGCCAACATTTTCGATGCGTCATGATATTAAAAGGGGGATTCACCACGGCAATTCCTTATTACGTCGACAATGAATAGCGGTAACAAACCGAAACAAAAAAGGAGGTGTCATTATACTTCCGTGTCTTCTAAACATTAATAAGGGACCACATCGCCTTACCCTTCATTATCTTTCCGGCAATCAATAATTTATTTAGAAAAATATTATCAGGCGCTATAAGTCATCGAAAATGGATTAATTCGACATGTTCAGTGCCGTTATCCGGAAATAAATAACAACGCCTATCACACTATTTTCCCGCTCACGGGCGCATGATTTTCTCATGCAAAGAAATAACAGAGAGGCAAGCAAGTGAATGTGAACTTTTTTGTCACCTGTATTGGTGACGCGCTGAAATCAAACATGGCGCGCAACTCGGTATTACTACTCGAAAAACTGGGATGTACCGTCCACTTTCCACAGAAACAGGGCTGCTGCGGCCAACCGGCGTTAAATGCCGGATATACCGCCGACGCCATTCCCGGCATGAAAAACCTGATTGCCGCGCTGGAAGAAAATGACGACCCCATTATTTCTCCGGCAGGCTCCTGCACCTACGCCATCAAAAGCTATCCCGATTATTTGAATGATGATCCTGAGTGGGCGAAGCGTGCGGCAAAGGTCGCCGACAGGATTTATGACCTGACCTCTTTCATCGTGAATACTCTCAACGTCGTGGACGTGGGCGCAGCCTTGCCGGGCAAGGCAGTTTATCACCCCTCCTGCAGCCTATTCCGCAAATTGGGCGTTCAGCATGAACCGATGACGTTGCTGGAGCATGTCCAGGGATTGGAAATCGTCCCGTTTCCGCTGGCCGAAACCTGCTGCGGTTTTGGCGGCACGTTCTCCGTCAAGATGGCGGAAATATCTGGCGAAATGGTGAAAGAAAAGGTCAGTCACATGATGGAAGCCAATCCTGATTACCTCATCGGCGCCGACGTCAGCTGCCTGATCAACATCGGCGGACGTCTCCATCGCGAAGGCAAATCCGTGAAGGTGATGCACATCGCCGACGTGCTGATGAGCCACTAAGGAGCCAACATGTATCTAAAAACCAGCGACGTCCCGTTTCATGAACGGATCCGCGAACAGATTGACGACGGCGTCATGCGCAAGGCAGTGGCGATGGCTCAAGAGCGCATCGGCGCTAACCGACAAAAAATGGTCGACGACCTCGGACACTGGGAGTCGTGGCGCAGCCGCGGGGAACAAATTCGGCGACACGTCCTCGAAAATCTGGACGCCTACCTCTATCAGCTCTCCGAAAATGTGACTAAAAACGGCGGACACGTCTATTTTGCCACGACCAAAGCGCAGGCGACGGACTATATTCTCACGGTCGCGAAACAGAAGCAGGCGAAGAAGATCGTCAAATCCAAGTCGATGGTCACCGAGGAGATCGGTCTCAATGCCGCGCTTCAAGGCGCCGGGTTAACCGTCATCGAAACCGATCTGGGCGAATACATTTTGCAGCTCGCCCACGACGCCCCGTCCCATGTCGTTGTCCCCGCCATTCACCGAGATCGCCATCAGATCCGCAAAATTCTGCATGACACGCTGGGCTACACCGGCTCCGACACCCCGGAGGCGATGACGCTATTTATTCGCGAGCAGATGCGGCCGCAATTTTTTAGCGCGGATATCGGCATTACCGGCTGCAATTTCGCCGTCGCTGAAACCGGGTCAGTATGTTTGGTCAGCAATGAAGGCAACGCACGGCTGTGTACCACGCTGCCGAAAACGCACATCGCAGTGATGGGCATGGAGCGCCTCGCGCCGACATTCGAGGAAGTGGACGTACTGATTACGCTGCTGGCCCGCAGCGCAGTGGGCGCTCAGTTGACCGGCTACAACACCTGGCTAACGGGCCCGAGGGAGGCGGACAACGTCGATGGCCCCGAGGACTTCCATTTGGTGGTGGTCGATAATGGCCGGTCAGCCGTCCTCGGCTCGGAATTTCGCGATATTTTGCACTGCATCCGCTGCGGCGCCTGTATGAATACCTGCCCGGCTTATCGCCATATCGGCGGTCACGGCTATGGTTCGATTTATCCCGGCCCGGTCGGCGCCGTACTCTCTCCCCTGTTGGGCGGATACGCCGATTTCAAAGACCTGCCCTACGCCTGTTCGTTGTGTTACGCCTGCAATAGCGTCTGCCCGGTCAAAATTCCGCTGGCGCAGCTGATCCTTAAACATCGCCGCAAGATGGTCGACGTAGGCCTGCCGCCGAAAGCCGAACAGATCGCAACGCGCCTGTTTACCTATGCCAATAGCCACCCAACCCTGTGGAAAGTCGGTATGGTGAGCGGCGCGCACGCCGTCAACTGGTTTATCAAAAACGGCAAAGCCCCCCTGAATATCGGCGCCATCGGCAA
>NZ_CAMKXG010000096.1 GCF_946477055.1 Lonsdalea britannica | reverse complement strand
GGAAGCCCCAGGTCAGCAGTTTTTTGCTTTCCGTTTCGCGGCCTTTGAAGGTCCGACCGCCGAGCACGGCGGAAATCAGTCGGGTCTGACCTTCGGTCGCAGAGGCGACGAGGTTGTAGCCAGCAGAGGAGGTATGGCCGGTTTTAATCCCGTCCACCGCCAGGCTGGAGTCCCACAGCAGACCGTTGCGGTTGGTCTGACGGATGTTGTTGAAGGTGAACTCTTTCTCTTTGTAGGTCGCGTACTCATCCGGTACGTCGCGGATCAGCGCCTGGCCGATCAGTGCCATATCCCGAGCTGAGCTGAATTGCCCTTCGGCATCCAGACCGTGTACGGTCTTAAACTGCGTATTCTGCAGGCCCAGCGCCTTGACGTAGTTGTTCATCAGATTGACGAATGAGTCCTGGCTGCCAGCGACATAGTCCGCCATGGCGACGCAGGCGTCGTTGCCCGACTGCAGAATAATACCTTTGTTCAGCAGAGAAACGCTGACGCGATCCCCGGGCTTCAGAAACATCAGCGACGATCCCTGGAATTCCGGGTTGCCGGTCGCCCAGGCATCTTTGCCAATGGTCACAACGTCGTTAGGCGTGATTTTTCCTGCCTTGATGGCTTGGCCGATGACATAACTGGTCATCATCTTGGTCAAGCTGGCCGGATTACGACGGGTGTCGGCGTTCATTTCCGCCAGGACTTTACCCGAGTTGTAATCAATCAGAATATAAGCTTCGGCGTCGATCTGCGGCACACCGGGGATCATGGTTTTGAGGTTGACGTCGTCGGCGTGGGCGAAGGTCGATGCGCAGAGTGCCAGCAGTGAGCCCAGCACGATGCGTGGCATAAAACGAGTTGTGGTTTCTGTATTCATGATGGAACAACAACATCCATGGGTATGAGTTAAAAACGAGTCACACTATAGCAGATGAAGATCCTGGGCGGCATCAGATAATACGTTACGCAATTTTGCCGAAGGGTCCCGCCGGGCGACGTTTTGACGGGGAAATGCGATGTCACTTTCGATTCCCCGGATAGTCGTGGTTTACAGCGTCGTGATGAAAGACTGTTGCTGTGCCTCGTTTGCCAAACGCTGCTGTAGTTCGACCGCCTGCTGTCGGCTGGTGAACGGACCTAGCTGAACGCGATACAGGCCGTTGTTCTGCGTGACGTTGCCTTGGACATTGAAGCGACTTTTCAGACTGCTTAGCCAGGCATCGGCGCGTTGTGAGTCTTTGAGCGCGCCGACCTGAACCACGACGTTGCCGCTGGCGGCGGCGGGCGTCGTTGCCACCGCAGGGGAAGCTGATACGGATGCCATTGATTGAGGCGTTTCCAGAACGCCGCTGCGCAGGGGCTGCGGCGCGCCGAGGAATCCGCCGCTAGGTGCGGCGTTAGTCGTTGGAGACACCGTCGAAGAGGCATTGTCAGATGCCGTGTCAGGAGCGGTGGGCGGTGTATGACTGTCGATTGCGGAGGTCATGACCGGCGCGCTCATTCCGCCTGCGCTGAGGTTTGGGCGTTCAGGCAAAGCGAAGCTCTGTTTGGCGACACGGGTGCCGACCGTGCCCGGACCTGACAGCGTACCGTCGGGGGCGACGCTGATGAAGTCGACCTTCACTCGGGTGTTGTTGGAGATATTCAGTCGCTCACCTGCGGCGCGGGTCAGGTCAATAATTCTACCGGGCGTGAAAGGGCCGCGGTCGTTGACGCGAACCACCAGTTGACGGCCGTTACTGAGGTTGGTGACGCGGACATAGCTGGGAATCGGCAGGGTAGGGTGCGCGGCGGCCAGCGCGTTGGGATCGAACTCTTCGCCGAGGGACGTGCGGTTGCCCGAAAGCTCTTCGCCATACCATGTCGCCAAACCGGTCTGGCTGAAGTTCTCCGGGTTTTTGACAATCTTGTAGCTACGGCCGTTAACGGTGTAATCCTGCATTGTGGAGGGGTTAAACGGTTCATAGCGCGGTTCTGCGCCGCTGATCTCTTCCACCGGGCCGTGATAAACCGTCGGCGCGGGCGTAGGCCTCACCTGTTCCGTCTCGGTACTACAGCCTGACAGCACCAGACCGAGCGCTACAATCCCTAGCCAATTCTTACGCATTGCCCACCTCTATAAGCTTTTGGATAACATTTTGCGGTGAGTATGTATCGACATGACGATACCAAATCCCGCCATCAAGACCACCAGAGCCGATCCGCCATAGCTGACCAAGGGCAGCGGGACACCGACCACGGGCAGAATACCACTGACCATGCCGATGTTGACGAAAACGTAGACAAAGAAGATTAGCATTAAACCGCCGACCATGACGCGGCCAAAGGAGTTCTGCGCGTTGGCGGCGATCACCAGACCCCGCATAATCAGGAACAGATAGAGCGTCAGCAGAATTAGCACGCCGATCAGGCCCAGCTCTTCCGCCAGTACGGCGAAGATAAAGTCGGTATGGCGCTCTGGCAAAAACTCCAGCTGCGACTGCGTTCCCTGCAACCAGCCCTTGCCGGAAAGGCCTCCGGAGCCGATGGCGATTTTGGACTGGATAATGTGATACCCGGCTCCCAGCGGATCGCTCTCTGGATCCAGCAGCATCATCACCCTGTCGCGCTGATAGTCATGCATCAAAAAGAACCACAAAATGGGAATGAAGGCCGCGACAAGCAGCGCGGCAAAGCCAATCAGCCGCCAGCTCATACCCGCAAGAAACAGCACGAACAGGCCTGACGCGCAGATCAGAATCGACGTCCCCAGGTCAGGCTGCGCTGCTACCAGCAGGGTAGGTACGAAAATCAGGGCCAGCGCAATGGCGGTATTTTTCAACGAAGGGGGGCACATATCGCGGTTGATATAACGCGAGACCATCAGCGGAACCGCGATTTTGGCGATCTCGGACGGCTGGAACCGGACCACGCCTAGATCCAACCAGCGCTGTGCGCCTTTACTGATTTGGCCAAAGACATCCACCAAAACCAATAGAATGACGCACACGACATATAAATAGGGCGCCCACCCTTCGTACACCCGGGGCGGGATTTGAGCCATGATGATCATCACAATCAGGCCGAGCACGCACTGAGCGATTTTGCGCTCCATCATGTCGACGTTCTGTCCGCTGGCGCTCCACATGACGACCAGGCTGTAGCACAGCAGCGCCAGTACACAGAGAAGAAACGGGAGGTCAATGTGGATCTTGGTCCAGATTGAGCCTTTTTGTTGGCTATCGGTCATGAATTTGCCTACTCAGTTTCACTGCCGGGAGGCGCAGGAGGCGCGACCGGGAGATTGACGTTGTTATCGCCCAAAATAATATGGTCGAGGATCTGACGCACGATGGTCCCGACTGCGGGTCCGGCGCCGCCGTTTTCCAAAATAATGGTCATGGCCACTTTCGGGTCATTGTACGGGGCGAAGGCGACCATCAGCTTGTGGTCGCGTAGCCGTTCAGCAATTTTATGGGCGTTATAGGTCTCGTTTTCCTTCAGACCGAACACCTGCGCTGTACCGGACTTGGCCGCGATTTTATATGGTGAGTCAGCAAAGCTTTTGTGTGCGGTGCCGTTAGCGCGGTTGGCGACCCCATACATGCCATCTTTGACCAGTTCCCAGTAGCCGGAGTGAATATCGCCGATCTGCGTGTGCTCCTGCTGGGCAAAAGGCACTTTGACCCCGTGCTCCTGCGTACTGGCGAGCAGATGCGGCGTTTTGACCTGACCGTCATTGATCAGCGTCGTCAGCGCTTTCAGCATCTGAATGGGCGTGGCGGTCCAATAGCCCTGACCGATGCCGACCGGGATGGTATCGCCCTGATACCACGGTTTTTTGTACCGTCGCATTTTCCAGTCGCGCGTCGGCATGATCCCGGCGCGCTCTTCAGACAGATCGATACCGGTATAGTCGCCGTAACCGAATTTGCTCATCCACTCCGACAGGCGGTCGATGCCCATATCGTAGGCCACCTGATAGAAATAGGTATCCGCCGACTCTTCCAACGCCTTGGTCAGATTCAGCCGGCCATGCCCCCATTTTTTCCAGTCGCGGAAACGTTTTTCCGAGCCGGGAAGCTGCCACCAACCGGGGTCGAACAACGACGTATTGGGCGTAATCACTCCCGCCGTCAGGGCGGAAACCGCGATATAGGGTTTCACGGTCGACGCGGGCGGATAGACGCCCTGCGTGGCGCGGTTGATCAGCGGGCGGTTGGGGTCGTTCAACAGCGTACGGTAATCTTTACCGGAAATGCCGTCGACAAACAGGTTCGGGTTATAGCTGGGCGTGGAGACCATCGCCAGAATACCGCCGTCGCGCGGGTCGGTAACGATGACCGCCGCACGGCTGCCTTCCAGCAGTTTTTCAATGTAGATCTGCAGATTCAAATCCAGCGTCAGATAGATATCTTTGCCAGCCTGCGGCGGCTGTTCGTGCAGCTGGCGAATCACGCGACCGCGGTTGTTGACCTCAACTTCTTCATAGCCCGGTTTGCCGTGCAGCATGTCTTCGTAATATCGCTCGATGCCGAGTTTGCCGATATCGTGCGTGGCCGCATAGTCGGCGAGCTTATCTTCTTTGGCCAGCCGGTCGAGATCCCGGTCATTGATTTTGGATACATAGCCGATGACGTGGGTCAGCGCAGAACCGTAGGGGTAATAGCGGCGCTGATAGCCTTTCACTTCCACGCCAGGGAAACGGTATTGGTTCACCGCAAAGCGGGCGACCTGCACATCGGACAGGCCGGTTTTCACTGCGATGGAGGTGAAGCGGCGCGAACGCTTGCGCTCTTTGCGGAAGTTATCCAGATCTTCGTCGGTGAGATCGGCGATAGGCCTCAAGGCATCCAGCGTCGCTTCGAGGTTGTTGACCTTTTCGGGGATTAGCTCTAGCTGGTAAATGGTCCGGTTAAGGGCCAGCGGTGTGCCGTTGCGGTCATAGATAATGCCGCGACTGGGCGCGATAGGGACCAGCTTGATCCGGTTTTCATTGGAACGAGTGCGGTAGTCGTCAAAGCGTGAAATCTGTAGATGGTACAGATTGACAACGAGGATGCCGATCAGCAGCAGAATGCCCAAAAACGCCACCAGCGCGCGGCGGACAAACAGGGCTGACTCAGCCGTATAATCACGAAAAGGTTTACGCTCTATGTTCATCCGGCAGGATCAGTTCTGATAGTTCATGGTATCGCCTTACTCCCGGTGGTAAGGATGGTTAGCCGTAATGCTCCAGGCGCGGTATAGGCTTTCTGCCACGAGCACGCGCACCAACGGATGGGGCAGCGTCAACGGGGACAGCGACCAGCTCTGTTCCGCCGCCGCTTTACACTGCGGCGACAGACCTTCCGGTCCGCCAATCAGCAAACTCACGTTGCGACCGTCCAGTTTCCAACGTTCCAGCTGTTGGGCCAACCGCGGGGTTTCCCACTGTGAGCCGGGAATATCCAGCGTCACAATCAGGTTGCCTTTTCCGACGGCAGCCAGCATTTGTTCGCCTTCTCGCTCCAGAATGCGGCGAATATCGGCGTTTTTGCCCCGTTTCCCGGCAGGCACTTCCACCAGTTCCAGTGGCATATCCTTCGGAAAACGGTGCAGATAGTCGGTAAATCCGGTCTGCACCCAGTCGGGCATTTTGGTGCCCACGGCGACCAGTTGCAGTTTCATATCAACCCCAGAGCTTTTCCAGTTCGTACAGTTGACGGCTGTCTTCCTGCATGACATGGACAATCACATCGCCGAGGTCGACAACGACCCAGTCAGCCAGCGCTTCGCCTTCTACGCCTAGCGGGAGCAGTCCGGCTGCGCGGGATTCCTGCACAACGTGGTCGGCGATCGACGCGACGTGGCGGCTGGATGTTCCGGTACAGATGATCATGCAGTCTGTGATGCTGGACTTATTGGTGACGTCCAACGTCACGATATCCTGACCTTTCAGGTCGTCGATTTTATCCACTACGAAGTCTTGGAGTGCTTGGCCTTGCAAATGTTCCCCCTGGGGTAATGTTAATCAGCCTGAGCTTGATGGGCGGAGCGATGTCGCTTTGCGCATGAGCGCAAAAGCATGGCGAGTCTGCCTTGACAGGCGGGTTGCCTGCCGTTTGAACCAGCGGCGGAGTATACCATGCAGTCATGGTGAGTGGTATAAAGCCGTCGCTATCGGTATAGCCCGTGTGTATCTATATAATTCAGCACGGCGGCGGGCAGAAGGTCGCTGCAGTCGCGCCCCTGTTGCCTGCGTTGGCGGATTTCAGTGGCGGAAATGGGGAGCAGCGGAGTATTCGCCAAGTAGATTAACCCATGGGGATGCTGATGCAACCGGTTAACCTCGGTAGTGTGACGGGACGTCAGCCACTGCTGCAATTCAGGGGTTTCCAGCGTTTGGCTATAGCCCGGACGGGCGCACACCAGCAGATGACAATAAGACAGAATCTCCTGCCAGCGGTGCCAGTGATGCAGCGTTAGCAGCGAATCCTGACCAATGATAAACGCCAGCGGCGCCGTCGGCCCCGCTTCCTGCCTTAGCGCTTCCAGCGTTTCGATCGTGTACGAAGGCGTTTCCCGTTGCAGCTCGCGGTCATCAATACGGAAAAGCGGGTTGTTCGCGATCGCCAGCGCGGCCATGGCTTTACGCTGATGGGCGTTGGCTTCAGGTTGTTCGCGGTGGGGGGGGACATTATTGGGCAGCAGGACGACCTGCTGCAGTCCGACTTCGGCCGCCAGCGCACTGACTGGGCGAAGGTGGCCGTAATGAATCGGGTCGAACGTCCCGCCGAAATAGGCGGTCAGTTCGCTTGCGGTATTCGGGGTGGGCAAATCAATACACCTCAATCAGACTATCGGGCAGGGCTTTTCCACATAAGATCATCGCCAATGTTTCCAATTCTGCCCAAATTGGCTGGCCGTAATTCTGTTTCAGGGTGATTTCGAGCCTGGCGAGTAGGGTGATGGCCTGCTGTAGCTGCTCCAACGACAGACGCTGCAACGCTTGCGTTATCAAAGGGCGGCGGTTTTGCCAGATCTTGAGTTGGTCGAACAGCGTACGCAGCGGGGTGGCGACCATCTGCCGTTTCAGCTGGAGCAGGAGTAACAGTTCACGCTGTACGGTTCGCAGCAGAATAACGGGCTCGCACTCTTCCAAACGCAGCTGGTGCAGGATGTGCCAGGCGCGTTTGCTTTTCCCCGCCAGCAGCGCATCCAGCCAATGAAACGGCGAAAAGTGCGCCGCATCGCTGACCGCCTGTTCAACGCGAGGCAGCGGCAGTTTACCGTCAGGGTAGAGCAGGGACAGGCGTTCCAGTGCCTGAGATAACGCCAGCAGGTTGCCTTCATAGCAGTAGCAAAGCAGCTGGCAGGCGGGATCGTCCAGTTCCAGCTTCATGCTTTTGGCGCGTTGCATGACCCAGCGCGGAAGCTGTTCCTGTTCTGGCGTCATGCAGGGCACATAGATGCTGTTCTGCGACAAGGCTTTGAACCAGGCGCTGTTCTCCTGGGCACGGGTCAGCTTGACGCCACGCAAAATCAGTAGGATATCCGGATGGAGTAAGCCGGCGAGTTTCACCAGCTGTTCGCCTATTGGCGCGCCGGGACCGGAGTCCGGCAATGTCAGCGACAGTATCTGTCGTGATGAGAATAAGCTAAGCGCCTGACAGGCGCCGAAGATGGCGTCCCAGTCAGTCGAGTTATCCAGCGCAAACCGGAATTGTTCGTGAAAATCTTGCTGTTGAGCGGTACGGCAAATGTGATCCTGACTTTCCTGCAGCAGCAGCGGATCGTTGCCGAACAGCAGATAACAACCGCGCAGCCCCTCTCGGAGCTGCGCGGCGAGTTGCTCAGGATAAATCCGGGTCATGAACGTGCGGGCACGGCAGGAGCAGGGGACGTCGTTTCTTTCTCCTTCTCCTGCTCGGCGTTTTTGCTTACCTTCACGGTCAGCAGGTTACGCACCAACTGTTGGGCAGCCTGTACGCGCATTTCCTGGAGGATAATATCCTGCTCGGCATCTTTGGCGAGCGCCGTGAGCGGGTTATCAAAGAAGGTGCGGAAGACTTTGACGTTTATCGGGTAGATGTCGTCTCCCGGCATAAGCACCTGTGCTTTCAGTTCCAGGACAAACTGATACTCGGCGGTTTTACCATCCTGGAAAACAGACGCGGTGCTGCGTGTTTGCGACGTCCCCAGCACGCGCAGGGACGGAATGTCCTGGCGTTTGGAGTTCTCAACGATGTTCACATTGTTGAGACGAAGCTGTTCGCGCACCGCGCGCGTCATAGGCCCATACGGGTCTGAGCTATCCAGAATCAGATTATGCAACTGATGCGGCACCTGAGTCGTGCCGCGCAGATGAAAACCGCAACCAGCGGTAATAAGTACCGCCAGTCCCAGCAACAACGTCAAAAGTGGGTGTCGCACAAGTTCCTCCTCGCCTTAACCCACAACCAGGTTAAGCAGTTTTCCAGGGACGTAAATCACTTTCCGCACGGTCACGCCATCAAGATATTTGGCAACCAGCGGTTCTTGCGCAGCGCGTTCACGAACTTGCTGCTCGTTGGCGTCAGCCGCAACGGTAATTTTTCCGCGGACTTTGCCGTTGACCTGAATGACGACCAGCTTCGAATCTTCAACCATAGCCTGTTCATCCGCCACCGGCCACGGCGCATTGTCGATATCGCTTTCGCCGTGCAGCTCTTGCCACAGTGTGAAGCAGACATGCGGGGTGAACGGATACAGCATACGGACGACGGCCAGCAGCGTTTCCTGAGTCAGGGCGCGATCCTGGTCACTGTTCTGAGAAGCCTTCGCCAGCTTGTTCATCAGTTCCATGATAGCGGCAATGGCGGTATTGAACGTCTGACGACGACCAATATCGTCGGTGACCTTGGCGATGGTTTTGTGCAGATCGCGACGCAGAGACTTCTGATCGTCGTTCAGTTTCGCGACGTCGAGCGGCTGTACTGCTCCTTTGGCGGTATGATCCAACACCTGTTTCCATACGCGTTTCAGGAAGCGGTTAGCGCCTTCAACGCCGGATTCCTGCCACTCCAGCGTCATTTCTGCTGGGGAAGCGAACATCATAAACAGACGTACGGTATCCGCACCGTATTTTTCCACCATGACCTGAGGGTCGATGCCGTTGTTTTTCGACTTCGACATTTTACTCATGCCAGCATAAATCACTTCGCGGCCTTCGGCGTCGAACGCTTTCACGATACGACCTTTCTCATCGCGCTCAACGGTCACGTCGGCCGGGGAGATCCACACGCGTTCGCCGTTTTCGCCGACGTAGTAGAAGGCATCAGCCAGCACCATTCCCTGACACAGCAGGCGTTTCGCCGGTTCGTCTGAGTTGACCAGACCCGCGTCGCGCAGCAGTTTGTGGAAGAAGCGGAAGTACATCAGGTGCATGATGGCGTGTTCGATACCGCCGACATACTGATCGACCGGCAGCCAGTAGTTGGCCGCGGCGGGATCCAGCATGCCTTCATCGTACTGCGGGCAGGTGTAGCGCGCGTAATACCAGGACGATTCCATGAAAGTATCGAAAGTATCGGTTTCACGCAGCGCAGGCTGGCCGTTGACGGTGGTTTTCGCCCATTCCGGGTCGGCTTTGATCGGGCTGGTGATGCCGTCCATGACCACGTCTTCAGGCAGTCTGACCGGCAGCTGATCTTCAGGCGTCGGGACGACCGTGCCATCTTCCAGCGTGACCATCGGGATTGGCGCGCCCCAGTAACGCTGGCGAGATACGCCCCAGTCGCGCAGGCGATAGTTGACCTTGCGCTGACCCACGCCTTTCTCAACCAGTGTGTCGGCGATAGTTTTGAAGGCTTCTTCATAATCAAGACCGTCGAACTCTCCGGAATTCATCAGGCGGCCTTTTTCGGTCAGTGCCTGAGCGGATAAATCGACGTCCTGGCCTTCAGCAGCCTGAATGACCTGTTTGATTGGCAGGCCGTATTTGGTGGCGAACTCCCAGTCGCGCTGGTCGTGAGCCGGTACGGCCATCACTGCGCCGGTGCCGTATTCCATCAGCACGAAGTTTGCGATCCACACCGGGACTTTCTCGCCGCTCAGCGGATGAATGGCGTACAGGCCGGTCGGCATGCCTTTTTTCTCCATCGTCGCCATGTCTGCTTCGGCGACTTTGGTATTACGGCACTCTTCGATGAAATCATTCAGAGCAGGATTTGCTTCTGCGGCCAGCAGAGACAGCGGGTGCCCCGCGGCGACGGCGACGTAGGTCACGCCCATGAAGGTATCGGGACGGGTCGTGTAGACCGTCATCTGGCGATCGCTGTCCGCGATGTCGAAGGTGATTTCGACGCCTTCGGAACGGCCGATCCAGTTACGCTGCATGGTTTTCACCTGCTCTGGCCAGCTTTCCAGCGTATCCAGATCGTTCAGCAGTTGGTCCGCGTAGTCAGTGATTTTAATGAACCACTGTGGGATTTCTTTGCGTTCCACTTTGCTGTCACAGCGCCAGCAGCAGCCGTCGATGACCTGTTCGTTAGCCAGTACGGTCTGATCGTTCGGGCACCAGTTGACGGCGGACGTTTTCTTATAGACCAGGCCTTTTTCGTACAGCTTGGTGAAGAACCACTGTTCCCAACGGTAGTAGTCAGGTTTGCAGGTGGCGATCTCGCGATCCCAGTCGTAGCCGAAGCCCAGCAGTTTCAGCTGGTTCTTCATGTATTCGATGTTGTCGTAGGTCCAGGGAGCAGGAGCGGTTTTATTTTTAACCGCCGCGCCTTCCGCCGGCAGACCAAAGGCGTCCCAGCCGATAGGCTGTAGCACGTTTTTACCCAGCATGCGCTGATAGCGTGAGATGACATCGCCGATGGTGTAGTTACGGACGTGTCCCATATGGAGTCGGCCAGAAGGGTAAGGCAGCATGGAAAGGCAATAGTATTTTTCCTTGCTGGAGTCTTCGGTCACTTTGAAGGTTTGTTTTTCTTGCCAGTGAAGCTGGACTTGCGCTTCTATTTCATCTGGGCGGTATTGCTCGTGCATGGCTGCCAGTGGTCCTTTGGGTAGTGATAATGGCTACGTTTGTAGCCCATTGTGCATACTAAAAGATCCGCATAGCATAGCTGATAAGCGTCTTGGGCAACAACACCTTGAGGCTGCCCGGCGCGGATTTCTGCCGAGGCTGTTCATCAGCGACGGCCCGTTCGCGCTTCCGATGGCGACGAAAAGGCGGGGGAAGCGCAGAGTGCGACGCGGCCTGCGGTTCGATCAGGAAAATCATCTACACTGAAACCATCCTGTGTGCTGATATCACCAGGGGGCCGCCCTGCGGCAAAAAGGGTGGCGCATGCCTCATTCCACCCGGTTTGTTGAGGAGTCGCAATGAATAAAGTCAGCCGTTACTACCAGACGTTAATGTCGGATATCACCGCGCGGTTACATGGCGGAGAGCGTGATATGGCGAAGCTTATCGATCATGCGCGCCATCGTATTGCAGACGATAATGCCGTCACGCATCAGGAAGGCGAACAGATTCTGCAGGCTATACGGCGCGATCTTGCCGAGTTCGGACGCAGCTATGAGGAGAGCCGGGGCGAATTCACCGACAGCGTGTTTATGCGTGTCATTAAGGAAAGTCTGTGGCAGGAGCTGGCGGACATCACGGATAAAACGCAGCTGGAGTGGCGGGAGCTGTTTCAGGACGTCAACCATCACGGCGTCTATCACAGCGGCGAGGTAGTCGGACTGGGTAATCTGGTGTGTGAAAACTGCCATTACCACCTCACTTTTTATACCCCAGAGGTGTTGCCACGTTGCCCGAAATGCTCGCATGACCAGTTCCATCGTCAGCCTTTTCAGCCCTGACG
>NZ_CAMKXG010000095.1 GCF_946477055.1 Lonsdalea britannica | reverse complement strand
CGACATTATCTCATCGTTTGATTTTACACCGTTCTGTTTTTTGTTTTTATACAGACAAGTTATCAGTCCCAAAAACTTTATTTATCCAAAATTGCGAACATATCGTATGGTCTTATCTAATCTGTTGTTCCCTAATGGTATTAAAATAACTGAGCTTTATAGGACGGGGATTAGGGCCGTACTAAGTAATATTGTCAGGACATTATCGGTTTTCGATGATTTATTGACGCTTTGTTATTCTCTTGAAGTGAGTGATAGAGATGTTAATGGTGTTGCGAGGGATGCCGTGTTTAATAGAATAATTAAGCTTGGGAACTCAACTGGTATTATTAGATAACAATCATACAGGTGGGTGATCGTATTGGGTGAATTTGTCATTTTCATTTTTTTCATCTCATTCTGATGTTCTTTTGTAGCTGTTCGAGATCCTCCCGATAAAGTGCATGATGGTGCTCCAAACCTCGCTAAGAGGCGGTTAATGCTACTGTTTATGGCTCAATATGTTCATTTTTGTGTTATGTAACTTAGTGGTATTAGTTGTATATAAATAATAACCATAGTCATTATAACAAACTTAATTAAAGTTTAGGCCGCATTATTGTGGCTTTTTCTTATGTTTGAAAAACTTGGTTTTTTATTGATTTATTCACTTATTTGATTCTGAAATTCTTTTTATATCCATGATTTTATAGATGTTTTTATTTTAGCAATACAGAATAATATTATTATTGACCGCCTGTAACAGGTGTGTGTATCATCGCCTCGTCAGTATTTAGTTCTATACCGTTCAATTAACTCGAAGCTAACTGCTTTTTTACTATTTGGTAATGGATATACCAAGCGGAAGTAATATTGGTTATATCCAGTTACTTAGGTAATATCACCGGTCGATAAACGGAAAATAGTTTATTTTTCTTATCCGAACAGTGTTGTTCTAATTAACCTCGGACGTACCCTGGAAGGAATCGACCATGTTTTTTCTGGCCAGTCAGGGCCTAAACCTGGTATGCGAATATGGGAAAAGGAATTGACGGTGCATCAGTTGCACCAAAGGAACGCATCAATATCAAATATGTACCCGCAACTGGGGGACAGCAGAGCGAAATTGAACTGCCGCTGACCCTGATGGTCGTTGGTAATATGAAAGGTCGTACTGAAGAAACGCCGATCGAGGAGCGTTCTACCGTATCGATCGACAAGAACAATTTTTCTTCCGTCATGAAAGAATCCAAACTGGAACTCAATTTCAGCGTGCCTAATCGCCTGGAAGAAGAGAGCCAGGATGACCTGCCTGTAAAGCTGAACATCGAATCTCTAGCCGATTTCTCCCCCGATCGTATTGCTCAACAAGTGCCTGAATTGCAGAAGCTTTTAGATCTTCGTGAAGCACTGGTTGCGCTGAAGGGACCGCTTGGCAACATCCCTGCATTCCGTAATCGTCTGCAGGATCTGCTGGCCAGCGAAGATGCGCGGGAACAGCTGCTGAAAGAGCTGGATCTGGTGAAACCTGCTGAGTAATACGTTGGATTGACGAGAAGGGAAACAAACATGTCAGTAGTAGAAGAGAAAGTACAGGCGGGCGCAGAAAGTGCCGCTCCTTCCTTGCTTGATGAGATCATGGCCCAAGCCCGACTCACGCCTGTCGATGAAGGCTATAGCGTCGCCAAGCAGGGTATCGCCGCACTGATTTCAAATATTCTGGACAGTGGCGATACCAGCGAGCCGGTCAACAAGGCGCTGGTGGATAGCATGATCGTTGAGCTGGATAAAAAGCTCAGCAAGCAGGTCGATGTTATTTTGCACGCTGAGGAAGTTCAGGAACTGGAATCCTCCTGGCGTTCGCTGAAATTGATGGTTGATCGCACCGATTTCCGTGAAAACATCAAGATTCTATTGCTCCATGCCACCAAGCAGGAGCTGCTGGACGACTTTGAGTTCGCGCCTGAAATCACTCAGTCCGGTTTCTACAAGCACGTCTACTCAAGCGGTTACGGCCAGTTCGGCGGACAGCCGATCGGCGCGGTCATCGGTGACTATGCCTTCACGCAAAGTTCTCCGGATATCAAACTGTTGCAATACACGAGCGCAGTGGGCGCGATGGCCCATTCTCCGTTTATTTCATCGGTTGATCCGACGTTCTTCGGCGTGGATAGCTTCACTGAACTGCCGACGATCAAAGACCTTAAATCCGTCTTCGAAGGTCCGGCCTACACCAAGTGGCGCTCTCTGCGCGAATCTGAAGATTCCCGTTATCTGGGCCTGACCGCACCGCGTTTCCTGGCGCGTCTGCCGTACGACCCGGTAGAAAACCCGATCAAAGGGTTTAACTACAAAGAAGATATCAGCGTTGACCACGATCACTACCTGTGGGGCAACACGGCCTATCTGATGGGAACGGCGTTGACGGACAGCTTCGCGAAATATCGCTGGTGCCCGAACATCATCGGTCCGCAGAGCGGTGGCGCGATCACCGACCTGCCGGTACACGTTTATGAAGCGATGGGTCAGCTGCAGGCCAAGATCCCGACGGAAGTTCTGATCACCGATCGTCGCGAATACGAAATGGCAGAGGAAGGCTTCATCACTCTGACCATGCGTAAAGACAGTGATAATGCTGCATTTTTCTCTGCCAATTCGGTGCAAAAACCGAAGGTGTTCCCGAACACCAAAGAAGGGAAAGACGCGGAAACAAATTACAAATTGGGCACACAGCTCCCATACATGTTCATTATCAACCGTCTTGCTCACTACATCAAAGTGCTGCAGCGCGAACAGATTGGTTCCTGGAAAGAACGTCAGGATCTGGAACGTGAACTGAACGGCTGGATCAAACAGTACGTTGCCGATCAGGAAAACCCGCCGGCAGATGTTCGTAGCCGTCGCCCACTGCGTGCCGCTCAGATCAAGGTTCTGGATGTTGAAGGTGAACCGGGTTGGTATCAGGTCGCGATGTCCGTACGTCCTCATTTCAAGTATATGGGGGCGAATTTTGAACTGTCGTTGGTGGGACGTTTGGACAAGGAATAATCCCTGATGGCTTCTCTCTCTTCGTGGGATAGAGGGAGTGCCGCCAGCCTGTTCGATCGTATCCGGGGCGAAGAACGTCGCAGTTCTTCGCCTCAGGACGAGCTGGAGTGCCTGGTTGAGTCGGTGAAACGCAAACTCGACCAGGTGCTCAATACGCGTCCGGGAAGTTGTCGCAGTGCGCCTGATCTCGGCGTCATTGATTTTAATGACGCGACGCAGGGCGGAGCAGATATACGTGGTCGGATACGTGAGGCGATACGGCAATGCATTTGTCAGTACGAACCGCGCATTGTTCATGTCGAAGTCAGTTCCAACGACTATCAATCTAGCCCGCTCGAAATGGCGTTTCAGGTGACAGCTCACGTACGGTTGGAACAGTTGGAGCAGGTCACTTCCTTCAATATCCATATGGACAGTCACCGACATTATAGAATGACGTAACTATGCTTCTGGAACACTACTTCAGGGATGAAATAGCTTACCTGCGTCTGCAAGGACGCCAGTTTGCCGATGCCCACCCTGAACTTACCCGTTTTCTATCAGAACAAACCACCGATCCGGACGTCGAGAGGCTGCTGGAGGGTTTTGCGTTTCTGACGGGAAGTTTGCGGGCAAAAATTGAGGATGAATTTCCTGAATTGACCCACGGGCTGCTGGGCATGCTTTGGCCGAACTATCTGCGTCCGGTTCCCAGCATGACTATCATGCAGTTCTCAGTGATCCCTGGAGCCATTGCGCGACCGGCCTTAATCAGCCGCGGCTGTATGCTGGATAGCCAGCCAGTCGACGACGTCGTATGCCATTTCCAGACCTGTCATGACGCCTGGGTGTATCCTGCGGATATCCGCGACATCAGCGTACAAAGCGGTAATGACCTCTCCAAAATCAGCCTGGACTTCAATCTGCATGGGCCGATGCTGCTCAACGAACTGCAGTTGGACAAGCTGCGTTTTTATCTGGGAGGCGACAGCTATACCGCCTACGAGCTCTATTTCTGGCTCTCCAGCAAGCTCTCCCACATCGAGCTTGAAATCGATGGGAAACTCTTCAGACAAGAAGCCAGTACGTTAAAAACTATCGGCTTCGAACGGGAAGACGCACTGCTGCCTTATCCGAGCAACGTCTACTCCGGCTACCGTATTCTGCAGGAATTTTTCTGCTTCCCGGAAAGCTTCCTGTTCTTCCAGCTTTCCGGCGCCGACTGGCCGAACCAGCCGCTGTCGGTAACGGATTTCAAAATCCACTTCTGTTTTGCCTGCCCGCTGCCTGCGGAACTCAAAATCCGCCCTGACTCTTTCATGCTGAACTGCGTACCGGCGATCAACCTGTTCCAGCACGACAGCGAGCCGATCAACCTCAACGGCCGCCAGACGGAATATCCGCTCAAGGCCAGTTACCGACATGCGGACGCCTACGAGATTTTCTCGGTGGACAAAGTCGAAGGGTGGATCGAAGGGCACATGGGCCGCACGCGCGGCGAGCCGCGTCAGTATCAGCCGTTTGAAAGCTTCCAGCATCAGATCGAGCGTGCGAAGGGCCGCCTGGCGCTGTACTACCGCACCCGCGTGCGCGAAGCGGTCAGCGGCGACGGTTTCGAACATGCGTTGTCATTCGTGCGCGGCGATGAAACCGAAGCGGTCGATATGGATGAATCTATCTCGGTCTCGCTGACCTGTACCAACCGTTCCAAAGCGTCTCAACTGCCTGTCGGCGCGGTCTGCATGCCGACCGGCAGCTCGCCGTCGTTCGCGACGTTCAGAAATATTATCCGGCCGACCCGGCCGCTGCGTCCCGCGTTGGACGGCAGCCTGCACTGGACGCTGATCTCCAATCTGTCACTGAACTATGTCTCGCTGCTGCGTCGCGATGCGCTGGTGCAGATCCTGCGGACATATGACTTCCCGGCATTGCACGACAAACAGGCGGAGCAGGCGTCTCGTAAGCGTCTGGCCGGGATCGAGTCGATTGAAACCACGCCGATAGATCGGCTGATCCGCGGCATGCCGGTGCGTGGGCTGAAGTCGGTGCTGTCCGTGTATCAGTCCGCCTTTGCCAGCGAGGGCGAGCTGTATCTGTTCGGCACCGTACTGGCGCATTTCTTCTCGCTTTACGCCAGTGTTAACGCCTTCCATCTATTGGAAATCATCAACCTTGATAACAAGGAGCGCTACAAATGGCCAGTCCAGATAGGTCAGCACTCCATGATGTGATGTTTCGGGATGATGCGCCGCGCTTTAATTTTTTCCAGCTGGTTGAACTCGTCAACCGGCTGGAAGGCGTGGATCAGGAGCGGGGGCTGGACTACCGCCCCGAGCAGGAACGCATACGGTTCAAATCCACCGCGTCCTTAGGGTTCCACAGCAGCGATATACAAGGCATTACGCAGGACGAAACGCAGGGCCATGTGCTGGAAGTCGCGTTTATGGGGCTGCATGGCAGTCAGTCCCCGATGCCCGGCTACTACCTGGACGATCTGGCCTGGGAGTATGCGCAGGGCGAACAGAAGCTCGGCGCGTTTCTGGATTTCTTCCACCACCGTCTGCTGACGCTGCTGCACCGTATCTGGCGGAAATACCGCTACCACGTCCGTTTTCAGGATGAAGGGGAAGACGGCTTTTCGCGGCTGATGTTCGCGCTGGTGGGGCTGGGCAACGACGCCGTGCGCGAAAGCCTGCCGGTCAACCGGGCCAAAATGCTGTCGTACGCGGGCATGCTGGCGAGCCCGAGTCGCTCGCCGGAAGTGGTGGCTGGACTGGTCGCGCACTGTTTCGACCTGGAGATGGTCGATGTCATCGCCTGGCAGGCCCGCAAAGTGCCGATTCACGCGGATCAGCAAAATCGGTTGGGAATGGCCAACTCCATGATGGGCAATGACTTCGTCATTGGCGACAAGGTTAACGACTGCGCGGGCAAATTTTTGCTGAAAATCAACAATCTGAGCTTCGCGCAGTTTTTGCAGTTTCTGCCTAACGGCGAGCATTTTCAGCCTCTGGTGCGCTTCGTTTCTTTCATCCTGCGCGACCAGTGCGCGTGGGACTTGCGGCTGGGGTTTGGTTTGGGAGAAGCGAAAGGGCTTCGCCTGGGGCATGAGCAGAGCGCTCGTTTGGGATGGAGCAGCTTTCTCGGCGAGCCGCCGAGTGAGCCTGATGTGACTATTTGCGTGCAGGAGTAATCGTGAACGAACTCAATCAACAACTTTCTCTGGTTGTGCTGAACAGTGAGCAGCTGGAAGGCAACTCCCAGGTTCAATACCAGTTCCATCAAGGCGGCGGCACGCTGGGCTCCTCGGAGCAGGATAGTTGGAAACTGAAAGATCGGCTGGGCGCGGTGCTGCCTGAACATGCGCGCATCGAAATCCAGGACGGACGCTTTTGCCTGTGCGATCTCAGCGGCCAGACCTTTATCAACGGCGCGACGTCGCCCATTGGACGCTCAAGAAAAGTCTTTCTGGATCAGGGCGACGAACTGACGGTCGGGCCGTTCCGGCTGCGGGTATATCTGGGCAAAGTCAGCGCGGAACCGGAGCTGGCGCAGATCATCGGCAACCGCTCGGAGAATGAGCTGGATGACTGGCTCGCTCAGGAAAAGGCCACCGAAAATACCGCCGAACAGACGTCTTCGCCGTCTCCGGCCAGCGACCCGCTGCTGGCGCTGCAGCAGGAGCAAACCGGCGCAAACGCATTCCTTACTCAGGAGACGCGGGGAACACCCGAATTCTCCACCACGACTCGTGTTTCATCTACTTCTTCTTCAGCCGTTGAGGGCACCATGGACCAGGAATTTCTCGAGCTACCCGCTATTCAGGACCGTTTTGATTCGCTGACCGGTGGCGACAACATCGATCAAAATGCGCTGGCCCCGCTGATGCGCGGCCTCGGTCAGACGTTGAACATCGGCAACAATCAGCATCTCAGCAACTTCCTGGAAGAAATGGGAAAAACGCTGCGCGCCATGATTGAAGGGCTGTTGAAGCTGCAGGCCGATCAGGCGGCGCTGTCGGACAAACATCTGCGTCCGATTGAAGACAACCCGCTGCGCCTGAGTCTGGACTACCACGACACGCTGGCGCTGCTGTTCGCCGAAGAAAAAAGTCCGGTGCACCTGTCCGCGCCTGCCGCCGTCGACGAGGTCCTGCGCAACGTGCGTATTCACCACGTCGCCAACCAGCAGGCGATCGCGACCGCGCTGGACAGCATTTTGCAGGCGTTCTCGCCGGATGTTCTGCTCAAGCGCTTCGAACATTATCGCCGTTCCGGCGAGCAGAATCCGATGGATGACGGTTGGGCCTGGTCTATGTATCAGCACTACTTCCGCGAGCTGACGTCTGAACGCCAGCAGGGATTCCAGAAGCTGTTCCAGCAGGTGTATTCCCAGGCCTACGACCGCGTCGTCCGTGAGCAACAGGAGTTAATCTGATGCTGCGGACATTCTTGCTTTCCGGGGTATTACTGCTGCTTTCAGGCTGTACCACAATGGGCAAGATGGCTGACGTTGCGATGAACCCGGATATTCAGGTGGGGAGCAACGATAGCCAGCCCTCAACCGCCGGGTTCAGCCTGCTTGCCGAGCCGGACGTGAACCCCAACGAGAGTGGGGAAGCGGCGCCGATTGAGTTCCATATCGTCATGCTGTCGGAGGACTCCAAGCTGCTGGCGACGGACTACGACCAGGTGACGGCCGATTTGGAAAAATCGCTGGGCAAGAATTACATCGACCACCAGGACTACACCCTGCTGCCGGGACAGTTCAAGTATCTGCCGCCGGTCAAGCTGGATGAAAAGATCCGTTATATCGGCGTCGTTGCTCGCTATGCCGATCCCGACAGCGCCGAATGGCGCAAGGTCATCAAAGTGAAAAATACCGGACGGGCCTATCAGATTCTCGTGCATCTGCGTCTGGATGAAGTCGAACTCCAAAAAGAAGAAGAATAGCTATGTCGAGCCGAAATCGGATTATTTGGCGTGAAGGTTTATTCATCAAACCTCAGCATTTTCAACAGCAGCAAAGGCATACGGATTACACCCTGCATGCTCGCCTGAGCGCGATGGGCGATTTTTTCTATGGCCTCCAGTCGCTGACCATCAACGAAGAGTATCTGAACTTCGGGCGTATCGCGCTGGTGTCCGCCACCGGGATCATGCCGGATGGCACCGTCTTTAACATTCCGAGCGACGATGCGTTGCCGCAGCCGCTGGAGATCACCGATGCGTCGGTCGTCAACCAGAAGGTCTATCTGGCGATCCCGCTGTCCGTCAGCGGCGTGAGCGAGGTTAACCACAGCGGTCAGCAGGTCGCGACGCGGTTGCATGCGCACCGCCACGATGTGCGCGATCTGCACAGCGAAGGCGGCGATGTGGTGTCGCTGGAAGTGGGGCAGGTCAGCCTGCGCCTGATGCTGGAGCGCGACGACCGCAGCGCCTACGCCTCGCTGGCTATCGCCCAGATTCTGGATAAACGTCCGGACGGCGGCCTGGTGCTGGACCCGAACTTCATGCCGTGCAGCATCAGCATCTCCGCGATCCCGACGCTCAAACGCTTTCTCGGCGAGTCCGCCGGGCTGGTGGCCGAGCGCGCCCGCAGTCTGGCGCAGCGCATCGCCGCGCCGGGACAGCAGGGCGTCGCCGACGTCGCCGAATTCATGATGTTGCAGCTGCTCAACCGTGCGCAGCCGCTGCTGTCGCATCTGGCGCGAATGGGCACGCTGCATCCGGAGCGTCTGCATGAAGCGCTGGTACAGGTCTGCGGCGAACTGATGACGTTCACGGACGAATCCCGCCTGCCGCCGGAATTTCCCGCCTATCGCCACGACGACCAGCAGAGCAGCTTTGAGCCGCTGATGATGGCGTTCCGTCAGGCGCTGAGCACCGTGCTGTCGCCGCGCGCCGTTTCGCTACAGCTGCGTAAGCATCAGTACGGCGTGATGATCGCGATGGTCGGCGACAGCGAGCTGATGGCCAGCGCCGACTTCGTCCTGGCGGTACGCGCCAGAATGCCGCAGGAGCAGCTGCGCAAACAGCTGTTGCAGCAGACCAAAGTGGCGTCCAGCGACAAGATCCGCGAACTGATCAGCCTGCAGCTGCCGGGCGTGCCGCTGTTGCCGCTGCCGGTTGCGCCGCGTCAGCTGCCTTACCACGCCGGCTACAGCTATTTCCAGCTGGATCGGCAGAGCGCCGCCTGGCAGATGCTGGTGGGCGACAACACGCTGGCGTTTCATATTGCCGGGGACTTCCCGGATCTGGATATGCAGCTTTGGGCTATTCGTAGCTAATTACCGGGGGAAGAGCTAGATGACGATCGATGTTATCCGCAATGAGCTGCTGGGCGACCTATTGTACGACCACGCCCAACAGCTGGATATGGACTCAGACTATTGGTTTCGGCTACGCGGCCAGAGCATCAACCCCATGATTGACGCCGTGACGCCGCTGCTGGGCATGGTGGAACGCGTGCGACATCTGTCGGCGTACGACCAGGTGCCCGAGCTGTATCAGAAAGTGGTGTCGGAAATTCAGGCTATTGAGCAGGAACTGATCACGCACGGCTATGAAAACGGCGTCATTTTGTCGTTTCGTTACATTCTCTGCACCTATATCGATGAGGCCGTCATGGGCCGCGAGTGGGGCAGCCAGAGCGTATGGTCGGAGCATTCCCTGCTGACCCGTTTCCACAACGAAACCTGGGGCGGAGAGAAGGTGTTTGTCCTGCTTGGCAAGCTACAGACCGATCCGGCCCATTATCGGGACATTCTGGAGTTCATCTATCTCTGTCTGTGCCTGGGATTCGAGGGCCGCTACCGCGTAATGACGCAGGGCCGCGACGAATTCGAAGCGATTGTCCGCAAGCTGCACAAAATTCTGCATCCGGAACCGGCAGAAACGCCCTCTGTGTTCCATCTCGATCTGGGACAGCAGGCGTCCGGCTACCGGATGCGCAGGCAGATTTCGCTCTTCACGCTGTTCCTATGCGTCAGCGGGGTGTTAGCGGCGATCTTCGGTCTTTATCACTATCAGCTCAGCAATCAGACCCAGGACGTGCTTCGTCAGCTGGGGGAATTATTACAATAAGATAGGAGATCACACGTTGATTCGAATAGAACTGCCGGTGTTGGTTGAACGGCTCAATCCGATTTGTCGACACATGCTGGAAGAGGCTGCGGCCCTGTGTGTGAATTGCCAGGGCGCGGAAATCCGGGTCGAGCACCTGCTGCTGAAAATGTTGGACACGCCGCTCAGCGACGTGCGCCAGATCCTCAAGCGCGCCGAGGTGGATGTGGATGAGCTGACGCAGCTGCTCCAGCCGTCCGGCGTCGATAAAGAGTACGATCAGGGCTATCCCTCGTTCTCGCCGCTGCTGATTGAGTGGCTGCAGGACAGCTGGCTGCTGGCGTCCGCCGAGATGCAGCACGCGACGCTGCGCAGCGGCGTGCTGCTGCTGGTCCTGCTGATGACCCCCAATCGCTATCTCGCCGGTGCGGTCACGCGATCGCTGGCGAAGGTCAACCGGGAGCTGCTGCGTCAGCAGTTCGACGAGTGGGTGAAAGACTCCGCGGAAACGGAAGTGTCGTCGACGACCGCTGGCAACGCGGGCGGCGCGGCATCTGCGCCTCAGGGCGATGCGTCGCTGCTGGCTCGCTTTACCGACAACGTCACCGAACAGGCTCGCTCGGGCAAGCTGGACCCGGTGCTGTGCCGCGATAAAGAGATCGATCTGATGATCGATATCCTGTCGCGCCGTCGCAAGAACAACCCCATCGTGGTGGGGGAAGCGGGCGTCGGTAAAAGCGCGCTGATCGAAGGTCTGGCGCTGCGCATCGTAGCGGATCAGGTGCCTGAGAAAATGCGCAACGTTGAGCTGCTGTCGCTGGATTTAGGCGCGATGCAGGCGGGCGCCGCCGTGAAAGGCGAGTTCGAAAAACGATTCAAAGGCGTGATGCAGGAGGTGAAAACCTCGCCTCAGCCGATCATTCTGTTCATTGATGAAGCTCACACGCTGATCGGCGCGGGCAATCAGGCGGGCGGGCTGGACGTGTCCAACCTGATCAAACCGGCGCTGGCGCGCGGCGAACTACGCACCATCGCCGCAACCACCTGGAGCGAATACAAAAAATACGTCGAAAAAGACGCCGCGCTGTCGCGCCGTTTCCAGATGGTCAAAG
Organism: Lonsdalea britannica; assembly: GCF_946477055.1. Taxonomy (GTDB): domain Bacteria; phylum Pseudomonadota; class Gammaproteobacteria; order Enterobacterales; family Enterobacteriaceae; genus Lonsdalea; species Lonsdalea britannica_A. The sequence goes on along the minus strand of NZ_CAMKXG010000095.1, from coordinate 627 downwards.
TGGGCGAGCCGAACGCGGAAGAAGCCACCGTGATCCTGCGCGGTCTGCGCAGTATTTATGAGAAAGCGCACGGCGTTCTGATCGACGAAGCGGCGCTGCATGCCGCCGCTCAGCTGTCGTCGCGCTATATCTCGGGCCGTCAGCTGCCGGATAAAGCCATCGACGTGCTGGATACCGCCTGCGCGCGCGTCGCCATCAACCTGACCACGCCGCCGCGCGCTATCAGCCATTTGCAGAATCAGCTGCACCAGCGCGAGCAGGAAATTCTTCAGCTTGAGCGGCAGACCCGTATCGGTCTGGGCGACAACGCGGATCGACTGGCGTCGTTGCGCGAGGCTCAGCAGGCCGATGAAGCGTCGCTGACTGCGGCGAATACCGACTGGCAGGCCCAGCAGGCGTTGGTGAGTCAGGTGATTGAACTGCGCGCGGCGCTGCTGGCCGACGAGCTGGCGGATGAAGTGACGCTGGGCGAGGAAACTCTGTCGCTGGCGGACGCCGCACAGCGTTTGGCCGAGCGCGAACAGGCGCTGGCTGCCTTGCAGGAAGACGCTATTTTGGTCTCCGCGCACGTGGATAAATCACAGGTCGCCGCCGTGATCGCCGAGTGGACCGGCGTGCCGCTGAACC
>NZ_CAMKXG010000094.1 GCF_946477055.1 Lonsdalea britannica | reverse complement strand
TTGTGATGTACATCATGAGCATGCTGAGCCTGTTCCGGCTGCGTCGCACCGCGCCAGAGCTCGAACGAACCTACCTGGCGCCCGGCTATCCTATTATACCGGGGATCGCCTTGGTGCTGGCCTGCCTGTGCTTATTGGCGATGCTGTGGTTCAACCCACTCATCGGCGCCCTTTTCATCGCGCTGATGGTCGCAGCCTATGTCTACTTCCTGCTCACTAAAGCCCAGCGTTTCAATGCGCCGCAGGATGAGATGCTGATGGGGAAAGAGTAAGCCTCAACCTTACCGCCATCAAAAACAACAGACGTAAAAAAACCCGGCCTGCATGACGCAGCGCCGGGTTTTTTTAGAGGTGAAGCCGCCCTTAGTGCTGGCAACCGCATCCGCCGTGGCCGCCGCAGCCGCCGTTACCATGGTCATGGTCGTGATCGTGGCCGTGACCGCCGCAGCAACCATCGTGGTCATGTTCGTGGTCGTGTTCGCCATGAACGTGACCGTGCTCCAGCTCTTCCGCCGTCGCTTCACGAATCGCGACGACTTCGACGTTGAAGCTCAGGTTCTGGCCCGCCAGCATGTGGTTACCATCAACCACGACGTGTTCGTCCTGCACTTCAGTAATTTCGACAGGCACCGGACCCTGATCGGTTTCAGCCAGGAAACGCATGCCAACCTGCAGCTCGTCCACACCCATGAAGACATCTTTCGGTACGCGCTGTACCAGATTTTCGTCATAGTTGCCGTAAGCCTCATTCGGGCCTACTTTAATATCGAAATGTTCGCCGACCGCACGTCCGTCCAGCGCTTTTTCCAGGCCGGAAATCAGCGAGCCGCGACCGTGCAGATAGTCCAGCGGTGCGCTCACCGGAGACTCATCAACCAATACACCGTCTTCTGTACGTACCTGATAGGCCAGGCTGACCACCAGGTCTTTTGCTACTTTCATGATATCTCCTACCGTTGGAAATCGCTTTGGCGCAAATTGTAGCTGAAAAACATCCCCATGTACTGCACGGAATCAAAAATCGCTACCACGCTTATTAAGGGTGAAACATGCCAATAATGTGCTCGTCCTGACGCTCCGCAGTCTGCTGCTTTGCCTCAGGACGGCTCTGCCGATAACCGCATTTGACGCAGACAACGACTTCCTCGACATCTTCCATCCCGACCATCAGGGTATCCTGCGTATGACACTGAGGGCAAACCGCACCGGCAATAAACTGCTTTCGTGGTGTCGACATGATGTTTTTCCGTCCAATCCGTCAGCGATGGCGACATTCGCCAGCCATTAGGTTTTAGGTTTCGTCCCAATCGTCCAGACGCCGACGCTCATGCTGCATCTCACGCTGGAAGATATCTTCCAATTCACGTCGGGCCTCTTTGACACGCGAGATCTGAGCGCCCTCGCCTTCAGCCTGACGCTCCGGCATCAGCTCGCGCAGCATACGCATATCCAGACGGCGGAAATGCTGTTGCGAACGGTAAGCCTGATGGGGATGCATTCCCAGAGAGACCAGCGTTTTCCGCCCCAGCTCCAACGCACTGGAAAACGTTTCGCGGGAAAACTGCTTCACGCCTGACTGCAACAGCTCATGCGCTTCCACACGACCGCGGGCGCGCGCCAGTATCTCCAGATGCGGGAAATGCTGCTGGCACAGATGCACGATGGACATCGTATCTTCGGGGTCGTTGCAGGTAATCACAATCGACTGCGCCTGTTCGGCGCCCGCCGAACGGAGTAAGTCCATCGACGTGGCGTCGCCGTAATACACCTTATAACCGTAGCTTCTCATCAGGCTGACCGCACTGATGTCTCGCTCAAGTACGGTAATCCGCATTTTGTTCGCCATCAGCAGTCGGCCAATCACCTGACCGAAGCGACCGAAGCCCACGACGATCACCTGCGGCTCATCGTCTTCCACATAGTGTTTCTCCGTGGACTCCTCCGGCGCGTTGTAGCGGCGCGCCAGAATACGGTCGATCAGCTGCATCAGTAGCGGCGTTACCATCATCGACAGGGTGACGGTGACCAGCAGCAGCGGCAGTTGATCGCCCTGCAAAACATGCTGAGTCGCCGCAGCGGAAAACAGCACAAAGGCGAACTCGCCGCCTTGACTTAGCACGCCGGAGAATTGCAGCCGTTCCGACGAGCGCAGCCCGTAGATCCGCGCCAGCACGTAGAGAATCAAGCCTTTAACGGACACCAGAATCACGACGCCCAGCAACACTTCGACGATGTTCGCGTACAGCACGCCAAGATTGAGCGCCATCCCCACGGAGATGAAAAACAGCCCCAGCAGCAGCCCTTTAAACGGCTCAATAGAGATTTCCAACTCATGGCGATATTCGCTTTCTGCCAGCAACACGCCGGCGATAAAGGTACCGAGCGCCATCGACAGTCCCAGCGCTTCCATAAACAGCGCAGACCCAAGCACCAATAGCAGCGCCGCAGCGGTAAACACTTCGCTCACGCCAGAGGCGGCAATAAACCGGAACAGCGGACGCACCAGATAGCGGCCGCCGATCAACATTCCGCCGAACGCCAGCACCTTCATAGCGACCTGCTGCCAGTCATCAATCTGTCCTTGAACGCCCGACAGAATTGGGATCAACGCCAACGCGGGTATGACCGCCAAATCCTGAAACAGCAAAACGGAAAAACCGAGCTGCCCGGATTCGTTGCGATTCATGCCTTTTTCACGCATCAGCTGCAGCGCCATCGCCGTGGATGACATCGCCAACCCGATCCCGCCAATCAAGGCCGACTGCCAGGAGAATTGGCTCATGAACAATACGCCGCCCAGTATCGCGGCGCTCAGCAGTACCTGAGCCGCGCCGATGCCGAAAATGGATCGTCGCAGTTTCCACAATTTGGCAGGATTCAGTTCAAGCCCGATGATGAACATCAGGAACACGACGCCCAGCTCAGAGAAGTGCAGGATGGCTGAAACGTCACGAATAAAGCCCAGCCCCCAGGGACCGATAGCGATACCGGCCAGCAAATAGCCCAGCACCGCGCCAATACCCAGACGCGCAGCGATAGGTACCGCCAGTACGGTGACGAATAAAAACAGAACCCCCGCGCTCAGGGTGGAAGCGCTATCCATACTCAGAGCCCTCCCTCAGACAAAGGCGCCGCCAGCCAATCCCCATAGAGATGGGCGTGTTCGCGCAATGCGTCGCGCGACATCCGACGCGCGTTGTAAATCACCAGCGGCTTCATCCAGCGCATATGGCACATGGTCGCCGTCATCTCGAACGGTCGCAGCACATCATCCATAAATGAGTGCTGATGTCCTTCCGAGGTATAGCGGGATTCCGGCTCACCGGTCGTCACCACGCTGCGCCAGTATTTGCCCGACAAGGCATTGCCGCCGACGCCGTTGGCAAAGCCCCGGCTCAGGACGCGATCCAGCCACTCTTTCAGCAATGCCGGGCAGCTATAGGTATAAAGCGGATGTTGAAACACGATGATTTGATGCTCTCGCAGTAACTGTTGTTCATGGTGAATATCGATAAAAAAATCAGGATAGTGCGCGTACAAATCGTGTACCGTCACATGTTCCAGACCTCGGGCGGATTGCAATAACAGCTTATTCGCAACCGAGTCCTGTAATTCCGGATGGGCAAACAGCAGCAAAATCTTGGGTGGCTGCGACATCATTCCCCTCCAAAGCGTCGTCATCGTAGATATTTTCCGCTACCATGCAGCGCAGCGGGGATTACCAGGACGCTGCCGCCCTGAAACTTGATCCATAATTTAACATATTCTTATTACTTGGCGCTTTATGATTGTCTTCTCCTCTTTACAAATTCGACGTGGTACGCGGGTACTGCTGGATAACGCCACGGCGACCGTCAATCCGGGTCAGAAAGTGGGTCTGGTCGGTAAAAACGGCTGCGGAAAATCAACGCTGCTGTCCCTGCTGAAAGGAGAAATTAGCGCAGACGGCGGTAATGCCACTTTTCCTCAGCACTGGTCCCTTGCCTGGGTCAATCAGGAAACGCCTGCGCTGGAGCGTCCTGCAATAGAGTATGTGATAGACGGCGACCGCGAATTTCGCCAGCTGGAAAGCGATTTGGCGCACGCCAATGAACGCAACGACGGCAATGCCATCGCGACCGTACACGGCAAGTTGGATGCGATCCTCGCCTGGTCAATCCAGTCTCGCGCCGCCAGTCTGCTGAACGGGCTGGGATTCAGTCAGGAACAGCTGCAACAGCCTGTCAGCGCCTTTTCCGGCGGCTGGCGTATGCGCCTCAACCTGGCGCAGGCCCTGCTTTGTCGCTCCGATCTTCTGCTGCTGGATGAACCGACCAACCATTTGGATCTCGATGCGGTCATCTGGCTGGAAAAATGGCTCAAAAACTATCCCGGCACGCTGGTGCTGATTTCCCATGACCGGGATTTTCTTGATCCTATTGTTAACAAGATTTTGCATATCGAGCAGGAGTCCCTGTTCGAATACACCGGCAACTACACCTCGTTCGAACAGCAGCGCGCAACACGACTTTCTCAGCAGCAGTCGCTGTACGAACATCAGCAGGAGCGCGTCGCGCATTTGCAGCACTACATTGACCGTTTCCGCGCCAAGGCGACAAAAGCCAAGCAGGCGCAGAGCCGTATCAAAATGCTGGAAAAAATGGAGCTGATTGCCCCAGCGCATGTCGATAATCCGTTCCGTTTCAGTTTCCGCGCGCCGCAGGCGTTGCCCAATCCGTTATTGCGGATGGAGAAAGTGAGCGCAGGTTACGGCGACAAGCTGATTCTGGAATCCATCAAGCTCAATCTGGTGCCCGGCTCGCGCATCGGTCTGCTCGGCCACAACGGCGCCGGGAAATCCACGCTGATTAAACTGCTGGCGGGAGAGCTGCAGCCGCAAAGCGGCGAGGTCGGGCTGGCGAAAGGCGTTCGACTGGGTTACTTCGCCCAGCATCAGCTGGAGTACCTGCGTGCCGATGAGTCGCCGCTGCAGCATCTGACCCGGTTGGCCGAACAGGAAACCGAACAGCAGCTGCGTGACTATCTGGGCGGATTCGGGTTTGGCGCCGACAAAGTGGTAGAGCCGACCGAACGCTTCTCGGGCGGCGAGAAAGCGCGGCTGGTGCTGGCGTTGATCGTCTGGCAGCGTCCTAACCTGCTGCTGCTCGATGAACCGACTAACCATCTCGATCTGGATATGCGTCAGGCGCTGACCGAAGCGTTGATCGACTTCGAAGGTGCCTTGGTCGTCGTCTCGCACGATCGTCATCTGATTCGTTCCACGACAGACGATCTGTATCTGGTTCATGACCGCCGGGTTGAGCCGTTCGACGGCGATCTGGAGGATTATCAACAGTGGCTGCTGGATGCGCAGAAACAGGACGCCAGCGAATCGGCGCCGGCGAAAGACAGCACCGGCAACAGCGCTCAGGCCAGAAAAGACCAGAAACGGCGCGAGGCGGAGTTGCGCACCCAAACCCAGCCACTGCGTAAGCAGCTCACCAAGCTGGAGCAGCAAATGGAAAAGCTGAATACCACGCTGGCCGAGCTGGAAAACCGACTGGCGGATACGGCGATTTACGAAGCCAGCCGCAAAGCGGAGCTGACGACCTGTCTGCAGGAGCAAATCGCAGTCAAAGGCGAACTGGAAGAGACCGAAATGAGTTGGCTGGACGCGCAGGAACAGCTTGAGCAGATGATGCAGTCCTGATGACGCCGGGCGGGCGTTATGCCTGCCCGGGCGTTTCGCTTAATGCCAGATCATGAGTACGCAAGCGGCGGTCAGCAGCCCCATGAACAGGTTGAAAATCCGCCACGCCCGGCGGCTGCGCAACATTTTACCAATGACCGTGCCGAACCCCAGCCAGACTATCCCAGCGACCAGATTTACGCTGAACATGGCGATGCTGATAGCGATGACGGAACCCACGTATTCCCCCCCGGAGAGGCTGAAACCGGCGACGGCGCCCAGCGCCATCAGCCAGGCCTTCGGGTTCAGAAATTGCAGCAGTCCGCCCTGATAAAGGGGCATCGGTCGCGGCGGCGCCGTTTGCGTGTCGAGCTCTTCATAACGAGCGCTGGCGATTTTAAACGCCAGCCACAGCAGATAGGCGCTACCCAAAATTTTGAGCGCGAGGTGCAGCGAAGGATAGAGTAGAATCAGGCTCCCCAATCCCAGCGCGACCAGCAGCAGCACACTTTGCATGCCGATCATGATGCCAACCATCAGCGACATGGAGCGGAGAAAACCAAAATTAGCAGCGGAAGCGGTGAGTAGCATATTATTGGGGCCTGGGGTAATCGCTGCAACCCACAGGAAGCCCAGCATGGAAAGAAACAGATTGAAGTGCGCCATGTGATTGAAAAGGCCTTCTAACAAACGAAATTTGCAGTTCTTCAACCTAGCAGCGTGATGTCGCCGGTACAAGCTTTTGACTATGAATATTCATCCCACGACTAGCCAGATGTTTCGTCCCCTGGCCGGTATGTACAACCCCCATTTGCAAACCTTGCTTCCCCGTCTGTTGCGGCGACGCGCGCAGCTCAAGCCACTCTGGCAGACGCTGGAACTGCCGGACGGCGATTTTCTCGATCTGGCCTGGAGCGAAGACCCCATGCTGGCCCGCCATAAACCGCGGGTGGTGCTGTTCCACGGGCTGGAAGGCAGTTTCTATAGTCCATATGCGCACGGTCTGGTGGCGGCCTGCCACCGACGGGGCTGGCTGTCCGTCGTCATGCATTTTCGCGGCTGCGGCGGCACGCCTAATCGCACGCCCCAGATGTATCACTCCGGAGAGACCGAAGATGCCCGCTATTTCCTGCGCTGGCTGAAGTCGACTTACGGTGATGCGCCGACCGCCGCCATTGGCGTGTCATTGGGAGGCAACATGCTGGCCTGCCTGCTGGGTCAGCAGACGGAAGAGCCGTTGCTTGACGCGGCGACCGTGGTGTCCGCGCCGCTGATGCTGGAGCCTTGCTGTCGTCATATCGAAAAAGGCTTTTCACGCTTCTATCAGCACTATCTGCTGCGGCTGTTGAAGCGCAACGCCATCCGCAAACTGGCGGCCTATCCGGATACGCTGCCGGTTCACCTGCATCAGTTACGAAAGATTCGGGGACTGCGGGAGTTCGATAACATCATTACCGCGCGCATTCATGGCTTTACCGACGCCAATGACTATTATGAGCGTTGCAGCGCCCTCCCGCTGCTGCCGAACGTCCGCACGCCGCTGTTGATCATCCACGCCAAGGACGATCCGTTCATGACGAAGGATGTCATTCCTGCGGCCACGTCGTTGCCGCCGAGTGTGGAGTATCAGCTGACGGATTACGGCGGACATGTCGGCTTCGTGGGCGGCTCGTTATTAAAACCGAAATTGTGGCTGGAGCAGCGCATTCCTGACTGGCTCACCCCACATCTGGAGCGATAAGGTGATTATTCCCTGGAAAGAACTCGCGGCGGATACGCTGGAGAATCTGATTGAGTCCTTCGTGCTGCGCGAAGGCACCGACTACGGCGAACACGAGCGCACGCTGGAACAAAAGGTGGCGGATGTCCGCCGCCAGCTGGAAAGCGGCGAAGTGGTGCTGGTCTGGTCCGAACTGCATGAAACGGTCAACCTCATGCCACGCGCCCAGTTCAAGGCCGGACACGATTCATAACGCCGTACCTCGCGCTGCCCCATGCAAAAATGGCGTGGCGCATCGGCGCAAACAGGGTAACAATGAAGGTCAAATCCCCGGCGCTTCCTGCAGGGTTTTACCGTCAATTGCGGAGTTGCAGCACTATGTCGCATCCACACCCTATTATTGCCGTGACCGGCTCAAGCGGCGCCGGAACGACCACCACCAGTCTGGCATTCCGAAAAATTTTTCAGCAGTTGAAAATCCGCGCGGCTGAACTGGAAGGCGACAGTTTTCACCGCTACACCCGTCCGGAGATGGACATGGCCATCCGCAAAGCGCGAGATCTGGGCCGCCACATTAGTTATTTCGGCCCGGAGGCGAACGATTTCACCCTCTTGGAACAGGCATTCGCCGATTATGGCAGCAAGGGGGCGGGCAAACCCGCAAGTACCTGCATACCTACGACGAAGCCATTCCTTACAACCAGGTGCCCGGCACATTTACGCCCTGGGAAGCCATGCCGGATCCGACCGATGTCTTGTTCTATGAGGGCTTGCACGGCGGCGTCGTCACCGAGCAACACAACGTGGCGCGTCACGTCGACCTGCTGGTGGGCGTAGTGCCTATTGTGAACCTCGAGTGGATCCAGAAGCTGTACCGCGACGTTAACGAACGCGGACACTCGCGCGATGCGGTCATGGACTCCGTCGTGCGCTCGATGGAAGACTACATCACCTATATCACGCCACAGTTTTCCCGCACGCACATCAACTTCCAGCGGGTGCCGACCGTCGATACGTCCAACCCCTTCGCCGCGAAAGCGATCCCGTCGCTGGATGAAAGTCTGGTGGTGATTCATTTCCAGCGCCTGGAAAATATCGACTTCCCCTACCTGCTCGCCATGCTGCAAGGGTCGTATATCTCTCATATCAATACGCTGGTAGTGCCCGGAGGCAAAATGGGGCTGGCGATGGAATTGATCATGATGCCGCTGGTGCAGCGGCTGCTAGAAGGCAAGACGATCACGTGAGATCGAAACGCTACGGCCTGAATGGCCGTAGGCGGTTTAATCGAGGGTAATGACTTCGTGACTGTGCGTGATCGTCACCGATGCACCCAACATCAGCGCCACCGAGCAGTACTTGTCGGCCGACAGGGACACCGCACGCGACACGGCTTGTTCGGTCAGCCCTTTTCCGGTCACGATGAAATGCAGGTTGATGGCAGTAAACAGTCGGGGCGCTTCCTGCCTGCGCTCGGAAGTCAGCCGCACTTCGCAATCCGCCACATCGTGACGCCCTTTTTGCAGAATAGACACAACGTCAACCGAGCTGCATCCTCCCGCCGACATCAAAAGCACTTCCATCGGACTCGGCGCTTTGTCGCCCGCGTTGCCATCCATAATAATCTGGTGGCCCGAAGCGGATTCACCGATAAACGTTAACCCTTCAACCCATTTCACCCGCGCTTGCATAGCCTTTCACTCCCACTCAACTTTTTTTGAAATTTTATCGCGCTTATGTAGAAAATGCCTGCGTATCAAGGCGTAATCATGCTGAAGCGAGACAACACAAGACAGTCCTCTCAACCTGTGTTACAAACAGAGACAGCATCCGGTGCGTTCTGCGCAATGCTGAAAACAGCAGTTTGCAGCGTCACCTGACAGAGAGGTTTCAGTCAATTCCCTGACATATTCCGCCCAACGGAATTTGAATTATACCTATAGTTATCATGCCTTACAGGGAACTCTGAGCCCTGTGATTTACGTAGTGAATTACAACAGAGGATAACAGCGAATGGTTCTCGGCAAACCGCAAACAGACCCGACTCTTGAATGGTTCCTTTCTCATTGTCATATTCACAAGTACCCCTCAAAGAGTACGCTGATTCACCAAGGTGAAAAAGCAGAAACGCTTTACTACATCGTAAAGGGTTCCGTTGCCGTATTGATAAAAGATGAAGAAGGAAAAGAGATGATCCTTTCCTATCTGAATCAAGGGGATTTCATCGGTGAGCTAGGCTTGTTCGAAGAGGATCAGGAGCGCAGCGCATGGGTGCGAGCCAAGAGCGCCTGCGAAGTTGCCGAGATTTCCTATAAAAAATTCCGCCAGCTGATTCAGGTCAATCCCGATATTTTGATGCGTCTGTCATCCCAGATCGCGCGTCGCCTTCAGGTTACCTCGCAGAAAGTGGGCAACCTGGCGTTTCTCGACGTGACTGGCCGCATCGCACAAACGCTGTTGAACCTCGCCAAACAGCCCGACGCTATGACGCACCCGGACGGGATGCAGATTAAAATCACCCGTCAGGAGATCGGTCAAATCGTAGGATGCTCCCGCGAAACCGTGGGTCGGATTCTGAAGATGCTGGAAGATCAGGAGCTGATTTCAGCGCATGGGAAAACCATCGTGGTCTTCGGTACGCGCTAATCTCAACTCCTCGATTCATGAACAGCGCGCAACGCGCTGTTCACTCTTCGTCTAAAAATACTATTAACCGTTGACCACCTGTGCGACCGCTTTCGCAAACAGCGCCATCCCTTCATCAATATCGTCCAGTTCAATCACCAGCGACGGCACAAAGCGAATAACGTCAGGGCCTGCGACCAGGATCATCACGCCCAGCTCGGCGGCGGCCGTCAGAAAATCTCGCGCCCGTCCATGCCATTGGGGTTTCAACTGGGCGCCTAACAAGAGGCCCATACCGCGAACGCCGTCGAAGATATCGAACTGCTGATTGATGGCATCAAGCGCGGAAATAAAGCGATCGTGTCTGGCGGAGACGCCTGACAGCACAGCGGGGGTATTGATCACATCCAGCGCCGCTTCCGCCACCGCACAGGCCAGAGGGTTTCCGCCGTAGGTGGTGCCATGCGTCCCGACTTTCATGACTGAAGCGACGTCCTCTGTGGTCAGCATCGCGCTGATGGGGAATCCGCCGCCCAACGCTTTGGCGGTGGTCAGGATGTCAGGCGTCACGCCATAGTGCATATAGGTGAACAGCTCGCCGGTTCGTCCCATGCCACACTGCACTTCATCAAACACCAATAGCGCCTGATTTTGATCGCACAGTTCACGCACGCCTTCCATAAATTCCTGCGTGGCTGGCAGCACGCCGCCTTCGCCCTGCACCGGCTCCAACACGACGGCGCAGGTGTGATCGTCGATCACCGCCTTCACCGCATCCAAATCGTTGAACGGCACATGAATGATATCGGCGGGTTTTGGCCCGAATCCATCGGCGTACTTCGGCTGGCCGCCTACCGACACGGTAAACAACGTGCGGCCGTGAAAGGCCTGATGGAAGGCGATAATCTTGGTTTTATACGGGCTGAAACGTTCGATGGCGTAATGACGCGCCAGTTTGAATGCGGCTTCGTTGGCTTCCGCGCCTGAGTTAGCGAAAAACACGCGTTCGGCAAACGTCGCGGCAATCAGCTTGCTCGCCAGTCGCAACGCGGGTTCGTTGGTGAAAACGTTGCTGGTATGCCACAGCGTTTCACCCTGCGTTTTAAGGGCATTCACCAGCGCAGGATGGCAATGACCCAACGCTGTAACGGCAATACCTCCGGAAAAATCGATGTATTCCTTACCCTGCTGATCCCATACCCGGCTGCCTTTCCCCTTCACCGGAACAAACTGGGCCGGCGCATAAACAGGAAGGATTACCTTATCGTATGTATCGCGCGTCACCGCGGTTTTATCTGTTGCCATCTGCTGCCCCGCTTTTACGATTTCATGTCTACAGTGAAAATATAGTCATCAAATATGCATAAAAAATCAAACTCAGGCAATCATTAATCCGCGTGGAAAGCAAATAAGCGACGAACTCATTTTCCGTGCAAAAAATTACGCAACAGCAGGTGCCCCTGCTGACTCAGAATACTTTCCGGGTGAAACTGCACGCCCTGCAGAGGGAGGCTACGATGGCGTATCCCCATGATTTCGTCCATTTTCCCCGCGCTATCTTCTGTCCAGGCGGTGATCTCAAAGCAGTCAGCTAACGACGCGCTCTCGACAATCAGAGAGTGGTAGCGCGTGACCGTCAGCGGCTGCGCCAACCCGGTGAAAACACCGACGTCGCGATGCCGGACAGGCGAGGTCTTCCCATGCATGACTTCGCGCGCACGCACAACCTGAGCGCCGAAGGCCTGCCCCAACGCCTGATGCCCCAGACAGACGCCCAGAATCGGCAACTGACCGGCAAAATGTCGAATGGCCTCCAGCGAAATACCCGCTTCGTTCGGCGTACAGGGGCCCGGCGATATCACCAAATGCTGCGGCGACAGGCGCTCAATCGCGTCGAGACTCAGCTCATCATTACGCTTGACCACAACCTCTTCGCCCAGCTCGCAAAAATACTGGTACAGGTTGTAGGTAAAGGAGTCGTAGTTATCAATGAT
>NZ_CAMKXG010000093.1 GCF_946477055.1 Lonsdalea britannica | reverse complement strand
ACACTATCCTCTTCGTCGGCAGCGTCAGATGTGTATAAGAGACAGGTTATCTATATTATCAGCAAGGCTTTTAAATTTTTTAACGTGGCATAGGCCATTTTTTAGCTAAATCTTAGGTCTGTGAAAAATAAGAGATCTTACGTGATTGATAATTTCGTAGGACTAAGCCATCGGTTCTTATTAAAGCAATAAATTAGTGTTCAGAGGTTCTTCATCTCTGGAAAAGTAACTGTACGACAAATAAAAAGGAAGATAAGTTGAATTTAAATTCTTGTATAAAAAAGGCGTCTGCCATAATTTTTATTTTCTTCGCTAGCCAGCAGTGTATGGCAATGGAAAAAGATAGTGTAAAATATCCTTATAAATTGATAGGAGATAAAATTGTATTTCAACCAGCCGCGAATATTGCACCAGAAGTATTACCTGATATAAACCCTGAGAGCTTTAAAGTTATTTATCGCAATCACGGAGGAATTAATATCTCCTCTTCTGGTGGAAATTATTATTGTAATGCATCAAAATTACCTCAGGGTTTTAATCCTGATACGGCAAGAGTTTTTGACGGCGAATTTTTATTCGCCAATAATAAAGCTTATGCAGAATGTAATCTTTTAGATTACAACGTGGATGTTGAGCATTTTACAGACCTTGATTTCCCATTTTTTTCTGATAAGAAAGTCGTTTTAACTATTACTGGTGAAAGAATGGAAGGCGTAGATGCTGGATCATTTGTGACGTTATCTACTCATCAAGCTAAGGATAAAAACAACTATTATTTTGTTGCTGGGAAGACGGTGGTTTTACCTTACAAACGTAACGCAAGCGCTTATCCCCCATGTTATGGGTGGGCGAATATTGACGGAGAGCTTTACTATGAAGGTTCAAAGCATCCCGATGCTGATGTGTCCACATTCAAATGTTTCTCTTTTACTATGTCCGCTGATAAGCATGGGTTTTATGTTTATGACAAAAGACAGCCTGTTATCCCTGCCGATACCGCTGTAAAAAATATAAATCCGGTCAGTGAACATGTGTTTAGTGATGGAAAATATGTCTGGTTTGTCGCTGTTGATGCTGAACTGATCAAAGATGTTAATCCTCAAAAGATGCACATAGAGCAGGATAGTGGAGAAGTAAGAATCACTGATGGTGTAAACAAATGGGAATGTATCTTGATGAAAGATAAATACGACACATCATGCCATAAAGTGTGATGAAGTGATTTTTTAATTCTATGATTATGTGGCCCAATGTGGCCGCATAGTCTGTATGAGTTATTAGTTAACGCTATGCGGCATATAAAGACAAAAATCATCAATATTCTATAGTGTAGATTATGGTTAAACTAGTTATAAGTCTTTTATTGGTTTTCTTTCCGTTATATTCGAGTGCCGATGTTAGCATTTATAAAGATGATTTTACATTGGTGGGGATTGAGAAACACTCAGGAGAAACAAATCATTTAACGTCTACCTTGTACGGAGGAAGTTCTGATTTGGGGGAGCGGTCCCCTGCTGATTGCATCATTAAACTCGAGATAACTAAAAGCAGAAACGGAGCTTTGGCATCACTGCTGCCGTTTGATTCTGAGATGATGAATTATTCTTCTCCTGAAAAAGATATTGCTCATTTTTATGCAGTCGATGATAGGGTCGAATTATTTTTTGAAAATCCGTTGGATGTTTGTCCTCTGGAAACAAATTTTTCTAAGAGATATGTCATAGTTAATAAACATAGTAAAGAGTTCGATGCCTCATTCAATACGCTATTGAAAATAAATTATTATAACGCCATGGCTTTTTTTCAATCTGGTGATGTGGAGCAGGCAATAAATTCTCTCGAACCCTATTTGACTATGTCAGATATCGATAGGTTCTACAGTGAGCCTATTTATAATGACTATGGCTATTTTCTACAAGAAAATGGAAGGTATAAAGAATCGATATACTACCTCGAAATTGTAAAAAGAAGATCGCCTCATCGAAAAGCTGTTTATTTAAATTTGGCCGATGCTTTCTGGGCATTGAAAGATTTAGATAATGCAAAGTTAAATTATAAACAGTATCTTAACTTGATGAAGTCGTCGGGGTATGAGAAACACGTTCCATCCAGGGTACAGGAACGAATAAAGTGAACTATTATTTTCACTAAATATGGAGCGATTTATGTTGAAAATATTTACAGTAATAGCATTGGTCTTGACGTTTAGGTGTCATGCCAGCACTGAATCAATATACGTGCAAGGGCCTTTTAATATAGTTCAAGATAGCCGCATTTATATAAAAGAAGAGAACGATGCCAATCGCCCGCTGGGCCTTTATTTTGAGAAAAAAGGTCATGCTATAAAAATAGATAGCTATGATGTTAATGGTGGCTCGCCAAACATTGAGACGGTTTTTTTCGTCACATTAGGTGGTGTGAAACATGTCGTTGTCTTGGTTTCATGGCATGTTATGCATCGTGCTGAAAGAATATCTGGGACGTCATATCAAGTTTATGGCTATTCTCTTCACGATGATGGAATGGTGAATAATAAAGAGATTTCAGACGATCCTGAGCTATGTGGTGAAGAAGGGGAGTTCTCCGGTGAGTCTCTTTATTTTAAATATAAAAATGCTGCATCAATAAAAAGGTATTTGCTACACAAATATCAGTGAATGACACATTACATGAAGTTGTGCATTTAACCTCTGTCTTCCCGTGGCCGGATAAGACGACTCCGCATCGTTCTGTAAACTGCATCTGTTTTCTACCGGCCTGACAATTTTTATTTTTCATCATCACCTCTTGGCACAACGCATTTTCCCTCTTAGATAGGGCGCACTATCCCATCTAAACGATTCATTCTTCCTATCTGATCTCCTGCCTTTTCTTCTCATTCCTTTATCGTACCTTATCCCTCTGCGGTCACCGCTGATGCTTAGGAAACCCTTCGCTACACCCGAGACATTATCTGTTCACCCCCTGCGCTGAATTGCCCCCTTGCTGCCTATCTATTGTACAATTTTGCTGGTCTGTCCTGCTATTTCATCAACCTGGACTATGTTTGTCGCGAAAGAGGAAGAAAACCGCGGTGCCGATGGGCTGAGTTGAGAAGTCGAATCAGCCAACTCGATGAGCGCTATGCCGCCCGCGTGCCGCGCGGAGTCTTTTGTTGGGAGAGGAATACAGGAGGAATTGACGCATTGGCCTGATGGCGGTGATAAGGGGATGAAATCGCTAAAGGGCTATGTCGGTGCGCCGAGCTTAGCATTGTTTTATAACGCTTTTTTATGGAAATCATTAATTTAAAAGGAGTTAACCTTGTTTCTGCGACAACTTCATTATCTGGTGGCATTAGCTGAACATCGGCACTTTGCTCAGGCCGCAGAGAGTTGCTGGGTTTCGCAACCCTCGTTGTCCGTTGCGCTGCAACAAATGGAACGCGAACTGGGCATCACCATTATTCGACGAGAACGGCGTTTTCAAGGGTTCACCCCTGAAGGGGAGCGCGTGCTGGAGTGGGCGAGAAAAACGCTGTCCTCATTAGACGGGCTGAAGCAAGAGGCCGCGCTGGCCCAAGCCGTGGCCGGGGGGAATTTAGTCATTGGCGCAGTCCCCTCGGCGATGCGCGCGGTTTCTACGCTGATTAAAGAGTACCGCCGCGTCATTCCCCGCCTGAATTTGAAGGTCTTTTCCCTGAGTACGCGCGACATCTTGAACCGGCTGAAAAATCAGGATCTGCATCTGGGGATCGCCTATTCCGATGCCAGCGCCGGAGAGATATACGAGTCCCTGTCGCTGTATGCCGAACGTTTCGTTTTGCTGTCCAACAGCGAGGTCGCTCCCCCGACTGGCGATGCGTTCAGCTGGGGCGATGTCGGAGAGTTGCCGCTGTGTTTGTTTAATCATGAGATGCAGAACCGACGGGTCATCGAAGAGGCTTTTCGTGAGGCCGGGGTGACGCCTCAGGTCATCATCGAAACCAACGCCCTCAGCGTGTTACACGAAATGGTGAGCAGCGGACAAGCCTGCAGTATCGCCCCCATCAGTGCCATCCCCGATCATCTCATCGCCAACGGTATTGTCGCCCATCCCATTGAGTCTCCTCCGTTACCGGAAATGAGCCTGCTACGACTACGTAAAGACAACCAGCCTGCACTGCTAGACGCGGTGTGGGGGATGACGACGCAGCTCGACCTACAGAGCAAAATCGACCAATCCATCTACCGAGCCAGTAAATAGAGCGGAGCTATTTAGAGATATTTTCAAACAATTGGACGCGTGATTCTTAAGCGCCCAGACTGGACCGCGTCACAAAAATTATAGCCTAAAATCAAGGCTATATAATTAACTTGCTTAGGTTTATGGAGATAACTATGTCCAAGATTTTGTGCGTATTGTATCCCGATCCTGTAACCGGTTTTCCCCCCGTCTATGCGCGAGACGATATCCCAGAAATTCTTACCTACCCGAATGGCCAGACGGCGCCCACGCCGTCAGGTGAACTGGGTTTCACCCCCGGAGAGCTGGTAGGCAGCGTTTCGGGAGAACTCGGGTTACGTCGTTATCTGGAAAGTCAGGGGCATGAGCTGATTGTGACCAGCGATAAGGAAGGCGCTGACTCCGTTTTTGACCGTCATTTACCGGATGCCGATGTCGTCATTTCCCAACCGTTCTGGCCGGCTTACCTGTCGGCTGAACGTATTGCCAAAGCGAAGAAACTGAAACTGGCGTTGACGGCGGGTATCGGCTCAGACCATGTCGATCTCAAAGCCGCCGCCGAACGCGGCATCACCGTGGCCGAAGTGACCTTCTCCAACTCCATCAGCGTGGCAGAGCACGTGGTGATGACCGTTCTGGCCCTGGTTCGCAACTATCTGCCTTCGCATCAAATCGCCAACAACGGCGGTTGGAATATCGCGGACTGCGTGGCGCGCAGCTATGACGTCGAGGGAATGCAGTTCGGGACGCTCGGTGCCGGGCGTATCGGTCTGGCGGCGCTGCGCCGTCTGAAACCTTTCGATATGAAGCTGCACTATTACGATCCTCATCGCCTCTCGGAAGAGGTTGAGCAGGAGCTGGGCTTAACCTACCACGAAACCCCGGAATCGCTGGTTAAAGTCTGTGATGTGGTCAACTTGCAAACCCCGCTGTATCCCTCGACGCAGGGATTCGTCAACGAAGCCTTTCTGTCTCAGTTCAAACGCGGGGCCTATTTGATCAACACCGCTCGTGGTGCGCTCTGCGATCGCGATGCGATTGCGCGCGCGTTAGAGTCGGGCCAGCTGGCAGGCTACGGCGGAGACGTCTGGTTCCCGCAACCTGCGCCGGTTGACCACCCATGGCGCCGCATGCCGCATCAGGGCATGACGCCGCATATTTCCGGAACCTCGCTGTCCGCGCAGGCGCGCTATGCGGCAGGAACGCTGGAAATTCTGCAAAACTTCCTCGAAGGGAAGCCGATCCGTCAGGAGTATCTGATTGTCGACGGCGGCAATCTGGCCGGCACCGGTGCCAACTCTTACAAGTTGGCCTGACGAAAAGATCTGTCACGGCGGCGGTCTACAGCCGTCGCACGCCAGGGTTAGGCCGGTATGCTTCGCTGTCGTCAGGACTGAGCATCCAATCCATATCGGTCCGCCCGGCAAATCGTGTCGTGCGTTCGTCAAAGAGAAAGGCCGCCTGATGCGGCCTTTTTGTCACAACCTTATCGGTTAACGATTTTGGCGGGCAGGGCAATCACCAACAGAGAACTTGCCAGCAGGCAAGCGGCGAAAAACCACAGCGCGCCCGCGCTGCTTCCGGTCAGATCCAGAGCAAATCCCATCAGCGAGTTACTCACCAAACCGGCAATGTTCGCCAGCGAGCAGGCGAGGGCAAACCCCGTAGCCGCGGCGGTGCTAGTGAGGAAGGTGGCGGGCAGGCTGAAAAAGACCGGGACGGCACCGATAATGGTGGCCTGTGCGATGGCAAAGAGCAGTACCGTGGCAATGACGTTGTCGGCGAAGAACGTACTGGCTGCCATGGCGATGGCGCCGATGACAAAAGGGATGATGATGTGCCAGCGGCGTTCACGGTGACGATCCGAACTCGCGCCAATCACCAGCATTCCCAACAGTGCGGCCAGACTGGGGAGCGCGGTCAACAGTCCGATATGAAAGGGATCGGCGACGCCTGCCTGCCTGATGAGCGTCGGCATCCAGAACCCCAGCGCGTAGGCGCTCAGCAAAATAGAAAAATCGATGCCGCCCAGCATCCATACCTTCAGATTGAAAAAACCTTCGCGGAAACGGTGATGAGAATGGTGACTCTCAGCCTCGTCTTGTTTGAGCGCCAGAGCAATCTGTGTTTTCTCCTGCTCATTGAGCCAGTTGGCCTGCCGATAGCTGTTGGGCAGCACCCACAGCGTCAGGATGCCCAGCAGAATGGTGGGCAGACCTTCCAGTAAGAACAGCCATTGCCAGCCACGCAGACCGTGGAACTGATCGAAATGAATCATGATCCAGCCGGACAGCGGTCCGCCGACGATGCTCGACAGGGGCAGTCCGATCATAAACAGGGCAATCACCCGGCCGCGTCGGTGGGAAGGGAACCACTGGGTGAGATAATAAAGTACCCCAGGCAGGAAGCCGGCCTCGGCGGCGCCGAGAAGAAAACGCAGGATGTAAAACTGCTCCGGCGTAGTCACCAGCAGTGTGCCGGTCGATAACAGGCCCCACGAGATCATGATGCGGGCGATCCAGACTTTGGCGCCGATCTTTTCCAGCATCAGATTGCTGGGAACCTCAAACAGGATATAGCCGACGAAAAACAGTCCGGCGCCGAGTCCGAAGGCGGTTTCGCTGAAGTGTAAATCTTCCACCATCTGTAGCTTGGCAAAGCCGACGTTAATACGGTCCAGATAAGCGGCCAAATAGCAGAAACAAAGAAAGGGGATGAGTTTCCAGATGATTTTTCGGTAAAGCGCAGATTCATTCTCTTTGACCGGGGTTGTTCCGGCAGCAGACGCGTGAGTCATGTCAGATATTCCTCATCCATCCAGTTGATGGCTGCCGGCCGTAGGCTTTGTTCCGCAGCGCGTTGCGTTTGCGGTGAGGAAAGCGGTGGTCGGAAGCGTAAACAGAGCCTATGCATGATGCGCCACGATCACTTGGCGTTCGATAGCGCGGTGGAAAGTCAGTCTACTGAGATGCCAAAAGTCTGGCTAGCGTCAATTGAGGTAAAAAGCGGTGATAAGCAGAGAGCAATCGATTCTCTGGTTCTAATTTCTTACATTATGCAAAACCCGGCTCGGTGGGGGCTCCAGATTAGACATACTGAGTGAGCGTTGAGGCACTGAAGGAAAGGCCAAAAAAGGAAGAGGATGCGGTCACGATAGTCCTTCGTCACGCGTGGGTTTATCGCCTTGTCAGCGCCGAGAATGACCGTCAAAAGGGGCAACTTGATGCTCTAATGAGCAGATAAACCGATTCTCGTCTGTTCTGTTAAAAAAGGGCTTGCCATCATCCGCAAAGAGCGACATAATGCGCCCACTTCTTCGGAAGACATAGATAAAACGCTGATTAATCAATAGATTGAGAGTTTTATTTATCGAATGACTTCACATTTTATCCCCAGTGAAAGTCAGTTGCGACGCGGGAATAGCTCAGTTGGTAGAGCACGACCTTGCCAAGGTCGGGGTCGCGAGTTCGAGTCTCGTTTCCCGCTCCAATTTCTTTTCTATAGATGTCCAATGATGTCTGTAGGTCTATGATTCAACAGACCCATCGCTCTGTTGAACATCTAGTGAAACCCACGAAAAACCACCGTCAACCACACCGAAGTAGTACACAAATGAGTACGCGAAGATCGTGTGCGTTATGAGTGCCTCATCATTTCGTGGAACTAAAACGGCTGTACTTACAGAGACGCAGGCATGCCGTCGCTTGCATCCCGGACTATTTTCATCATCTTCATCGTCTGGATATATCGCTCAAATCTGTGGCGATTCAGGGTGTCACTGTCTTGCAACCACTCCTGTCGTTAACGATTTCAACCCGGCCCCTCACTTCCTGCCGCCAGCAGCGGTACCAGCACGTCGCTGATAGGCGTAGGAATACCATGAGTGTGACCATAACGCTGTAGCACGCCGTTGCGGATATCCCACTCCAGCGGGCGGTTGGCCTGGCGGTCGGCGAGAATGGAGGTGCCTAGATCCGCAGGGGCATGATGAAAACCGTTAACGATATCCTGCGGAACGTTATCGTCCAGTGCTGCACCTTCCGCACGCGCTACCGTCAGACCTTCATGCAAATAAGCCAGTGCCAGTTCAGTGATATCCCCGCGCGAGAACATCCCTGCACGACGATTCGCCAGTACCATCAGACCAGCGACGGCATTTTGCAGCAGTTTGCGCCAGGCGATGGAGATAAAATCGGTTGATAGCTCAACCGCGCAGCGTGTGCCTCTGAGCGCATCAGCGACCCGTTTTGCCTGCGGCACATCCGGCAGCGTCAGACGTGGTTTGGCGCGTAGCCAGACGGAGGCATCCGGCTCACGCTGTGCCGGGAACCACACGACGGAAGGCAGTATCTTTGCGCCATGGACTAAGGGTTCCAACTGCGTTTTCTGCTCGACGCCATTTTGCAGCGCACATACCACGGTGTTTTCATCGCACAGCACGGTCAGCCAGTTGGCGATGTCAGCTACCTGGGTGGTTTTCACCGCGATAAACACCAGATCGAACGGGTGGTGGATAGCTGACGGATGACTCAATACCGGACCAGGCACCACAACTTCACCCTCATCGTGACGCAGAATTAACTGCGGATGCGCGGTACGCCCGCAAAGGACTGGCGTGCGGTCAACTTCATGCAGTACAGCGGCGATGGTGGTACCGATAGCACCCGGACCAATAAGAGCAATCGTGGGATGGTCAGACATTCGTATTCTCCTGATTTGATTAACCCATTATCAGTGTGCCGGCGGCAATCACCGTACACGCCAGCATTTTTCTTATTGTTAACGCTTCGCCGAGAAACAGATAACCCAGTACAGCGGCAAACAGCACGCTGGTTTCGCGCAGCGCTGAGACGGCTCCCATTGGTGCAGCCGTCATCGCATAAATAATGATGCCGTATGCGAGTAGTGAAACAAGCCCCCCCGCTGCCGCATGGAGTAAACCGGGCCGCCAGCGCAATAAACTTTTCGTGTCGCGTAAGGCGATATAGAGCGCTGGCATCAGCACACCCCATAATGCGCTCATCCACACGGTATAAGAGAGTGCATTGCCTGACAGGCGCACGCCCATACCATCCACAATGCTATACGAGGCGATAAAGGCACCCGTTGCCAGGGTATATTTCAGGCCAGGCATCGCCAGTTTGCTCCCTGTTACGGCAAGCATCAGAATACCTGCGGAAATCAGCGTGATACCGCCAAGGGTGCTAAATTCAATTTTTTCTCCGGCAAATATTGCCGCCGTGCAGGTCACCATTAGCGGCGATGAACCGCGTGCAATCGGGTAGGTTTGCCCGAGTTCTCCGCTCTGATAACTGCGTACCAGACACAGGTTATAGCCGACGTGCAGCAGGGCTGAAAGCAAGGCGTACGTCCAACTGGCGCGGGCAGGCGGCGGCAGAAACAGCGCGGTGACGGCGCAGGTCAGGGCTATCGTCAGACACATGATGGTCATCGACCACAACCGGTCAGTACCGCCGCGCAATAAGGCATTCCAGCTGGCATGCAGCAAGGCGGCGAATAACGTAAGCAACATTATGTGTCCAGGCATGTGTTGATGCTAAACAGCACGTGCCCGAATTAAAAGTGAAGTGTCGTCATCGAGGTATGAGTCAATACTCATGATTGATAGCTGAGCAGGGCCTGTTGTGATTCTGCCAGTAGCCAGCTACGGAATTTCACGATGTGTGGCTGCATTTCGATGCCTTTTGGGCAGACAAAGTAATAGGCGGCCGGTGACGGAAAAGGGACGTCAAAGAGCCGCACCAGACTGCCGTCGCAAATCTCTTTTTCAACGTGTCCGCTACGCGCCAATGCAATGCCCTGCCCAAGTAGCGCGGCTTCAATCGTCATATTTGTGTCGGCGAAGCGTACGCTTTCGTGCAACACATCAGTATTTATGCCGATCAGCCTAAACCAGACGTCCCATTTCGGCACCAGATCGGCACCTTCACGTGTCAGAAGCGGATAACGCAACAGTTCGGCGGGGTCGCATGGTGTGCCAAAACGCTGTAAGAGTGCCGGGCTGGCAACCGGAAATAGCTGCTCACGGAACATAAATTCCGTATGCAGGGCTGGATAGTTACCGTGGCCGAAACGGATCGCCACATCGGAATCTGTGCTGGCGAAGTTGATAAGTTTATCCGTACTTTCCAGTGACACTAGAATCTCCGGATGCAAACGCGCTAAATCTGGCAGGCGTGGTAGCAGCCACTTCAGCGCGAAGGAATATGTGGTGTTAACGCGCAATCGTACCCGGCCATTTTGCTCACGAAGATCGGCAAGCGTGGTTTCCAGTTTACTGAAGAATTCGCGCACGAGGGGAGCGAGTGCGGCGCCAGCTGGCGTCAGGCTAAGTTTTTTCCCTCGCTCGAAAAGTTGCAGGCCCCAGATGTCCTCCAGGTTTTTCAGCTGATGGCTGACCGCACTTTGCGTAATAAACAACTCTGCTGCCGCTGAGGTAAACGTCGTGTGGCGGGTGGCGACTTCAAATGTGCGCAGCGTAGCTGTGGGGGGAAGATCACGCATCATTCTGCTCCTGTTAATGAGCTAATACTCATAACACGATATGCCGGATCCTTTGCAAAAGATACGGCGACAGCGTGGTCAATCAAGCTACCTGGACAGCCATGAGCGATTGGCTGAGCTTCGTCGATGGGTAACGTTTCCTGTAAACACCCCAGATTTACGCTCACTCCGCTGCCCGTAGCGTACTAACACCGCACTAGCGCGGGATGCGCCAGTGCGGAGAGGCTAGCCCAGTTGGGACAGAACTCTATCGAATGAGTGCGTTAGGCTTCAAAAGTCGAGAGGTCTTCACAGACCTGTCCCAGCGCATTGATGAAACGTTCGGCCTGATCCAGCGACAAAATCAGCGGAGGCTGAATGCGCATGACCCGGTTGTTGTTGGCCGTCACGAAGGTCAGGATATGATGCTCTTGTGAGAGTTTGGTCATGATGCGCAGCACAAACATGTCCGCCATCGTGGATTCCATCTCTTCCATCGCCGCTTCCAGATGTTCGCGGGCTTTCATGGGCATCATCCGGTAGGTGGCTGCGGCTTTGGCCGGGAGTCGGCTGGTCATTTCCCGAACGAACGCCTCAATCCCGCCTGAAACATCATTCTGGAATTCAACGGCCAGCATCATGCCTCGTCCGCGAACTTCTTTGATGAAGTAATGCTTGCGAGCCAGATCATCCAGCCCCTGTCGCAAATAAGCGCCGACCTGACGGGCATTGCCGGGGAGGTCCTCTTGTTCAATGACATCCAGCGAAGCCAGTGCCGCCGCCGCCGCGAAGTTGCCGCCGCCGAACGTCGAAGTGTGCAGCGCGAAGCGATCGATATTGCCGTAGGCTCGCTGCCAGACCGCTTTCGATGATAGCGTCGCGCCGATAGGCACCATCCCTCCGGAAAGCGATTTGGACAGCACCATGATATCCGGTGATACCTCTTCCCACTGGCAGGCGAACATCTTGCCGGTTCGGCCAAGCCCGGTCTGAATTTCATCGAGGATCCACAAACATTCATGCTCTGAACACAGCGCCCGTACGGCGGACAGATAGCCCTCCGGCGGCATAATGACGCCGCCCTCGCCCTGAATCGGCTCCATGATGAAGCCCATCACGTCTCCTTTTTGCAATCGTGCTTGCAGCGCGTCGATATCGCCGAACGGAATTTCCTCGCAGCGGGACAGCAGCGGTTTGAACACCGTTCGATGTTTCTCACGACCGGTAACCGACAGCGCCCCTAGCGTCTTGCCGTGATAACCATTGGCGCAATACAGCAGCGTGGGCTTATCGCTGGCGGCCA
>NZ_CAMKXG010000092.1 GCF_946477055.1 Lonsdalea britannica | reverse complement strand
ATAAGAGACAGATTAATTATTCTGCTGCTTATTTAAGCGTTAATGAATGGAAAGTGATGGTAATAAATCGGGGGGAGGTCAGGCAGGACGGTGCCTGGGCCTGTTTAATTGATGTGCTTGTGGTTGAAAATGAAAATCACATTTCTACCGAGGGTGTTTTATTCTTGCGTCAGATAGGCGTTCTGGTAATTAAAACTAAAAGTAAATAATATTCCTTGGCTTCGAACTGCGAAGTTTTTTTCATTTTAAAGTAAAGGGATTACACACCATGAATAATAAATTCAAATTAGCCGCAGCGGCTTTCGCGGTATCTCTGCTGGCGGGCTGTTCCTCTTATAATACCAGCCAGCCGACTGCAGGCCTGGAAGGCCGTGTTGAATCTTCCGTTAAAGCTGACATCACCGTGGGTGAAAAAATCAGTGGCGAAGCGTCTGCAAACGTCCTGTTCGGTGTTCTTAAATGGGGTGAAGGCGACAAATACATCGATGGCGTAAGCTACGGTGCCGGCGGCGCGCTGTCTTTCATGGACGCTTCTGCTTCCGTGAAATCTGCTGCAGCTTACAACGCAGTTAAAGCGTCTGGCGCAGATCTGATCGTCGCTCCGCGTTACGAAGTGACCACTAAAGACTACGGCGTGTTCAAACAGCTGCACGTGGTTGTTACCGGTTATAAAGGCACCATCGCCAGCGTTAAATAATAACGTTACCTGCTTGCCTGGCGCTCAGCGCCGGGCAGTTTTCCTCACAGAATATCTCACGACCTTCTCCCTCTGAACACACCTCAATATCCGCAAATATCCCCATGTCGCGCAACCCACCGGATGGCAGACAGTGACGCTGAAACTTCGCTATGAATAAAGTGAAGAGAAAAAGCACTGCCCCGTTTCCGGAGCAGTGACGGCCGAGCAAGAATTAGAAGTCTACGCTGGCGCGCAGTACCACTTCCCGGGGTTCGCCCACGGACACGCGCAGATTGCTGCCGCTGGAAGGGTAGTATGTTTTGTCGAACAGGTTTTTCACGTTCAGCTGCCATTTCACCGCATAGCCGTGGATAGGCAGGCTATAGGAAACGAAAGCATCGGCGACGGTGTAATCGTCCAGCGTGAAGCTGTTGGCGGCATCGCCCGCTCTGCGTCCGACGTAGCGCGCGCCTGCACCGACGCGCAGATTGTCTCCCGCATGCAGCCCAAGGTTGCCAAAGTCCTGCGTCAGGAACAGCGATGCGGTGTGACGTGCCGCGTTCGGCATCCGGTTGCCGTTGTTGTCCGGGTCGGAGGTAACGCGCGCATCCGTGTAGGCGTAGCTACCAATCAGACTGAGTGAATCGGTCAGCTTGCCTGCCATATCCAGTTCAACCCCTTGTGAACGCACTTTGCCCGCGGTGCGCGTGACGGTCTCACCGCCAACGTCTTCGCTGACCATCACGTTGCGTTTGTGAATGTCGAACAGCGCGATGTTGGCGGTGATGCGGTTAGGCAGATCCAGTTTGGCGCCAATTTCATAGGATTTGCCCAGTTCCGGCGGCAGCGCGCCGATCTGGGTGGCGATAGAGGTGTTCGGCTTGAAGGATTCGCTATAGCTGGCGTACAGAGAGGAGTAGGACGTCAGGTTATAAACGATACCGGCGCGCGGAACGAGACGGCCGTATGAGCCATCGGTGTTGGCGACGAACGGACGACCTTTACCGGACATGACGTCGAAGTGGTCGTAACGCAGTCCGCCTAACAGCATCCAGTTAGCGTTGAGACGGATGGCATCCTGCATGAACACGCCTGTGCTGTCGACGTTTTCACGCTGGTCGCTGTCCGCGGCGCTGACGGAAGTCGAGGCGGGCAGCAGTCCGTAGACCGGATTGTAGACGTTGAAGTTGGTAACGGCGGTGCCGCGGATCATATCGCCGCGGTAGGTCCGATCGGCTTCGTGGTCGACGCCGAAGAGCAGCTGATGGTTGGTCTGCCCCCAATCGATATCGCCGTTTAGCGTCAGCTGAACAGCCTGGGACTGACTATGCGCGTAACCGGTCGAGTCGGCCTGACGGGTCAGCGCGCCGGTCGTGGCGTTGTATTTGGTGGCGCGCGCCTGATTATCGTTGTAGCGGTTGCGGCTATAAGCATAGGTCAGGCTGGTTTTCCAGCGGTCGGACAGGTTGTGATCCGCCTGGAACGTCAGGGTGTCCTGATCGCCGCGAGTGGCGTTATAGCTTTCATCGAAACGGCGGTCGCGTGGGACATCGACCGGTTTGCCGGTACGGCTGTCAATGACCGTGCCGCGGTCAAAGGGCGTCAGGTATTCTTGATGCTCGTAAGCGACGCGTAAGGTGGTGTCCTCTCCGTACCACATCAGTGACGGTGCGAGGGTGGTTTGGCGGTTGCGGCCGAAATTGCGCCAGTAGTCGGTTTCGTCGTGATCGACGATCATGCGATAAGCGAGTCCGGAATCGCTTATCGGACCGGTGACGTCCAGCTGTCCGCCGCCGCCGTTAAAGCTGCTGTTCCAGCCTTCAATATGGGTTTTCTGCACCAATTCAGGTTTTTTGGTGATGACGTTAATCACGCCGCCGGGTTCGCCCATGCCGAACAGCATGGAGGCGGGTCCTTTCAGCACTTCGACACGCTCGCTGGTCGGCGTAAAGTTACGCGCCTGAATAGAACGCACGCCGTCATGGAAAATCGATCCGTCACGGTTATCCCCGAAGCCGCGCTTAATCAATGCATCCTGCGTTCCGCCCAGCGTGTTGGACTGGGTAATGCCGCTGACATTGTAGAGCGCTTCGTCGATGTTGGTCGCCGACCAGTCCTGCAGGACTTGCTGAGGGACGACGTTAACAGCCTGAGGCACGTCCAGCAGGCGACTTTCGGTACGCGTACCCGTTACCGTCTTGTGAGGCTGATAGCCGCTCTCCTTGGCGCTGGAGGGCGTTGTGTCGCGAGTCACGACCAGCGTCTCTTCCTGCGAGGGGGGTTGCGTCGCCGCCTGCGTGGTGAAAGGCATAACGGCCAACAACGGCCAACCTTTGCGCCATAAATGATTATTCATGTGATAACTGACTCCAATAGGTCCCTGAAAAATCGATCGGTAAAAATTGCTGATAGAGTTGTTGTAAGGTGTGTTGCGGGTCGATATCGCTAAACAGCGACGGGTAAAGCGCTTTGGCGAACATTTCCACCATCACGACGTGATAAGGGCTGAGGTAAAAGTTGTGCCACATACTCCAGGCTCTGCCGGATTGCACCGCCTCCAGATGCGAGAGTAACGGCTGTTGCAGCAGCAGCGTGCTGAAGCTGTCGCGGGCCTCCTCCGGCGTCACTTCTGGGCCAAGCATCAGGTTGGATAGGCGTTTCCCCTCCGGCCCGGCCATGCCGGTGGCGATATAGACGTCCGGTCTGGCGGCCAGCGCCTGTTCGGGGTTGAGCTCGCCGTACACGCCGTGGATGGTGCCTTTGGCGATGTTGTCACCGCCGGCGAAGTCGAGCAGTTCGCCCAGATTCCCGTTGACGGCGGTGGTGCAGCAGGTATCACGTCGACCCAGATGCAGGTGCAACATGACGGTGGTTTTTTTGCCCTGATAGCGGCTGATGCGGTCGCGGATAACGTCCATATGCCGCTGATAAAAGGCGCTGAACGCTGCGGCACGTTCGGGCCGGTTCAGCGCTTCGCCCAGCAGTTGAAGGCTGGGAAGGGTGTTTTTGAGCAGTTCGATGCGCAGATCGACGTAGATATAGGGAATACCGGCTTCCGTCAGAACTTGCTGCAAACGCTGTTCATTATCTGATCCTTTCGCCAGACGCGGCAGGATCACCAGATCGGGTTTGAGTGGGAGCAGGATTTCAGCGTTGATGGTGTTGAGATTGCCGTTGCCCAAAATAGGAATTTGGGCGATGGCCGGGAATTTTTGGGTGTATTTATGCCAGCTTTGGGCGTCGTAGCGCGCCAGATCGTTAGGCCAACCCACGATGCGCTGCGCCGGATTGCCGGGTTCCAGCAGCGCGAGCGTGTACAGCATACGGCTTTCGCCGAGCACGATGCGTTGGGGATTATCCGGAATGCTGACCTGGCGTCCCATGATGTCGGTGACGGTTTTCGCAGGAGACAGCGCACTGAACAGACTGCAAATCAGCAAAGCGATGTAAGGAAGTACCGGGCGCATGTAAATTATCCGTATCAATCAAGCAGCGAAAGATAATAATTATTATTGGGATTTTCAATACAGATAATGCAGGGGTATCGGGATAGAAATTAAAAACCTTTTATCTCAAAGACATTTAGCGTGTTTCGTAAATAAATAAAATGCGCTTTAGCACGTGAACAAGACAGGAAGGGAGGGGCGAATCTGGCGATAGCGTTCGTTTCGCGTTATACGAACCGAAACGCTATCGGCTCAATGCAGCACCCGCCGGTGGCCGGGAGATGAACCACCGGCCGTCGGCGAGCGTATTCAGGCGGCGTCTTTGCGATCGTGGCGTTCGTAGCCGCGCGCGAAATGACGCTCAAGGCGTGTTTGCAGTAATTCCAGCACCATCGACATCAGCCAGTAAATTGCGGCGGCGGAGGTCAGCATTTCCATGTAGTGATAGGTGCTTCGGCCGTAAGACTGCGCCAAAAAGTTCAATTCCCACAGTCCCATCAGAGAGACCAGCGACGAATCCTTGATCATGGAAATAAACTGCGAACCCGCGGGCGGGATAATGATGCGCAACGCCTGCGGCGTAATGACGTGCGTGATGATGGTCCAGCGTGATAGCCCCAGCGCCATGGCGGCTTCTTTCTGGCCGCGCGGCACCGACAACACGCCGCTGCGGATGGTTTCGGCCAGATAGGCGCCATAATTGAGCGACAACGCGATAATGCCTGAGGTGAAGGCCCCCATGACGATCCCAACCTGCGGCAAGGCGAGGTAGATGATGAGCACCTGCACCAGCAGCGGCGTACCGCGGAATAGCGAGACATAAAACGTGGCGCAGCCAAAGGCCAGTGCGCTTGAGGAGAGACGGCCCATCGCGGTGATCACGGCGAGCAGAATGCAGAACAGCATGGATATGACGGTGATGACGATACTGAGCACCGCGCCTTGAATAAAACCATCTGGCGACAGATGCAGCCCTAACATGGACGGCAGCTTTTGACGGATCAGGTCAGTGTCCAAATGCATGCTGGCAAACAGCCAGAAGAGCAGTCCGATCAGCAGTAGCCAGGTCAGCCCGGCACGAACGCGGAACCCTAAACGGTTATCCTGGCTTCGCGCCGGTGCGCGCATCTTATCGCGAGGCGAGGAAGACGGTGTTTGCTGAGTCATTATTGAGCAATCTCGGTGATGTCTTCGCCAAACCACTGCTGCGAGATGCGCGACATCGTCCCGTCGGCGCGCAGGGCGTTAAGGGTTTCCACCAGCTTTGCGGTCCATTCCGGGTCACCTTTATCGGTGGCGATCCAGTTGGGTTCGGAGTACAGCGTTGACACGATACGCAGCTGCGTCATGCGCGCCAGACGAGGCTTGGCGGTGATGCGGTCGGAAATCACGGCATCCAGACGTTTGCCGGGACCGAGCGCCAGATTCTGGAAGGCGATGGCCTCATCGGTCGGGATCGCTTGCACGCTTTGGAACGGGAAGCTGATCGGCTTTCCACCCGGGATCACGAGGCTTTTGTTGAGATAGCTTTCATAGCTGGAGCCAAGGCCCAATCCCACGCGTTTGTTGCTGAGGTCCGCCGCCGATTGAATCTGTTTTTCGTCTTTATGCACGATCAGCACGGCGTAGGTGCTGTAGTAAGGCGTGGCGAAATCGAGGACTTTTTCACGCTCGGGGTTCGGCGTCATGGAACAAACGCACAGGTCCCAGCGCCCCTGCCAGCGTCCGCCGACGATGGCTTCCCAACCTGGCGTCGCCAGCTGCAGTTTGACGCCCAGCTTCTGTGCGATGGCCTTAGCGACATCCACGTCAAAACCGACCAGCTGATTATTGTCATCGATGTAGCTGAACGGTGGATAGTCGTTGAACAGGACATTGCGCAGAACACCGGTCTGGTTGACCCGGTCGAGAGTAGTTCCGGCCTGAGAGGGGATGCTGGAGGCGCACATCGCCAACCCGAGCATCATCAATGTGAAAAGTTTTTTCATTTGTTTTCCCTATTAATCAGGATGCTAACTCTAAAATCCCTTTTACAGAATGGCGGCTCTCAGCGGAAAAAGCACGCTCAAAAGAGGTATCTTATAAATAGCAGGCGTGTCCTGTCAGCTATTACTCGCGCCGAATGACGACTCGCCGAACCTTGCGGCCCCGGCTTCAGGATCGTAAACGGGTAAAAAGCGGGGGAGAATACTCATGATAGGCCCCGTCGGCAAGTGCGTTCGGGGCAAAAGATGATTTAGTCGGCGGCGTAGCCGTGCGGCGGGATACGAATACCGTCCAGCCAGGCTTCGTTATCTTTCATTTTCAAACGACCTTCCAGCAACCAGTTGATCGCCAGCGGGTAGATGGTGTGCTCCTGCGTCTGCACTCTCGCCTTCACATCCTGCTCTTCGTCATCGTCGAAGATGGGGACGCGCGCTTGCAGTACGATCGGTCCACCGTCCAGCGCTTCAGTGACGAAATGCACCGAGGCGCCATGCAGCCGGTCGCGATTTTTCATCGCCTGACGGTGCGTATGCAGTCCGGGGTATTTCGGCAGAAGGGAAGGGTGAATGTTCAGTGTTTTTCCCTCGAATCGGGAAACGAACTCGGCGCTCAGTATGCGCATATAGCCCGCCAGTACGATGACGTCGGGCTGATACTTCTCTATTTCGTCCGCCAGCGCCGCGTCAAAAGCGACGCGGTCGACCTCTTCAGTCGGGGACAACACGTGCGTTGGAATATGAGCGTCCTGCGCACGGGTCAATCCCCCCGCTTCGGGATTGTTGCTGAAAACGGCGGCGATCTTGCCTTTGACGCGGTTGCGTTCACAGGCAGAGATCAGCGCTTGCAGGTTAGTTCCTTCACCCGAAATCAGCACAACGATATTTTTCATGCGTTAATAACCACGGTTTCTCCGGTATCGGTACGGTTAATGTTACCGATTTTCCAGGCTTTTTCACCGTTGGCGTTCAGTAAAGCGATTGCTTCTTCTACCTGCTCGACCGGCAGGGCGACGATCATCCCCACGCCGCAGTTGAAGGTGCGGTACATTTCATGGCGGCTGACGTTACCGGCTGTTTGCAGCCAGTTGAAGACAGACGGCCACTGCCAGCTGGACTCGTCGAGAGTCGCCTGCATGCCTTCCGGCAGGACGCGCGGAATATTTTCCCAGAAACCGCCGCCGGTCAGGTGGCAGATAGCGTGAGCATCCATTTTCTCAATCAGCGACAGGATGGATTTCACGTAGATTTTAGTCGGCGCCAGCAGGTGATCGGCCAACGGCTTGCCGTCCAGCTGTTCGGTTGCCGGATCGGTGTTGCTGAATTCCAAAATTTTGCGTACCAGCGAATAGCCATTGGAGTGCGGGCCGCTGGAGGCTAATGCGATCAGGGCGTCGCCTTCGCGTACTTTGCTGCCGTCGATGATTTCTGATTTTTCGACAACGCCGACGCAGAAACCAGCGACGTCATAATCTTCGCCGTGATACATCCCCGGCATTTCCGCCGTTTCGCCGCCGACCAGTGCGCAGCCGGACTGTTTACAGCCTTCGGCGATACCGGTAATAACGCTGGCGGCGGTGTCCACGTCCAGCTTGCCGGTGGCGTAATAGTCGAGGAAGAACAGCGGTTCGGCGCCAGCGACGACCAAATCATTGACGCACATGGCCACCAGGTCGATGCCGATAGTGTCATGACGTTTCAGGTCCATCGCCAGACGCAGTTTGGTGCCGACGCCATCGGTGCCAGAAACCAGCACCGGCTCGCGGTATTTTTGCGGCAGGGCGCACAGGGCGCCGAACCCTCCCAGACCTCCCATGACTTCCGGGCGTCGAGTTTGTTTCACTACGCCTTTAATTCGTCCCACCAATGCATTGCCTGCATCAATATCCACGCCTGCGTCTTTATAGCTGAGAGAGGTTTTATCGGTCACTGCGGAGTCCCCACGGAGGTTACGTTTGGTGATTGGAAAATGGAGCGGGGCAATTCTAACAGCGTAAGCAAACGTTTGCGAGCGGCGCGTACCGGCGGGGGCTTTTAGGAAATCAGGCGTCTAATTCCCCGGGCGGTTTGATCTGGATCACCCACGGTCGTATGTTCCCGCTTGTAAAAGCGGTATAATCCGGCGATTTTTTTGCCGTCCGTAGCCGAAGGGGAGAAGAAAAATGAAGATCGTAGAGGTTAAACACCCATTAGTCAGACACAAACTGGGCCTGTTGCGCGAGCAGGATATCAGCACCAAGCGTTTTCGTGAGCTGGCATCGGAAATCGGGAGCCTGCTGACGTATGTCGCCACGGCAGATTTGGTCATGGAGAAAGTCACCATCGAAGGGTGGTGCGGACCGGTTGAAATCGACCAGATCAAGGGCAAAAAAATTACGGTTGTGCCGATTTTGCGCGCCGGTCTGGGGATGATGGAAGGGGTACTGGAAAACCTGCCCAGCGCGCGCATCAGCGTGGTGGGGATGTACCGTGATGAAGAGACGCTGGAGCCGGTGCCATATTTCCAGAAACTGGCGTCCAATATCGACGAGCGTATGGCGTTGGTGGTTGATCCGATGCTGGCGACCGGCGGTTCCATGATCGCCACGATCGACCTGTTGAAGAAAGCTGGCTGCAAGCGTATCAAGCTGCTGGTGCTGGTTGCGGCCCCGGAAGGGATTGCCGCGCTGGAGAAAGCCCATCCGGATGTTGAGCTTTACACCGCATCCATCGATCAGGGGCTGAACGAACACGGATACATTATGCCGGGCCTAGGCGATGCCGGCGACAAGCTGTTCGGTACCAAATAAGCAGATACGATGAGCCGGCTGAAGAGCCGGTTTTTTTTGGGCTTATTTTCCGGGGCGCCGTCTGCGCCAGTAAGGCGGCGGTTCACCCGGAGAGACATTGTGTTCAAGCGGGGCGATTGCTCCGCTGATTGGTTTTTCAACACCTCAGAGAAAGGAATAACAAGATGACTCGTCGCGCCATCGGCGTTAGTGAACGGCCACCGTTGTTACAAACCCTCCCGTTGAGCCTGCAGCACCTGTTCGCCATGTTCGGCGCGACGGTGTTGGTTCCGATTCTGTTTAAAATCAATCCCGCCACCGTATTGCTGTTCAACGGTATCGGGACGTTGGTGTATCTGTTTATTTGCAAAGGAAAAATTCCGGCTTATCTGGGGTCCAGTTTCGCGTTTATCTCGCCGGTGCTGTTGCTGTTGCCGCTGGGCTATGAGCTGGCGTTGGGCGGATTCATTATTTGCGGCGTGCTGTTCTGTCTGGTGGCCCTGATGGTGAAAAAGATAGGGATCGGCTGGCTTTCGGTCATTTTTCCTCCCGCGGCGATGGGCGCGATTGTTGCGGTGATCGGTCTGGAGCTGGCCAGCGTGGCGGCTGGGATGGCGGGGCTGTTGCCTGCCGATGGCGCGAGCGTCGATACCCATGCCGTGATTGTGTCGCTGGCGACGCTGGCCGTCACCATTTTGGGATCGGTGATGTTTCGCGGCTTTCTGGCGATTATCCCTATTCTCGTCGGTGTGGTGGCGGGCTACGCGCTATCCTTCTTTATGGGTATGGTGGATTTGACGCCCATCGCTCAGGCGCACTGGTTTGCTCTGCCGACATTCTATACGCCGCGTTTTGAATGGTTTGCCGTGCTGTCCATTCTGCCGGCTGCGCTGGTGGTGATTGCCGAACACATCGGGCATTTGGTGGTCACGGCCAACATCGTCAAGAAAGATTTAATGCGTGATCCCGGACTGCATCGTTCACTGTTCGCTAACGGGATCTCCACCGTGTTTTCCGGCTGTTTCGGTTCCACGCCGAATACGACCTACGGCGAGAACATCGGCGTATTAGCGTTGACCAAGGTCTACAGCACCTGGGTGATCGGCGGTGCCGCGGTGCTGGCTATCCTGCTGTCCTGCGTCGGCAAGCTGGCGGCGGCGATTCAGGCGATTCCCGTGCCGGTGATGGGCGGTGTGTCGCTGCTGTTATATGGAGTGATTGCCGCATCGGGTATCCGGGTGCTGATTGAATCAAAGGTGAATTACGATAAAGCGCAGAACTTGATCCTGACGGCGGTCATTCTGATCATCGGAGTCAGCGGTGCGAAAGTGCATCTCGGCGCCGTCGAACTGAAGGGGATGGCGCTGGCGACGGTGGTGGGTATTTTCCTGAGCCTGCTGTTCCGCGTGATCTCCGCGCTGCGCAAGGAAGAAGTCGTGCTTGATCCGACCGATGAAGAAACGCGTTCATATTGATATCGTGATGACAGGCGTCGCCGTCGTTAGCCGACGGCGACGCCTGACCCCGGCGCCAGTTGCGCTGCCGGTTCAACAGGGGAAAGTTTCTGTGATAGACTTGCCCCGTTTTCCTGCCCGTTAGGTTTGAGGTGCTTCTGAACACGCCGGCACAGCTTTCATTACCGCTTTATTTACCGGATGACGAAACGTTTGACAGTTTCTATCCCGGAGAAAACGCTTCGCTGCTGGCGGCGCTTCATTCGGCATTGACTCAGCGGCACGGTAGCTACATCTATTTCTGGTCGCGCCACGGCGGGGGCCGGAGTCATCTGCTGCATGCGGCCTGCGCCGAACTCTCTCGTAAAGACGAAGCCGTCGGCTATGTGCCGTTGGATAAGCGCGCCTATTTTGTGCCTGAGGTGTTGGACGGGATGGAGCAGTTGGCGCTGGTCTGTATCGACAACATCGAAGCGATTGCGGGCGACGAAGCGTGGGAAATGGCGATGTTCAATCTCTATAACCGCATTCAGGAAGGCGGTCGCACGCGGCTGTTGATCACCGGCGATCGTCCGCCTCGTCAGCTTAATCTGCAACTGCCCGATCTGGCGTCCCGCTTGGACTGGGGGCAAATCTACCGCTTGCAGCCATTGTCCGACGACGAGAAAGGCGAAGCGTTACAGCTGCGGGCCAGACTGCGCGGATTTGAGCTGCCGGAAGACGTCAGCCGCTTCCTGCTGAAACGGCTGGATCGCGAAATGCGGACGCTGTTCGTCACGCTGGATCAGCTCGACCACGCGTCGATCGCAGCGCAGCGCAAGCTGACCATCCCTTTCGTCAAAGAGACCCTGGACCTCTAGCCTCCTTTATTTCTGCGGCAGGATCGCCAGTACGTTCTCCGGTGGCCGTCCGAGCCGCGCCTGACCGTCGACCACGACGATTGGGCGTTCAATCAATTTAGGATGGCTTGCCATCGCTTCAATCAGCTGAGCGTTGCTCAGCGTCTCGTCCGCCAGATGTAATTCCTTATAGAGCGTTTCACTGCGGCGCATCAGATCGCGCGCGTGGGTAAAGCCGAGCATCTGAAGGAGTTTACCCAGCGTATCGCTATCGGGCGGGGTATCCAGATAGCGGATGATCTGCGGTTCGATGCCCTGCTGCTGCAACAGAGCCAGCGTTTCACGGCTCTTGGAGCAGCGCGGGTTGTGATATATCACCACTCGGTCGTTCATTGCGTCATTACCTTGTGTCATCAGGATTTATCGTATTGCTGGAAGCGTTTTTGCAGCGTGCGCAACTGGTCGATGCGGGCATCGTAGCGCGCCTGATCCAGACTGCCGAGCTGGCTCTGGGCGCTGGCGTTGCTCAGCAGGCGGATGGCCTGATCGAGCTTGTCGTTCAGCGCCAGACTCTCAGCGCGAGCCGCCAGTTCTTCGCTGCGATTGCCCTGATCGGCCGCCGCATGGGCCAGCAGCTCCCAGCCGTTGGGATCGCTGGGATTTGCGTAGGTGTACTTGTGCAAAAGTCGGCTGGCGGCGGCGGCCTGATGGCCTTCCACATAGGCGTTCGCCAGATTGAGTTGCAGCACCGGATTGACCTGCGCCTCCGGGATTTTTTGCAGCCGGGCGATGGCCTGCGGTGCGCGCTGCTGACCAATATCAATATCGGTCATCAAATCCAGAAACCATGGGTCGGTGGGCGAGGTGTTGAGGAGAGGCTGGAGCGCCGCGCGCGCGTTGTCGTATTTCTTGGTCTGGTACGCC
>NZ_CAMKXG010000091.1 GCF_946477055.1 Lonsdalea britannica | reverse complement strand
GTATTCACTAAAGAAAATCAGACTTAGCTCGCTGGGTGTATGTCAAAAAGCGGTTCACATCGAGAATGAAGGCAGAGAATCAACGCGCTTATTGCGAGGAGATCGCATAACGGGAATAGCGATAAACAGAGGCTCATTCGCTGAATGAGCCTCTGTGGGAGAATTAATGCAGAATCTGCGCCAGGAAAGACTGCGTACGCTCTGAGCGTGGATTGGAGAAGAAGATATCCGGCGGCG
This sequence comes from Lonsdalea britannica, assembly GCF_946477055.1. Taxonomy (GTDB): domain Bacteria; phylum Pseudomonadota; class Gammaproteobacteria; order Enterobacterales; family Enterobacteriaceae; genus Lonsdalea; species Lonsdalea britannica_A. Next base: position 11,979 of record NZ_CAMKXG010000091.1, on the reverse strand, counting down.
CCTGTTCGACGATCTCCCCCTGATCCATAAAGATCACCCGGTTGGCGACCGTACGAGCAAATCCCATTTCATGGGTGACGCACAGCATGGTCATACCGTCTTCGGCCAAACCCAGCATGGTATCCAGCACCTCTTTGACCATTTCGGGATCTAACGCCGAAGTCGGCTCGTCAAACAGCATGATCTTAGGCCTCATACACAGCGAACGCGCGATGGCGACTCGCTGTTGCTGACCTCCGGAAAGCTGCCCGGGATATTTATGCGCATGGGCCGCAATGCGAACGCGTTCCAGATAGTGCATCGCCAGCGCATCGGCCTCTTTTTTCGGCATGCGATGTACCCAGCTAGGCGCCAGCGTACAGTTTTGCAAGACTGTGAGATGCGGGAAAAGATTGAAATGTTGAAACACCATGCCGACTTCAGTTCTGATTTTCTCAATGTTGCGGCTGTCGCTGTTCAGCTCGATGCCATCGACAACAATACGTCCTTTCTGATGTTCTTCCAGATGATTGATACAGCGGATCGTCGTTGATTTTCCTGAGCCCGATGGGCCACACAGGACAATACGTTCACCTTGTTTCACCTGAAGGTTAATGTCTTTTAGTACGTGAAACTGACCGTACCACTTATTCACGTTTTCCAGCGTGATCATGTTGTCAGCGGATTGTATTAACGCATTCTGATTCATGGATGACCTCAATGAGACTTATGTCCGGTATCAAACCGTTTTTCCAAATGTTGGCTATAACGCGACATGCTGAAACAGAAGATCCAATAGATCAGCGCGGCGAAGACGTAGCCTTCGGTAGACATTCCCAGCCAGGCGGGATCGACCGTGGCCTGCTGGATGCTGCTGAACAGATCGAACAGCCCGATGATGATCACCAGACTGGTATCTTTAAACAGCGAGATAATGGTGTTGACCAGTCCGGGAATAACCATTTTTAGCGCCTGAGGCAGAATGACCAGACACTGCATCCGCCAATAGCCCAACGCCAGTGACTGCGCGGCTTCATACTGCCCTTTCGGCAATGCTTGAAGGCCACCGCGTACCACTTCCGCGACATAGGCGGACTGAAACAGAATGACCCCCACCAAGGCGCGTAACAGTTTGTCTATGTTGGTTCCTTCCGTCAGGAACAGCGGCAGCATCACGGAGGACATAAATAGAACGGTGATTAGCGGTACGCCGCGCCAGAATTCGATAAATCCAATGCAGAGCATACGGACGACAGGCATTTCCGAGCGCCGACCAAGTGCCAATAAAATCCCGAGCGGCAAAGCGCCCGCAATTCCCACGGCGGCGATAATCAGGGTGAGCGTGAGTCCGCCCCATTGGCGCGTTTCTACGTGGGGCATTCCGCCAAATCCCCCGGACAGCAGACCCCAGGCGATGAACGGATAAACCACGCACCATCCCGCGATATAACGACCGCGATGCGGCATCGCTTTCCAGAACATGGGGAAAATGCTCAACAGCGCCAGCACCAGCGCGAAATTGATGCGCCAAATCTCTTCGGTGGGGTAGAGGCCATACATAAAGTGGCCGAAGCGAGCGTGGATAAACACCCAGCAGGCGCCTTCACGCGTACAGTCATTACGGGTCGCGCCTAACCAGTTGGCGTCGAAGATCGCCCAGTTCAGAAGCGGGGGAAGCCCTTTCCACAGCAGCCACAGACAGAGCAGGGTCAGCAGGCTGTTGGGGAGGCTGGAAAACAAGTTACGTCGAGTCCAGGCGATAGCGCTGCTCATCGGCGTCGGGCGATTTGGCGTATGTGAAATCATGGGCACCCAGCTCCTCTAGCGCTCAATTAAGGCGATTTTACGGTTATAGATATTCATCAGCAGCGAGATCAGCAGGCTGATAATCAGGTAGACCGACATCGTCATGGCGATGGTCTCAATCGCCTGCCCCGTCTGATTCAGAACCGTACCAGCAAACAACGACACCATATCCGGGTAGCCAATCGCAGCGGCGAGGGAAGAGTTCTTCACAATGTTCAGGTACTGGCTGGTCAGGGGAGGAATGATGACGCGCATTGCCTGCGGCAGAATGACTTTGCGCAGGGTGATCGCTTTTGGCAGCCCTAGCGAAAGCGCCGCTTCATGCTGGCCGTGCGCGACCGATTGAATACCGGAACGGATGATCTCGGCGATGAAGGATGAGGTATAAACCGAAAGCGCCAGCGCCAGTGCGGCGAGTTCGGGGATCATCACGAGGCCGCCGTTGAAGTTGAACCCCCTTAATACCGGAAGTTCCCAGCTCAATGCACGACCGAAGGTGATGTGCGCCAAACCCAGCAGTAATGTAAGGACCAACACTGGCCACGGCCAGTTTCGGCGATAGATGCCGGTTTCACGGTGATGGCGCTGGTTTCTGCGGACGATGATGACGGTCACGATTATCGTAACAACCACAGCGAGCAAAGCCGGGAGGGCGCCGGGGCCGAAATCCGCCGCCGGAATATATAATCCACGGTTACTCAAAAACACCGCGTCCAGTGCGCTCACCGCCTGGCGTGGTCCCGGCAGATTGCGCAGTACCGCGAAGTACCAGAAGAAGATCTGCAGCAGCGGCGGAATATTGCGGAACGTTTCAATATAGAAGGTAGAAAGCTTGCGCAGCAGCCAGTTGTCCGACAGTCGGGCCAGGCCGACCATAAACCCTAACAGGGAGGCGCAGATAATACAGATGGCAGACACCAACAGCGTATTCAGTAAGCCGACGATGAAGACGCGCGCGTAAGTATCGCCCTGCTGATAGTCGATGAGATGCTGAACAATACCAAACCCGGCGGAGTTATCCAGAAACGCAAAACCGGAAGTAATTCCGCGCTGCGCCAGATTGGTGATGGTGTTGTGCAACAGATAGGCGGCGAAGGCCAGTACAACGATGACAGCGATGATTTGGTACAGCCAGGCGCGCACCGCAGGATTAGTCAGTGATAAATCACCTTTTACGGTTGGGCGTTGCAGCATGATGAAGCCTCGATAGCGTCAAACGAGAGCACGGCGGTAAAGCCGTGCCCGGTTTACTGGGGAGATTAGCGAACGGCCGGCGCGTATTGGATACCGCCTTTGGTCCACAATTCATTCAGCCCGCGTTTGATTTTCAACTCGCTGCCCATACCCACGTTGCGTTCAAAGACTTCGCCGTAGTTACCGACCTGTTTAATAATTTTATAAGCCCAATCGGCGGGTAATTTGAGGTCTTTGCCGTAATTGCCTTCTTTGCCGAGCAGGTGCGCCATATCCGGCGTTGTCGGTTTAGCTTGCATCTGATCGACGTTCTGAGAGGTGATGCCCATCTCTTCCGCATTCAGCATAGCGAACAGGCTCCAGCGTACGATGGAGAACCACTCTTCGTCGCCGCGGCGAACGACCGGTCCCAGCGGCTCTTTGGAGATGACTTCAGGCAACACGATGTATTCGTTGGGATTGGCTAATTTGATACGCAGTGCATACAGCTGTGACTGGTCGGAAGAGAGCGTATCGCAGCGGCCGGACTCCAGCGCTTTGGCGCTTTCATCAGAGCGATCGAAGGTGACCGGCGTGTACTTCATGCCGTGAGTTTTGAAATAGTCTGCGACGTTCAGTTCGGTATCGGTGCCTGCCTGAATACAGACGGTCGCGCCATCCAGCTCCGTTGCGCTTTTCAATCCGGCTTTGTTGTGAGTCAGGAACCCGATGCCGTCGTAATAGGTGACGCCGGTGAACAGCATCCCCATGCCCGCGTCACGCGAAGAGGTCCATGTTGTATTGCGGGACAACAGGTCGACTTCGCCTGACTGCAGTGCTGTGAAACGTTCTTTGGCGGTCAGCGGGGTAAATTTCACCTTATTGGCATCGCCGAAGACGGCCGCCGCGACGCCTCTGCAAACATCCACATCAATACCGGCATATTTGCCGCTGCCATCGGCATAGGAGAAACCCGGCAAACCATCGCTGATACCGCATTGGACAAAGCCTTTTTTCTGAATAGCATCCAGCGTAGCGCCAGCATGGGCCTGTTGCGTCGCGGCCAAGAGAGAAGCGCCCGCGACCAGCGTAGACATGATCAATTTTTTCATCATCTTATGTGCCTAATGAGTTATGTGCTGTGGTAAAGGATGCAGCGTTGCATCCGTCCTGTCTGCCGGCGACGTCATTGGACATTGTGCCGTGGCGTGATTAAGCAAAACTGATGCCAATCCGTGACGGTCTCTTTCGGGCATATTGACGGGGTGTTTTGTGAGGCGACACACAAAATTTGAAATGCATTGCACCAATATAATCACAGCGCTAAAAAACTTGCCTGCTTTTGGTGCGAAATGGCGTGATTGGCAGATTTGGCTGAGCATCACGATCTTAACCAGTGCATAGGCAGGTGGTGTGTTGTCTTTTTTAGTGCAACTTGTTATTGAATTGCTAGAAACTTTGGCAGGATTAAGGCAGAAAGACGGTCCCATATAAGGCGGGAAGAAGAGATAAAGATTAACAGAATGAATGCGTTATTTGGCCCGCCGCATCGGCGGAGGGCCGGGCGCTAAACTAGCAACTATCGAACGTTATGCCGTTGATAGAAGTTTTCCAGCCGTGTCTGAACTTTGCTCAAAATGGTACAGAACAGCAGGTAAATCATCGCGGCTTCAACATACATGATGAGCGGTTCATAGGTGACCGACACGATGCGCTGAGCCGCAAGAAACATCTCAGGCACGGTGATGACGGCGGCCAACGACGTATCTTTGATCAGCGAGATAAAGGTATTTGAGAGCGGGGGCAAGGACACAAATACCGACTGTGGGAAAATGACCCACCGAATGGCCTGAGTGCCTTTCATTCCCAGCGAATAGGCGGCGTTCCACTGCCCCTGAGGGACGGACAGTATGGCTCCTCGGACGATCTCAGAGCTATAGGCCCCGACATTGAGGGTAAAACCGATCAGCGCGGCAGGAAACGCATCCAGGGTAATACCGGCGCTGGGTAGCCCGTAAAAAATCAGGAACAGCTGTACCAGCAGTGGCGTGCCGCGAATCACCCAGACATAAAAATCGGCAATCCATTTCAACGGACGCGGGCCATACAGCCGGATCAAGGCAACGACGATCCCGACGGCAAGTCCAAGAATGAAGGAGATAATCGCCAGAGGAACGGTGAACTTCAGTCCAGCAGAAAGCAGACTCCAGAAGGAGTCTGCCATGAGTTGTAGCCAGGGTGGCATCTAAAAAACTCCGATATCTTTGCGGTTACTGGGAAACATCTTCCCCGAAGTATCGCACAGAAATCGTTTTATACGTGCCATCCGCTTTGATCTGGTCCAGCGCGTGGTTGATGGCCTCGACCAGCGGGGCTTGTCCCTTACGCACCAGAATGGCGGAGGGATCGCCGCTTTCCGCGGTGGCGGCAACTTTCACTTTCGCATCCGGCTTCTGTTTTTTGAAGTCGAGGAACGACAGATTGTCGTTCAGCGTCGCATCGGCGCGTCCGCTCAGCACCAGATCCAGCGACTGGTTAAACCCGTCGGTCGGCACGATGTCGGCGCCATAACGCGTCGCCAGTTTCGAGTAATTGCTGGTCAGGCTCTGTGCGGATTTATGGCCTTTAAGATCGGCAAACGTCTTGATGGTGGTGTTGTCGTCGCGCACGACCAGCACAGACTTCGCATCGATATAGGGTTTGGAGAAATCGAATTTCACCTGACGCTCGGGAGTAATACCGACCTGGTTCACGACGGCGTCATAGCGGCCTGCGCTCAGCCCGGCGATTAATCCATCCCAACGTCCTTCGACGAACTCGGCCTTAACGCCGATTTTCTCGGCCACCGCACGGCCTATTTCCACATCAAAACCGACCAATTTTCCCGATTTATTGTGATAGGTGTAGGGCGCATAGGTCCCTTCCGTGCCGAATTTGATGACGCCCGCAGCCTTGATGGTGCTGAGATCGTCCTGCGCCTGTACCAGAGCACTGGTGACAAGTAACGCGCCAGTCAGTAATGCAACGCTGATTTTTTTCATCGTGGTTCCTACAAAGACGGGGGGAGATAACAACCTACATGTTGATGAGGCCGAGCGGCGAGAATCTACGTGATATCACCACGCATTGCTAATCACATAAGGTGATGGTTTATAGCAACAAAGCATAAATATAGTGGGCTGTGGCGGTTTTTTCCACAATGGAGGGCGGTGTTGGTGTGGAGAGCGGGGAAATCAAGAAAAAGGGACGGATAACCCCGTCCCTTCGATCCTGGTGTGATGGCGATGGTTGCCTGTTAACCCCAGACGGCGTCAGCGATCTCTTTGACCAACGCGATTTTCGCCCACTGCTGCGCTTCGGTGATCTCGTTGCCTTCTTCCGTCGAGGCAAAACCGCACTGAGTGCTGAGGCACAGACGTTCCAGCGGTACGAATTGGGTCGCTTCCTTGATGCGATCAATCACTGCCTGTTTATCTTCCAGTTCGCCGAACTTGGAGGAGATCAGTCCCAGAACAACCTGCTTATCGCCTGACACCTGAGCCAGCGGAGAGAAGTCGCCGGCGCGTTCGGTATCGAACTCCAGATAGTAAGCAGAGACATTTTCACGGGCGAACAGCACGCTTGCGACCGGCTGGTAACCGCCGCTGGCGGCCCAGGAAGAGGCATAGTTGCCACGGCATACGTGCGTCGTCAGCACCAGATCTTCCGGCACGCCTTCTACGCTTGCGTTATTGACCTTCAGATACAGCTCGGCCAGCGTGTGGACTTTGCTGCCTTCGACCGGTTCTGCGTGATGACCACAGCCGCAGCTCGTAGAGTTCGGCGTATCGGCACCGCCGCCGCCCGCAAATTTCGGGTCGACCAGCATGCCCCAGGTGCAGTCATCCAGCTGCAGATTGCGGCAACCCGCGGCATACAGTTCTTTGATAAAGGTCCGGTAGGCGTTGGCGATATCCTGCACCAGCGCTTCTTCAGTCGGGTAAAACTCCAGCGTCTTGGCTTTGTTGTCGGGACGCTGCAGCTCGGCCAGGAACTGTGCGGCGGACGGAACGGTCAGTCGCGGCGTGACACTCGGCTCTGCGAATTGAAGCAGGAACTTGAAATGTTCGATGAACGGATGGTTCTCACCGGAGATCTTACCGGAAAGGCGCGCAGTTTCCGGACGGGTTTCCTTGTCAGCAAACGCGTAGCCTTTGGCGATGATGGTTTTCTCCACGCCGTTCAGGCCCCACATGAAGTCGAGGTGCCACCAGCTGCGACGAAATTCACCGTCGGTAATAACCTGCAAACCGGCTGCTTTCTGTTTTTCGACCAGCTCAGTGATGGCCTTGTCTTCAACGGCCTGCAACTCTTCGGCGGAAAGGTGACCCTGGGTAAATTGTGCTCTGGCATCATGCAGATACTGAGGACGAAGATAGCTCCCTACTACGTCGGCACGGAATGGGGCGCGTTGCGTCTGAATGGTTGTCATGAATATAAATCCCTTCTTAATTATTTTAGTCGACAGAGATTATCATGGAACTAATCCCCCTATTAGATGAAATTCCCTCATCATTATTGAGGGAATTTCACGTTGGCCGACGTGCGGATCTCGGAGGAAATTTTCATCGACTACATTGTCCGTATGAACTTTGAGCGGTGCGAAAGGGTGAAAATGACGCGTGGACGTACTGATGTGTTAAGAATTCGATAAACAGGGTAAAACTAGTTAAGAAAGCACGAATTAAGACATTTCGTTATTCAAGACTGCCGTAGTGTGGACGATAGTGCTGTGTAATCTGCTTACTATAAGGCAGGACCATTCGAGGAAGTCAGTTATGAAAAAAATTACGTTGGCAATGGTAATGACGGTATTTACCGCAAGTAGCCTGCTCTCAACCGTCTCTTTTGCAGCAGGTCCGGATCATCAGGATGGGAAGCAATGGCAGCAGGGGCCGGGAAGCCAACAGCATGGCGGACGCGATGGTCATCCTGGCGGTCAGCCTAACCGCGGCGGCCATGGCGAACCGGGTCGGCAGCAGGCTCACGTACAGCGTGGCGGCGACCGTGACCACTTCGTTTCCAATGGGCACGACTTCAGAAGGGGCAAACCGGCTCCGAGCCGTTACCGCGGCAATGACTATCGTGTCAACGACTGGCGCACTCGCGGTTTGAGACAGCCGCCGTCAGGCCAGCATTGGGCCTATATCGATGGCAACTACGTGCTGATTGCAGCGGCAACAGGCGTAATCACCTCGATTATTCTCAACAGCGCCCTGCAGCATTAATGCTAGCGCGTGCCGGAGCGCCTCTCCGGCACGCCTTACCCCGCCTTGTTTCTTCCCGCGCTTCATCATCGCTTCTTGTGAATCCGACTATCTCGGCGCTGATGCTCAATCGAACCAATCGGCGAGTTTATCGCGCGTCTGCTGTTTGACCTCATCGTTGATATACAGGCTGACGGTGCCTAGCGCGCCCGCTAAAACGCCCAAATCGTCGGTAAATCCTACCACCGGCAGCGCATCCGGAATCGCGTCTACAGGCAGCACGAAATAAGCCAAAGCGGCGTAGATGGTGGTTTTGGCCCAGACGGGCGTATCAGGTCGTTGCGCCGCGAAGTAGAGCCATAGCGCTTTCTCAATCACCTCGCTCCCGGCCTTTTTGGCGTAGCCGACGATCTTGGTCCAAAAGCGCGTCTCGTTAAAGTCGCCAGCCTGAGTGAACTTGTTTTCCATCGGTTGTCGCTCCCGGTCAGTTGCCTTGTTCATGGCGTGTTGTGGCATCTCATCTTCAACCTATCGGTCGACGCTTAGCGCCACGCAGATGACGTCATTATGGCAAAGCGCGGGGCAGTCCGGCGGAAAACGGACACAAAAAAGGCGTTGATGATTGCTCATCAACGCCTTGTGAAACACGGATGCTGAACGTGATCAGTTCATGCCGTATTTTTTCAGTTTCTTACGCAAAGTGCCGCGGTTGATACCCATCATCAGTGCTGCACGGGTCTGGTTACCGCGAGTGTATTGCATCACCATGTCCAACAGTGGTTGCTCAACTTCAGCCAGTACCAGCTCATACAAGTCATTTACATCCTGACCGTTCAGTTGAGCAAAATAGTTCTTCAGTGCCTGTTTAACCGAGTCGCGCAGGGGTTTTTGGGTTACCTGAGCCTGAGAGTTTACGGTGGAAACGGTCAGTACGTCAGAATTCACGCGTTGTTCGAACATAGTTCTGTCAGCTCTTTTTCTGTTTACGCAAGATTTTCAAAATATGCCTCCAACGCCTCCAGCTGTTCGCTGGCATCCTCAATGGCGTTGAATGTGCGCCTAAACTGGTCGTCCGGGGCATGTTCCTGGAGATACCAGGAAACGTGCTTACGAGCGATACGGAATCCCTTGCCTTGACCATAAAAGTCATGCAATTCCCGTATGTGCCCGATCAGCAAGCGCTTAACCTCTGCCAGTGGCAAGGGTGGAAGCAGCTCCCCTGTGTCCAGATAATGCTGGATTTCCCGAAAGATCCAGGGTCTTCCCTGAGCGGCCCGTCCTATCATCAGGGCATCGGCCCCGGTGTAATCAAGAACCGCTCTGGCTTTATGCGGGTCAGTAATGTCGCCATTCGCAATGATGGGAATGCCGACGGCCTGCTTAACTGTCCGAATGCTGTCGTACTCGGCCTCGCCATTGAACAAGCACGTACGTGTTCGTCCATGGATGGTGAGGGCCTGGATACCACAATCTTCAGCCAATCTGGCAATTTGTACACAGTTGCGGTGCTCTGGAGACCAGCCCGTACGAATTTTCAGTGTCACCGGTACGTCTACCGCTTCCACCACCGCCGTCAGAATCTGTTTCACCAGATCAGGATGCTGCAGTAATGCAGACCCCGCCATCTTGCGGTTCACCTTCTTGGCTGGACATCCCATATTGATGTCGATGATCTGCGCGCCGAACTCAGCATTGATGCTGGCGGCCGCGGCCATCTCCCCCGGATCGCTGCCGGCAATCTGCACGGCTCTGATACCAGGTTCATCGCTATGCACCATGCGCAAGCGGGACTTATCCGAACGCCACACTTCCGGATTGGAAGAGAGCATTTCGGACACCGTCATTCCAGCGCCCATCATGTGACAGAGTGCTCTGAATGGGCGATCGCTAATACCGGCCATCGGGGCGGCTATCAAACGATTGGGAAGCTGAAATTGTCCAATGTGCATAGACAAAGAGTGACCATACTGTGTCTGCAAGGGCGCGTATATTACGCATTTTTCACGCGATAGGAAAGGCCAAACTTTGAGCAATTACGCGTAACAGATCAATAAAATGATGTTTCATCTAAAGAAGTTTTCATTTTACCTATACATATCATGTGGTTATGCCATATCGCTATCGACGGGCCACACCGCCGACAAAGGCCGATTAGAAGTGAAAAGAACGCGATGGGACGCTGTCAGGGAGCGATTCGTGGGGCAATGAAGGCAATTGGTAGTGAAAAATGCACCATATTCGGCCTAATGAGGAGCAATCTATCGGTCTGATGACGGTGTTTGATTGCTCCTGTTTTCGGTTATGGCCGTTGCGACAGGTTCCTATTCTTCATCGGTTTCGTCGACCACCGCGTCAATTTCCCGGCTGATATGTTCGATGTCAGCGGGGGAAAAGTCGATGTGTGGCTGTGCTCCGGTATCGCGCAGAATTTTTTGGGCAATAAGGCGAGTGACCGGCAGGATGATAGAAAAGTGGTCGCCGCGCGGCACGCTATAGGCATGAAAGGGAACGCCCGCGTTTTGCGCATCCTTCTCCATCTGGGGCAATGAATATTCCCAGTAATTATCGCTGCCTTCAAAATAGTAAGTCGGCGATTTGAGGTGCGTGATAAAAGTGCGAGGCGAGCGCAGGTAAAACTCACGCGGATTCTGGGTGTTGAATGACGGACCGGTGGAGGTCGGACCCAGGCTTAACCGTTGTTTTAAATCGGGCACGCCCCCGAGTGAAAACGCCGCGCGGAAACCGTTTTGGTACTCGTTTCCCAAAAGCGTTAACGTCCCTCCGGTGCTGTGGCCGACCAGATATATGCGGTCGGGATCCACGTAAGGAAGTTTAGCCAGATAATCTCTGGCGGCATGTAAATCGTTTATCTCGCCGTAAAACATCTCGAACTTGCCGGGATTGTCGTTTTCACCGCGCCAGCTTGGCATCATCGTAATGATCCCGGCCTCGGGGAAAGCGCGACCGCTCTGATCGTTATCGGCGTCCTGAGGTTCCCAAAGGAAGCTTCCTATACCGCCATAGCCGCCGTGGGCCCACAACACGGCCGGGTGCCGTTTGCCATCCTTGGGATCGGGCGTCAGATAGGCGACCAGATCGCCCACGGGCGACGGGTAATGTATGGTCTTGAACAGCTCGGCAGGTGGCGTCTCCGCCTCGCCGTCGCGTTCCAGCGTATCTTTGATGAGCTCAGTTTGAAAACCGGCCCGCGCCTGCGATAAGTCGATATCGCTCAACGGATAGCTCGCATTAGCGGCGAATACACCGGCGGCGAAAAAAACTGCCGCCAGCAAAATGGATTTAAGGTAGCCATGAATCACTGCAATATTCCTTTTGTCATTAAATAGCGTCATGCCGCGTGTGGTGGAACTGAGGGCAGGGGAGCCATAGAGAAACGGAACGCACAGAATGGCGTTCCGCCGTTTGCTCAGGCGCGTTTAGTGCGCTTTTCTGATACCGGTGATCCTGCACCACTCTTCTTTTTCCGCCACAGGATCGAGCTCGAATTTCTCCTGATAGGCTTCTGATACATTGGCGGCCTGTGTCGCCAGCACGCCTGAGAGGCCGAGATGACCGCCCGCTTTGGGCAAGTCGCCGATCAGGGGAGCGAGTTCCCGCAGCGGACCTGCCAGAATGTTGGCGACGACCACGTCGGCGGACAGTGCTTCCGGCTGGTCTTTCGGCAGATACAGCTCCAGACGCTCAGACACGCCGTTGCGCTGGGCATTATCGCGGCTGGCCTGAATGGCCTGCGGGTCGATATCGATGCCGATGG
>NZ_CAMKXG010000090.1 GCF_946477055.1 Lonsdalea britannica | reverse complement strand
TCTACACTATCCTCTTCGTCGGCAGCGTCAGATGTGTATAAGAGACAGTTAAAATACTGTCCTAGTTCCAGCATAAATCTCAACGACCAAGTGTATCATAAAGCCAACCTGTATGTATTTACAGTTAAAAATATGCACAGCTTCTAAATTATTGACTTACCCTGTCAAAAGTATACTTTTTAGGACATGAAAAAAATCCTCATCATCGTCCCCGACGGCGGCATTTTATTCGAGTCTACCGGTATTGCCGACATCCTCATGCAGGCCAATCGGTTGCACGCAGAAGGCTTGGATCACCCGCGTTATCATATTGATATCGCGACAACGCAAACGCATCAGGTGATCCACGGCCGGTCCGGATTGAATCTGCTGGCCGATCACCGTCTTCATGAGCTGGACCCTCGAGAGCCACGCGATACCATTCTTATTACCGGTCATGGTCAAAATGCTCAGGAAGGCACCGCCGTCGCCGACTGGGTCCGTCTTGCCGCTCCTCATGCGCGTCGCGTCGTCTCTATCTGTAGCGGAGCCATGCTGTTGGCTGAAGCCGGCTTGCTGGATGGGCGGCGAGCGACGACGCACTGGAAATTACTCGATACTTTGCAATCGACGTTCCCTGAAATTAAGGTCGAAGGCGGCCCGCTGTATATTCAGGATGGACCTGTTTGGACGTCAGGCGGAGTCAGTTCCGGCTTTGACCTCACGCTGGCGCTGGTCGAAGAGGATTACGGTTTCAGCCTGGCTCGCGATATCGCGCAGGATTTTGTGATGTACCTTAGCCGGCCAGGCGGTCAGTTACAGTTTAGTCGCTACATTCTCCCCCCCTCTCTCGCGTCAGGACCGATGAGCGAACTACAGACGTGGATACTGGAAAACATCGCGGCGGACCTCTGTGTGGAAAAACTTGCGGAAAAAGCCGCGATGAGCCCGCGTAATTTTACCCGCGTGTTTACCCGTGATATCGGCGCCTCCCCTGCCCGTTATGTCGCTGAAGCACGCCTTGCGGCCGCACGGCAACAGCTGGAGCAAACGCGCGATACATTAGACAAAATCGCGCAGCAAACCGGATTTGGCAGCAGCATTAATCTTCGTCGTAGTTTTGAAAAACAGCTGCACCTGACGCCCGGAGAGTACCGCGAACGCTTTCACTGCCGGAATATGGCGTAAAATGATCCTTATTTGTCATTTACGCCAAACCCCTCACGACCTAGAGTGACTCCAGACACAAATACTAAGGAGTTCATCATGGTTAAGGTCGGTATTAATGGTTTCGGTAGAATCGGACGCAACGTGTTACGTGCGGCACTGAACAATCCTAATATCCAGATTGTAGCAATCAACGATCTGACCGACAGCAAAACGCTGGCTCATTTATTGAAGTACGACTCGCTGCTGGGCACGCTGCCCGTCACCGTCGAAGCGGACGAGAAACAGTTGCTGGTCGATGGTCAGCCCATTGTCGTATTTAGTGAGCGCGATCCGGCTCGCATTCCCTGGCGTGATGTGGACGTCGATATCGTGATTGAAGCAACCGGCTTCTTCACCGAACGCGATAAAGCTGCTGTGCATATTGAAAGCGGCGGCGCCAAACGCGTCATCATCTCCGCGCCGGGAAAAAATGACGATTTAACCGTGGTGATGGGCGTTAACGATACGCTGTACGACCCGCAAAAACACTATGTGGTCAGCAACGGCAGCTGCACCACCAACGGGCTGGCGCCTGCCGCTCAGGTTCTTCACCAGCGTTTTGGCATCAAACACGGGTTGATGAACACCACGCATGCTTATACCAATAGTCAGGTATTACACGATCAACCGGAAAAAGATCTACGGGGTGCGCGGGCCGCGGCGCTGTCGATTGTGCCTTACTCCAGCGGTGCCGCTAAAGCGCTGGGCAAGGTAATCCCCGAGCTGGATGGACGATTGACCGGCTACTCGCTGAGAGTACCTGTCCCGGTGGTGTCGATCGTCGATCTCACCGTGACGCTGGAACGGGATGTGACCGCGGAGGACGTGAATAATGCATTCCGCGAAGCGGCGGCTTCCGGCCCGTTGCAGGGCATCCTGGGGTATAGCGACGAACCGTTGGTTTCCAGTGATTATCAGGGCGACCCGCGTTCATCCATTATTGATGGGCTCTCGACTCTGGCGATTGGCGGCAACATGGTCAAAATTCTTGCCTGGTATGACAACGAGTGGGGATTTTCAAATCGGCTTGTCGATCTGGCGCTTATGATGGCTGAGCAAGAAGCTTTATAACCTCAAAAAACGAACACCCGGTCAAACCGGGTGTTCGTTTCAATGCATTGGTGACGGGTTCTTGAAAGTCTCAGCTAGTAAGTGAACACCGATGTACTCACTCAGACTCCGAATTTCGCCCCGCAGACCCCAAATTACCTCAGTTTAATGCTGCTTACTCGGGCTTGAAGACGCCATCCATTGGTTCAAAGCGTTCGGCGGCAGCGGTTTCGAGAACAAATAGCCCTGTACTACCGGGCAATCCAGCGCAATCAGCAATCGGCGCTGTTCTTCCGTTTCCACCCCTTCAGCCACCACCATCAAATCCAGACTACGTCCGATACCAATGACGGCATGCACCACCGAACGCAGCCGGTTTTGCTTTCCGCACTGGTCGATGAAACTGCGATCGATTTTGACTTCCGTGACCGGAAGGTTGGCGAGGCTGGACAGGCTGGAAAAACCGGTACCAAAGTCATCCACTGACAGTCCCACGCCCAACGCACGTATGCGGTTAAGAATATCCAGCGTTTCATCTGTCAGCGACATCATCAGGCTCTCTGTGATCTCGATGGTCAGGTTCGACCCCGCGAGCCCGTAGGTTTGCAGCTGGCGAGACACATACGCTGGAAGATCCGGATGATTGAAGTTATACGAAGAGAGGTTCACCGACACCACCGGTACACGAATGCCTTCCGCCCGCCACGCGGCCATCTGCCGGCACGCCTCTTCCAACGCCCAGCGACCGATGCTGTCAATCTCGCCGATATCCTCAGCCAGACGGATAAACCGATCGGGCGGCACATCGCCGAATTCGGGGTGATGCCAGCGGGCCAACGCCTCGACGCCAAACAGTTTTCCGCTGCGCGTACATACCTGAGGCTGATAGTGCAGATGCAGTTGCCGATGCGCCACGGCAGACTTGAGCGCGGCGCCGAGCAACAATCGCTCGCGGGCCAGTACGTTCATTTCAGCGCTGAAAAATCGGAAGACGTTGCCGCCAGACTTTTTGGCCTTGTACATGGCATTCATGGCATTCGTCAGCAGCACTTCTCGCGTGGTGCCGCCTTCGGGATACTGGCTGATACCGAGACTGGCCGACAAGCTCAGTCTATGACCGCTGATTTTGATCGGATCTCTTACAATGCTGAGCACCTGACTTGCCAGCGCCGATGCCCGCGTAACGTCAAAATTCGGCATGACGATGACGAACTGGTCGGTCTCAGTGCGGCTGATGAACTCGTCCGAACGGATCCACGACTGCAATCGGTTCGCCATCGCCACCAGCACTTGATCGCCCGCCGCATGGCCAAACATATCGTTGATATCTTTGAAATGGTCCAGATCCAGATTGAAAAAGCCAATCTTCTGGCTGGATGAGGCGAGCAAATCGTCCACATGGCAATGCATGTAGCTGCGATTCGGTAAGCCGGTAAGCGCATCAAATCTGACGACGCGAGCCATCTGCTGACGGTTTTCTTCCCGCTCTATCGCCAAGGTACACAGGTGAATACTCGCGTCGGCGATATGTTCAAGGAAGGTATTGGGTTTTGTACCTTGCCGAAAATAGAAAGCGAAAGTCCCGAGCACCCGGCCGTCACGCTGCTTGATAGGATAGGTCCAGCAGGCGCGCAGGCCATGCGGCAACATTTTATGTTTATAGGGCGCCCACAGGGGATCGGTTTCGATGTCATCCACCATCACCTGTTCGCCTCTGAACGCGGCCGTACCGCAACCCGCGACGCCCTCGCCTATCGCGACGCCCTCCCAGTCAGGCCCGTAAGAGTCGTGAAAACTGGGCGCGGCCCAGGGACGCAATTTGTTGTCTTCCACCCGACAGACGGACACCAGCACATCGGGCACAATCGTTTCGATGCGGCGGCATAGGAAATTACCGAGTTCATTGAACGATAAACTGCTGGTCAACGCCTCCAGCGCATCGCGCTCCAAATCCTGAATCAGACGTTCCTCAGTGACATCCGATAACACGACCACATAGTTTTTAATAAGCTCGTTGTTTCGCTCGTCAACAATAGGATTGACGGAGAAGCGCACCCAAACGTCTCGGCCGTCTTTGGTCAGCGTCAGGATGTCGCCGTGCACGCCCAGCCAGTCCTGGGTTTTCGTGCGCAGTTTGTCCAGTAACGTTTCATCTGTGCGTGGGCTTGCCAGCAGTTCGCTGGGCCCTTTTCCGATGGACTCTTCGGCCGTATAGCCAAACAAGGAGGTGAATGCCCGGTTGATTTGAACGATCCGTCGAGACGCGTCCAACACGCAAACGACGCGATCAGTGTTGTTGATCGCCAGCAACAGCAGTCGGGTTTCTTCCCGACGGGCGACCTCGTCCGTGACATCACGCGCGATCGCCATGAAATGAATGCGCCCATCAACATCGACTTTAGACAGGAAGAACTTCGCCCATAGCTGTTGTCCATCCCGTTTTTCCATGAGGATATCGCGGCTCATCGCTTCCGCTCGAGGTGCATTTCCCTGGCGGTTTCTGCGAATGTAGCGGGTATGCACCTCCCGCATGGCCTTGGGCAACAGCGGGCGCATGTGTTGTCCAAGCACGTCGTCGCGAGAGTATCCCCACAGTCTTTCTGCGGCCGCATTAAAAAACAGGACGCGGTCGCACTCATCAATCAGGACGACGGCTAACATCGTCTGCTCCAAAGCTGGTAGCAATATGTGATAGTAATCAGCGACCGGACCTTCCATCTTCATTGATATATCCTCCATGCAGACGGGTTATCCGTTCCTTTTGCGATAAGTCCATCTGCAGCAATCTCTATTTTTAAGCAGCCCTAGGCACCAGGTTAACTGCATGGGTACACGAATGGATATTTGCGCCGCCGTTATGGCCGGTCACCGACAGTGCTTATGTCAGGGGTCTTCATCAGGAAAACCAGAAATGACGGGAAACATAAACTCTGGCCTGGGGTTTTTGTCTTATCGGCACGGCGAAGTAAACATTGAACATTTGCTCAAGCCAATCACAGGCACAGATAAGAAAACGTTTACACAATATGGCGGCCCATTTCACCCCCTTCGCGCTTTCTCCACACGCTCAATTGCAGTCGTCCAGTATGCCATCGAAGCACAACATTTCTGTGGTGATAATTAGATGAATTTAACTTATCCATTAACATGTTATTCACGTATGGGAGCAGTTAAAAAACAGCCCCAACCCTCCGTGTGAACGGCCAATACAATAGCTCACCGAGCGCGCTGGGGATACGCGCAAAATTCTGAATAAGCACTATCCTTTTTAAAGAAATCATAAGATTAATTAACAGGACAGATGCTCATGCAGGATCATGCAACTTCAATTACGTTTAGCGTAAACGCCCAGGACCTCATCGACACCCTCACCCGCATCGTCGGCAAATCCCATATCCTCACCGACGCGCGCAAAACCGAACGCTATCGAAAGGGATTCCGCTCCGGCCAAGGGGATGCGCTGGCGGTCGTCTTTCCCGGCTCGCTGCTGGAACAATGGAAAGTCTTTAAAGCCAGCGTAGAAGCCGATCGTATTGTCATAATGCAGGCGGCCAATACCGGTCTGACCGAGGGTTCAACCCCCAGCGGCGATGGCTACGACCGTGAAATCGTTATCATCAGCACACTGAGGCTCGATAAGGTGCAGCTGTTGGATCAGGGACGGCAAGTCGTCGCGCTGCCCGGCAGTACCCTTTGGCATCTGGAGCGCGTGCTGAAGCCATTAGGGCGCGAGCCGCACTCGGTCATCGGTTCTTCGTGTATCGGCGCGTCAGTCATCGGGGGGATCTGCAATAACTCCGGCGGTTCGCTGGTGCATCGCGGTCCGGCTTACACCGAGATGGCGCTGTACGGCCGCGTAAACGATCAGGGCAAGGTAGAGCTGGTCAATCATCTGGGCATTAATTTGGGAGAGACGCCGGAGCAAATTCTGATTCGTCTGGAACAACGACAATACACCGAGGCGGACGTGGTCAACGATGAGCGACAGGCGTCCGACCACGAATACGCCGACCGCGTCCGCGATGTGGATGCGGATACCCCTTCCCGATTCAACGCCGACGAACGCCGTCTGTTCGAGGCCGCAGGCTGCGCCGGTAAACTGGCCATCTTTGCCGTGCGACTAGATACGTTCCCGGCACAAGAATCTCAACAGGTGTTCTATATCGGTACCAATCAGCCGGAGGTGCTGACCGAGCTGCGTCGCCATATTCTGGCGCAGTTTACTCATCTGCCTGTGGCCGGAGAGTATCTGCACCGGGATATGTTCAACATGGCTGAGGTCTATGGCAAAGACACCTTCGTGATGATCGACAAGCTGGGCACCGACAAAATGCCCCTGTTCTTCAACCTCAAAGGCCGAATGGACGCCATTTTCGATAAAATTCCGTTCCTGCCGTCGCATTTGGTGGATCGCACCATGCAGCTGCTGAGCCGTTTGCTGCCCTCCCAGCTACCTGAGCGGATGCGGGCCTATCGCGACCGCTATGAGCATCACCTGATGTTAAAAATGGCGGGAGATGGCATTGAAGAGGCGCATCGCTGGTTGGAAAACTATTTCCGCGAGGCGGACGGCGAGTTTTTTGCTTGTACGCCTGAGGAAGGCAACAAAGCGTTCTTACATCGGTTCGCCGCGGCCGGAGCCGCTATTCGCTATCACGCCGTGCATAGCCGCGAGGTGGAGAATATCCTGCCGCTGGATATCGCCCTGCGCCGTAACGACCGGGAGTGGTTTGAGCATCTGCCGCCGGAAATCAGCGATCAGCTGGTGCATCGCCTCTATTACGGACACTTCATGTGCCACGTGTTCCATCAGGATTACATCGTGAAAAAAGGCGTCGATACCCACAAGCTGAAGGAGAAAATGCTGGAACTGCTGGATAAACGTGGCGCCGAATACCCTGCTGAGCACAATGTCGGCCATCTTTATCAGGCCAAACCGCAGCTGAAGGCGTTCTATCAGCAGAACGATCCGACCAACACGCTCAATCCCGGCATCGGGAAGACCAGCAAGCTGAAAAACTGGGGCTGTGGCTGTAACGACAGTTCACACCACTAACGCTGCCGTCTCATCTCTGGGGCTTCGACACCTCCCCGCGAAGCCCCGTTATCCCGCCGTCATGTTAACCGCCATCGAGTGACGCCCCTGTTGTTAGTTGGCTTCGACGACGTCGCGCTCTTCATCGTCCTGATCGTCCAGCTCCAGCACGCTGTAAGCTACCGAACAGAACAGCGAGTTCAGACGCTTCATATCCCCTAACAGCCCCAAATGCAGTGAACTAGTTTCCAGACTCTGCACATTCTTCTGGCGCAAACGCTCGACGTGCGCATGAGCAAAACGGCGATCCATAATACGGAAGCGATGCTTGGAGCGACGCAGACGTTTCGCGCTGGCGATGTCGTTGTTGAAGAACACGGTCTGGCTCAGGCGCAGGTTATCGAGGAGTCGGGAATAGAGCGCGTCCAGCTCCTCTTGCCCCTCGGCGGAGAACGCCCGGCGCGATGCCTGCGCCTTGGCGCGAATATCCCCGGCCATTTTTTCCAGAATATCGCCCGCCTGCTCCAGATTCATGGTGACCTCGATAACCTCGGCCCATCGGCGAGAGTCGCTTTCACCGAGATCCTCTTTCGCCATCCTCGCCAGATAGAGCTTGATACCGGTATAGAGCACGTCCACATCGTCATCCAACCGACGTATGGTTTTCTCCTGCAAATAGTTGCCGTGCATCATCTCGTGGGTGAGGATCAGCATGTTTTCCACAATGTCCCCCATCCGCAGCGTCTCCCGAGCGGCGTTGGCCAGCGCCAGCGCCGGGGTATCCAATACGCTGAGATCCAGATGTCGCGGACGCAGCCGCGGATCCTCCTCCTGATTATCGCGCAGCAGCACCTGACACCATTCCGCCATTCGTCCGGTCATCGGCAACATGAGCAGGCAACGCAGCAGGTTGTAGACCACGTGGAAGTAGATGACCAAATTCTCTGTGCTGACGGGCAGCTTTTCCATCTCCACCGCCAGCATCTCGACAAACGGCAGCACCACGACGCAACCCACCAGTTTGAACAGCAGGCTCCCCAGAGCGACCCGGCGACCATCAATGCTTTGTTTACTGGCATTGATCATCGCCAGCATTCCGCTGCCCAAATTGGCCCCGACCACCAGACACAGTGCGACCTTCAGCGAGATCACGCTGGTCGCCGTCAGCGTCGCAGTCAGCAAGACGGCCGCCAGGCTGGAATAGCTGACGATGGCGAACAACGCGCCAATCAGGGCATCCAGCAAGATGTCGCCCGTTAGTGAAGAAAAGAGCACTTTGACCCCGGCCGCCTGCGTTATCGGCGTTGCGGCATTCACAATCAGCTCCAGCGCCAGCAGGATCAGTCCGAGGCCGATCAAGACACGCCCCATCTGTCCGACGCGGGCCTGTTTACGACTGAGGAACAGCGAGACGCCGCTGAATATCAGCAGCGGAGAGAGCCATGAGAGGTCGAAGGTCAGAATTCGCACCATCAGGGCGGTCCCGACGTCCGCGCCCAGCATAATCACCAGACCGGGGGCCAAGGCAATCAGGCCCTGCGAGACAAACGACGTGACCAGCAACATGGTGGCGTTGCTGCTTTGCACCAACGCCGTGACCACAATTCCCGCCATAAAAGCCAGCGGTTTGTGGCTGACGTTCTTGCTGAGCATACGACGCAGTCCTGCGCCATACACTCGCATGATCCCGGTGCGGACAATATGCGTCCCCCACACCAGCAGCGACACGGCGGACAACAAATGCAGCAATATCAACAAAACAGAGAGCTCCTTAACATTCAGCGATCAACCGTTCCCTATCGCCAGTGATGTAGCCAAAATACGTCATATGCCAGAAAAACGAACAACCGATTTCCCCGTTTGGTCACCGTCCTCTCGTTGGTGAAGAATACCGGGGGCAGCGTGCTGTCAATCGTGACGAATCAGGTCAGGCTATCAACCTTAAAACGTCCTTCTGATGAAGCCACGGGTTTTATTTAGGCTTGGTGAGACTCTCTGTCCGCTCAAGGTAACGTCAGGCCACCTCCTGTACGGTCGCCAGATCGAGAAGTAACCCCACCTGAGCGCCCTCACCGTAAGCCTGTTCCATCGTGCGGTTGAGTGTATCCACCTGCAGTTCGATTCCCTGCACCCTGACCCGATAGCGGATCACATTGCCGAGCAGGCTGTGATCGACGATAGTCGCGGGCACCCCCTGAGGCGGGTTGACCAGCGCGATCGACTCAGGGCGAATCGCCACCTGCTGCGTAAACATCTGCCCCGTGAGTTGCGAAGCCTGTTCCGCGCTTAACAGATTGTAGTTGCCAATGAAGCCGGCGGCGAATGCATTAACTGGCTGAGTATACAATCGCGCCGCGTTACCATTTTGCACAATTTCGCCTTTATTCATCAGGACGATGCGATCGGACAACGTCAAAGCCTCTTCCTGATCGTGCGTCACAAACAGCGCGGTGAGCTTCAGCTCACGCTGGATGGCGCGGATCTGATCTCGCAGATGGCGGCGAATACGCGCATCCAGCGCGGAAAGCGGTTCGTCCAGTAATAGCAGCCGCGGACGCGTCACCAGCGATCGCGCCAGCGCCACTCGCTGGCACTGACCACCCGAAAGCTGATGCGGATAGCGCCGGGCGAACGTCTCGAGTTCCACCAGCGCCAGAACCTCTGCCACTCGTCGATGCACCTCATCACTCGACAATTTTTGCATCTTCAACCCGAACGCGACGTTACCCTCTACCGTCATATTGGGGAACAGCGCGTAACTCTGGAAGACCATGCCAATTCCTCGCTTCTGAGGTGAGAGCGGCACGATATTCTGCCCCTGAAGCAGGATTTGTCCGCTGTCTACCGGCGTCAGACCGGCAATGCAGCGCAGCAACGTGGATTTGCCGCAGCCACTCGGGCCCAGCAGCGTCACGAATTCGCCCTCTTCGGCCATGAAGTCGATCTGGTTGAAAACGGAGGTCGACCCGAAACTTTTATTCAGTTGCGACACTTGCAGATAGGCCATGTTTATTCCTTGTCTTTATTCAGCAAATTCGCCAGCCACGTCACCACCAGCACGACGAAGAAATAAGAGATCACCAGCGCGCTGGTGAAGTGTCCGCTGCCGTTACGCATATTGAACAGGTAGACCTGCAGGGTCTCGTAACGACTCCCCACCAGAAGATTGGCGAACACGAACTCGCCGATCAGGAAGGAGAAAGACAACAGGACGGCAATAAACGCGCCTTTGCGCAGATTGGGCAGCACCACCCACCATGCTGCCTGCCAGGTACTCGCCCCCAACAGGTGAGCGGCATCAATCAGCTCGCGCAGGTTAATCGCCTGTAGGTTGTTCGTGATCGCGCGATAGATAAACGGCAGCGCGATGGTGAAATAGCAGCCGATGAGGATCCACGGTGTGCCGGTCAGCATCAGCGGCTCCGATGAGTACAGTTGCAGCAGCCCCACGGAAGAAACGATGGGCGGTACGGCAAAGGGCAGCAAAATCAAGACGTTCATCACCGCATCCAGTCGAGGAAACTGATAGGCGATGACGAACATCGCCGGCAGAATCAACGCCAGCGACAGCAGCAACGAAGCGCCGCAGATCAATAACGAGTGCCACAGCGCCGTCAGAAAACGCGGGTCCATCCATAAACTTTTCATCCACTTCAGCGTAAAACCCTCTGGCAGGATGGTGGCGCCCCACTGGGTGGCGAAGGCATAAACCAGCGTTGCCGCCAGCGGCAGCACCAGAACAAACAGCAGCGTACCCACCACGAAACGGTGGTAGACGCGTTCAGAGCGAGACATAACCGTTCTCCACGATGCGTTAACGTTTCACGTTCAGGTAGCTATGACGAATCAGCCACTGATGAAGCGCCGTAATTAGCGTCATCAACACCACCAGCAGCATGGCCAGCGCACTCCCAAGATTGGGATCCAGCGAGATATCCCCTGCGACCAGCGCCGCGATACGAACGGGCACGATATTGAAGTTCCCGTTGGTCAGCGCATATACGGTGGCATACGCGCCCAGCGCATTCGCGAGCAGGATCACTAAGGTGCCGACCAGCGCTGGCATCAAGATAGGCAGTCCGATATATCGCCAGTAGCGATAACGTCCGGCGCCGAGCAGCGCCGCAGACTCCCGCCATTCCGCTTTCAGACCGTCGAACGCGGGATACAGCAGGAGAACGCCAAGCGGGATCTGAAAATAGGTGTAGAGGATAATCAGCCCGGAGCGGGAATAGAGGTTGAACGTCTCCATGAAACCCAGCTGTTTCAGCAACAGCGTCAGACAGCCGTTCAGCCCGAGCAGAATCACAAAAGCGAACGCCAGCGGTACGCCGGCAAAATTGCTGGTCATGTTGGTAAAAGCCATCACGCCGCGATGCAGTCTACCGTCGCGGAGCTGACTTAGGGAGTAACTCCCGATGAGCGCGATCAATAAACCGTAGAGACTGGAGTAAAGCGAGATATCCAGAGAAAATCGAATCGCCTGGAGATAAAACGGTGATGTCAGAATGTCCCGATAGTTATCCCAGCCCCAGCTGGCGTTGATGTCACTATAGAAGCTGTTGACGGCAATCCAACCGAGCGGCACCAGCTGAAAGGCGATGAAAAACACGGCAAACGGTATTAAACAGACAATCGCCAACCCTTTTTTCTTCATCGGCTCGCGCCCTCCGCGTCAGCGAGCAGCGCCGAACAGCACGATTTATCATGCGTAACCCCCAGAACCTCGCAGATCGTCCCGCACAGATCCGTCTGACGCAGCGACGCATCTCCCAGGGAAAATGCATCGCCGAAGACAAACAGCGGGACCTCCCTTTCCTCCGGCAGCACACCGCCGTGGCTGCGGTCATCGTTCATACCGTGGTCTGCGGTCACCACCACCTGATAGCCTGCCGACAGCCAATCCGCCAACCGCAGCGAGAGATAACCATCGACCCTTCTGGCGTGATTCCGATACTGCGGCGACGACAGGCCGTACCGGTGGCCCGCATTATCAATGTTCATCGGATGCACCAGGAGGCTGTCTCTTATACACATCTGACGCTGCCGACGAAGAGGATAGTGTAGAT